>DAOVGS010000045.1 GCA_030672285.1 Hadesarchaea archaeon | reverse complement strand
TTTCCGTTAATTTTGACGATGGAACGGTGGGTGGGATGTCTCATTGGATGGGGGGTAATCGTGAGCTGACTGGCACTATCTCTCATGGAACAATAAGCGTTAGAGGAGTTTCCATCATGACGCTAGGACACCATTGGTATTGGTCAGGCACCGTTTCTTCGGACGGATCCTCAGTCTCAGGAACTTGGATTGAGGTTGATGATTATACGGGCTACGTGACGGGGGACGGCACATGGAGCGGCACAAGGTCGACCTGATCTCTCGATTTGGGGTCGATGTGATCCACCAGATCGGCTAGGAAGTCCATCAGCTCGAGTTCTTCCCTTCCACTTATCCCGCCTAGTCTTTGGGTGGGGGTTGTTTATAAGGAGGAAAATTGCTCAAATGTGACACAGCTCTCTGACACATGTATGTCATCACACCAGCTGTGACACTAGGGGACAAGCACCCCCCGAGCTCCGAAGATGTCTTGCACCGTTACGTAGATTATGTTGTCCTCATCCTCCAGCTCCACCGCAAGTCCCTCGCACGCGTAGCTCTCGTTGAGCTCGCGTTCCAGACGGGCGAGGTCCTCCGCTCCAGCCGCCAGCTCCGCAGATAGCTCGGCCACGTGCTTTATCCGCTCGAACCTCGGGCGAGATACCGCTCGCAGACTCAACCCGAACGCCCTTGGGCCCATCACGTGCTCGAATTGGGCGTCGAGGTAACCGCGTGCTCGAATACCTCCGTCCGGCAACCAATCCAGCGCAAGCGAATTCTCGTCGCAGGGAGGTACCGCAACCGTGAGGTTTGGGTGGGGATAAGCGTTGATGTCGGAAATGTGCGTGTTCAAGTATTCGCGAACGTGCTGCTCCACTTGCTCGCGGGTGCCCCCTCTCAAGCCGACATCGTACATCGCAGCGGCTATCGAGCTCTCGAGCGCCGAGTTCAGCTCGCTCCCGACCTGCGATGCCGTGGCGCGAACCACATCGGCCGCGCTCTCCAGGATGATTGTCGAGGCGCTCCGCTCCTCCAGCGACTGAAAGGTAACTATCGCAACGCTTGAGCAGAGGATTACGAAAATGGTGAAGACCGCGAGCGTCGGGGCGGATGCACGTCGGTCAACTCGCAATCTTCGAATTTCAGCACGACCCACGCTGGAACCTCCTTAACAATTTGGACTTTCTTTTCACCTACTAAATGTTTTGAGCTAATCCCGTAAGCTCCATTTTTGGGGAATTTTTCAATTTATCGTGAAAAAATCAAGACTTTTCGCCATTTCAAAAGGTTTAAATAGGGAAAATTTTTAAGTGAGCTAAGTGCGGGGAAGAAGCCAGCAAAGAAGGCTGAACCTTCGCCCAAGGGCGCGGGGGAACCGCGGAGAAACCTAGCGCGGCTAGGGAAGGCTGCGGGTAAAGTGCGCGGTGGTGCGCGTCGAAGCCGAGGTGCTGGAAAGAGATCTCGCGGCGAAAAGCGCGGGTAGGGATGACCGAACCGCCGCGGAGTAGGTGCGTGATCGAATCCCCGCACTTTTTCTTCAAGATTTTCTAATATTTTACGAATCTTCAAGGAATACTTTTAATCACACTAGACGAAAACACCAAAGGGAGGCTGTGGGCGAAGAAAGACCGGAGATAAAGAGGGTCAAAAGATGAGTTTGAAGTCTAAAATTTCTATTTCCATTTTAATGTGTTTGTTACTGACTTTCTCCATCTACTCCACGCAGGTTCCCAGCGTGCACGCATGGGCTTGGGGTACCCACCGATTCGTTGATAATAGGGCAATCGAGCTTATGCCTGATAATTTAGATTGGTTTTTCTCAACGTATTCGAGCGTCATTATTGAATACTCTACTAAACCCGACCAGTGGAAAAACGTCGACCCTTATGAGAAAAACTGCAGGCATTGGTACCACGTCGATGTCCCTGACGGCGCGGACGAATATTATCGAGGCGGTCTTCCTAATAACTGGAGTATATTAGGGAAAGGCGTGCTGCCTTGGGTCGTGAAGGACAACTTCGACTCCCTCGTTCAGAGCTTGAGAGATGAGGACTGGGAGCGCGCGGCGCAACTGATGGGTGTCATAAGTCATTACACCACTGATGCCACCATGCCCCTTCACGCGACCTCTGATTACTGGCTCGACGGCATGCACATAACATACGAGCGCGAAGTGGACAGACGCCTAGGCGAGATATCAATCCCGGATTACGTGCCCCAAGAGCTCGATAACATTTTCGAGACGACGATGGCGGTGCTCGAGGAAAGCTACGGGTTCACAGGTCACACTGAGAACGATCTGAGCTACTGGTTGAGGCAGAGCATCAGTTGGAACCCCGCCATACGAGATATCACGGAGAACAGATTAGGCTCGGCCGTCCAGTTCACGGCAAACCTTTGGTACACCGCGATAATTCAAGCGGGTTTGGAAACTTCACCCCCCACCTCCGAAGGGCTACCTATCGTTGTTATCATGGCGATTGTAACGGTTGCAATAGTCGGTACTGTGTCGGTGCTCTACATCAAAAGACGTTAAGTCACAGGTGCAGGTGGGATTGTTCCCAACCTAATCTTCATGGTAACTTCCCTGCTTTGGCAAGTTGCTTCGCTACATCTTCGAGCCCGAGTGTCTTCAAGCGTGAGCGGGGAATCCAACCGGTTTTGCGATCCCAGCCCCTAAGTTTGTAGTACTGCCGAAGCATGTAGTCGAGCTCGACCACGTGCCCCTCGCAGGGACCCGCGGGGGCCGGTTCCTTGATCAAGCGCTCGGGCAGGCAATCGTCCTCGGCGGTGACCCCCTCTCGGATGTCGAACGCCCGCTCAAGGGTGAAGATGCGCTCACCGATCGTGCGAAGCTCCCGTTCAGTGTAGCGGACGCCGGTCGCTGCCGTCAACGCCGCGGCGAAATCGGCGAAGTAAAACGCGGGGGGCCAGACCGCACCGAACTTGCAGGCCACCAGCGAGTCGACCACCGCGCAGAAGTTCTCCCCATCTCGCACCATGAGCGCCTTGTGTTTGGGGTTGAGCCTATCGGCGGCCTCGGGCATCACCTTCTTGCCGAAGCGCTTCTCGATTTCTTCCACGAAGCCGACCTCGCTCAGCACCTCGAATGATGTCAAGTGGTCCGCCCCACGGTTCGCCGTGGCGTGCGAGAGCCCCATAGATTTCTGCGCCCGCCCGTCCTGCGCTGGCTCGTCCATCCCCTTCACGACCATCGTGAACCTTTCTGCCTCCTTGCCGAATCCCTTCGCGAACCTAGCTGTCCCCTCGGCGAGCTTTGCGCCGAAGCCCTCTCGTCTGGCGATTTTCTCGATACATTCGATGATCGCGTCGGCATTCCCCCAGCGCAGCTCGATGCCATCGGTCTCGCGCTTCGTCAGCAGGCCGCGCTCGTAGCACTCCATCGCGAAGGCAATCACGCCGCCGCACGAGATCGTGTCGAGGCCGTAGAGGTTGCAGAGCCTGTTCGCGTGGAGGAGCTTTTCGAGGTCGGCGTTCCCGCAGCGCCCGCCCAAGCTCGACAGCGTCTCGTACTCGATTTTCCCCTCAGAGGGTCGCTCACCGCCAGGCACCCGCACAAAATTCTCGCAGCGCAGAGGGCAGGAGAAGCATGCACGGTCCTTTACCTTGAACTCGCGAACTATCCGCTCGCCACCGATCTGCGCCGCGTGCTCAAACACTCCGCTCTGGAAGTTGCGGGTTGGGAAGCGACCGATCTCGCTCATGAGCTCCACCAAAATCGTCGTGCCGTACTTGATCGTCGATGCCGAGAACTTGTGCAGGAGCAGCTTCTCGTACGCAGCGCTCGCGAGGCGCTCAAACCGCTCGAGATCAGCGACCTCTACATCTAGACTGCCCCGGACGGCAACTGCCTTCAGCCGCTTCGAACCCATCACTGCGCCCAACCCCGTGCGTGCAGCGGCGCGGTAGTTTGTCATAATGCACGAGAAACGGACGAGGTTCTCGCCAGCTTGGCCGATGGAGGCGACCTGAGCATCCCCTCCGTGCTTTTCCTTCAGCGCGGTCTCGGTTTCCGGAGTCGAGCGACCCCAGAGCTGCTCGGCATCCCTGAGCTCGGCCTTGCCGTCCTCGACGAAAAGGTAAGCGGGTTTGGGCGAACGTCCCCGGACGATGATCGCGTCGAACCCAGCGTACTTGAGCTCGGCCCCCCAGTGCCCTCCAGAGTTGGCCTCGCCGTAGAGTCCCGTCAGCGGGGACTTCGCGGCAACCTCGTATCGACCGGTTTGGGGCCAGATCGTGCCCGAGAGGGGGCCCACCGCGAACACGAGCACATTCGTTGGGCCTAGGGGATCCGTCTTGGGCTTGATGAGGTCGAACAGCAGCCTGGCGCAAAAACCATTTCCCCCTATGTAATTCCTCGCGAGCTCCTCCGGCAGCTCCTGTGCAATCGCCTTCCCGCGGGTTAAATCGACTTGGAGCAAGCGCCCGGCGTAACCTCCCAAGGGGAACTTCCCAACCAAAATGCCACCTCGAAGAATAGGTGTTGAGAAATTAAAAAGGTTCTGAACTGTTAAAGCGCCGGCAAAAGTGTCTTTATCTCCCAATCACTGACTTGAGCCTTGAACTCATCCCACTCCTGCCCCTTGATGTAGAGGAGGTGGCTGAAGAGGTGCTCCCCCAGCGCCTCTCGCACCAGGCTGCCCCGCCGCATGCAATCGAGCGCCTCCCCCAAGTTCCCCGGAAGCGACCCGATGCCCAAGGCCTCCCGCTCCTCGGGGCCCATGCGGAAGATGTCCTTCTCGACGGGGTCGGGGGGCTCGATCTTGTCCTCGATGCCCTTGAACCCGGCCGCGAGCATGACGGCGAACTGCAGGTAGGGGTTTCCAACGGGGTCGGGGTTGCGGAGCTCGATGCGCGTGCTGGTTCCCCTCCCGGCCGGCACCCGGATGAAAGCGCTGCGGTTGCGGTTGGCCCAAGAGATGTAAACGGGCGCCTCGTATCCCGGGACCAGGCGCTTGTAGGAGTTGACCGAGGAGGCCAGAATCACGCATGTCTCGCGCGCGTATTTGATCAGCCCCCCCATGAAATAGAGGGCGTTCTTGCTCAGCTTGTACGAACCCTTCGGGTCGTGGAATGCGCTCTTCCCCTGGGGGGTCATCAGCGACTGGTGGGTGTGCATCCCGCTCCCGTTCATCCCGAAGATAGGCTTGGGCATGAAAGTCGCGTAGAGCCCGTGCTCGTAGGCGATAGTCTTGGTGACGTATTTCAGCATGGCGACGCGGTCGGCCGAGCTTATGGCATCCGTATACTTCAGGTCGATCTCGTGCTGCCCGGGGGCTACCTCGTGGTGCGAGGCCTCGACGTCGAAGCCCATCGCGTTCAGATAGGTTACAATTTCCTTGCGTACGTTGTCCCCCCGGTCGCGCATGAGGTCAAAGTATCCCCCGGAGTCGGAGGGCTTGGTCGTGGGATCCCCTCTCTCGTCGGGCATCAGGAAGAAGAACTCGTACTCGGGGGCGGTGTTGAAGATCCAGCCCTTCTTGCGGACTTTTTCCATGAGCCTCTCGAGCGCCGCGCGCGGGTCGCCATCGAATCGGTTGCCCTCGTGATCGTAGACATCGCAGACCATCCGTGCAGTTTTTAGGTTATCTTGAAGCCAGGGGAGTACCACGAAGGTCTCGGGGTCGGGCTTGAGGCGCATGTCCGATTCCTCTATCGTGGCGTAGCCGAGGATCGAGGAGCCATCGAAAAACACGCCCTCGTCAAGTGCCCTCCCGAGCTTTGTGGTGGGAATCGTTACATTTTTGACCGTGCCGAGGATGTCCATGAACTGCATCTGGACGAATTTTATGTCTTCCTTCTTCACGAGCTGCATTATCTCCGATTTTGATGCCATCTCGTCCCCCACCCACCTCATTACGCGTTGGATTTAAACTTGGCGCTGAATATATGGTGAAGCATAGAAATCAGGAGCGGTCTACGAAAAACCTTGAGCCATCACCGCGACTGGTATCACTTCAGCCCATATCGCTTTGCGAAGTCAGTCACTTTTACCGTTTTCTCCTTGCCCCGCTTTCTCATTTTTGCAACAAACTCCGGCCTGAGTGCGGGTTCAAGGAGGATTTCTTCGTGTTTAAGCACCATTCTATTTATCACCTCAGATTTGTCTCCAAGTCCATATTTGGCCTTCATGATATTTATTACCATGTTAGTTTTTGGGTTAATCCTTTCATGCTGCCTTGATTAAACCGAAACCCAGGTAGGCTGCGGTGAAGACAATTGCGGTAAACATGACAGTTTTACCCATCGTCGCCCAAAGCTCCACTTTATCGTCACCAGCACTTATCACCGCGATGTAGCGCGCCATCACCGCGGCGAGGGCTATCGTCGTCAGGCCCATCACGAGCTTCAGGAGGACGAGCTCGCTGGCCTCCATCGCGCCCAGCAGGAAGGGCAGGTTCGTCAATCCAGCACCCGCAGCCTCGCCCGCCACGGTAAAGGAGACGTCCGACATGAACTCCATCACCCAGACCGACATCGCGCAGACGATCGGGAGAAGCACTACGGTGACCAGCCACAGGTTCCCCATCGCCTCCCCTATCCGCTCGTGGAAGTGGCGCTCAACTCGGTGCAACGTCGAGATGAAGTCCGCTGCCATCATACATGCCTGTCCCGCCGCCGCTTCCGAGCTCCGCCGTATGCGCGTGATCACGTTCAAAAAGCTTTGGATGAGTGGGTTGCGAGTGCGCTTGGCCAACCCTCGCTCAAATAACGCACGCCGCACATCTATCGCGTGCCTCTGAGTACTCCCGACGATCTCTTGGAGCTGATCCGCAACGGGTGACCCGGGCATCAACTCAGCCGTTTCGACCATCGCTTGACTCATCGGTTTTCCATCGATCACGCGCGAGCCTATGGTGTTGAGCGCCGCACCCCAGTCGACCGCCTTCCTTCGCTCCTCCTCCCGAAGTCGCCTCCGCTGCCCTGCGTAGAGGTGGGCGTGGACCGCTATCGCCGCAGCTGTAGCCCAGACGAACCAAAAAGCGTTCGCCCCCTGAGCGAGGGACCCCAGCACGCCCGTTTCGACGCCCGCGAAGTAGAGGAAGCCGGGCCAAGCGAGAGTGAGGAAAACCAAGAGCGGCGGCAGCCAGAATTGCACCTCGTGCCCGAAGATCCTCGTCTTGCCACGCGAAGGCAGGCGTGGATCATCTTCCGGGATCTCGGGAGGGGGTAGGGTCATGGGTCTGAGCCTGCCCATATAAGTGGTGAAAGCGAAAAAGCTTGCCACGAGCAAGAGGGCTGCGAGCACGAAAAAGTGCAGCTGGACAAAATCTGCCCCTATCGCGCCGAAGAGCGGGGAGAGACCAATAACCCCGACGATCGCGAGCGAACCGAATACCATAAAAGCCATGGTTGGCATCACCAGCGCGTTCAAGCGTTTGTTGAGCTGCGCCTCACTGCCCTCGAGCACGCGCTGCGGAGCCCGGCTCACGTCGGAGGTGCGGGAAGCCTCCTCCCTAGCGCCCGTGGAGCGCAGGATGTCAAAGAGTGCCTGCCTCGTGCCCTCGTCGATCTCGCCCCACCGATGCGCTAGCACCGTGAGCATGTGTCGGACGCTCTCATAGCGGCGGCGGGTATCGAGCTCAAGTAGTCCACGCTGGAGATTCCCTGCGAGCTCCCCCTTGCTTTCGTTGGCCGCGAGTATCGTTGCGCCGCGCAGGTCCGGCTTATGGTAGAGAGCGAAGCTGAGCAACATTATCGTGTGAATCGCCTCCCCTTGGGCCTCGCTCCTCTTTATCCCGGCCACGCTCGGTGGGTAGAGATAGAAAATCATCCCTAGGGCACAGCCGAGTATCAAACCCAGCATGGGAAGCCACCAAAGGGTAAGAATGTCGGACCCAGCTAGCCCCATCAACAGCCAAGCGAGGACGCTCACGAGCACGGGGATACTGAGGGCGAAGAAAAAGCCGGCCCAATACTCACCGGGCGATATTCGAATCTTCGCCTGCCCCAACTCACGCTTGGTGCTCTCGGTGATCTTCATCCCGCGCGTGAGGCCGCCGAAGACTTTGTTGCCCAGTTTGCATAGGCGCTCGTAAAAGGAAGGTGGGCGCTCCTCCGCTCGCTTGAGGCGCTCCAGAATCTCCCGCACATCTTCGCTCACGTGCAGCCATTCCTCGACCTTCAGAGAGCTCTCAGCCAACTCTGCCACCCATTTAGAACGCGCCGATATTCTGGAGCGTTTTCCTTGACAAGCGTGAAGTAAGCGTCGTATGCGCGGCTCACGAAGGGGAGCTCGAGGTAGCTCGTGTCGCCGGTGCGTCTGGCCAAACCAAGCAAGTCGGATTTCATCTTAGCCTCCACGAGGATACCCGTGAGGAAATCTCGCTCATTTATCGCGAACCGCTTGCACATCGTGGGCACGAGCTGACTTCCGCTTCTATCAGGCGGCAAGAAGTCCAATCGTTTAGCAGCATCTAGGACGTTGAGTTTCGAAAGATCAAAGGAGTTCATGCGCTCTAGGAGATGCCTGTCACCGCGAAGGAAATTTTTTGGTACAAGCAAATCGCGCTTGCGTTCATCGGTGAAAAGCTCGGCATACCTCGGCTTTTCCTCCCAGTCCTTGAGTACCTCAGCCACCTCTATCACCCGTCTGATGGTGCCGCTAGGTGTGGAAAATCGAGCGGTGCTGACAACGAGATCAACGTACTTGTAGGCCGCCTCGTGTAACCCCATGATGTGGCATACCAGATCAAACATCTCGCGCTTCGAGCGGGCATGGAAGCTGCTTATGATCGGCTGGCTTCCCTGCCGCGCCGCTGCCCCCAAGGCCGCCCGAACCGCCTCCATCACCCGCACCTCCGTGATGAGCCAGTATGCCGCGCCCCCTCGAAGGAAGGCATCGATCTGGAGCTGGAGCTGCTCGGCATCAGCAATTCGCACGTTCTCGATTGAATAACCGTGTGCGATGAACTCCTCGAGGTGGAGCTCCTCCGTGTCCTGAAATGCTATGATGCGTTGGTGGGGGCCTATCTCGGGCACGAGCGTCTCGACCTCGCTGGTCTTCGCGCTCCCCATCTCGCCTATTACAAAAGCTGAAGCGCCTCGCCTGACGAGGTTGCTCACGAGCGAGCTAGCAAGGGGTGTGAGCGTGCCCCGCTCGAGGAAGAGTGGCTGGGTCCAAGCTCGGCGGCGGCGCTTCCTGACCGATGCCGCGATGCTCCTCGACCATATCGCCGGGTAACGACTCAAAAACAATCGCATCCCAAGCTCGGGAATTTCAATGTCCAACTGCGGGCGAACCTCATCGAACGACGTCGCGAGGCGGGAAGCAAGGGTTTCCCCAAATCCCAACAGGGCCGGTGTCGTCCAATGTATACCAGTCTCGCACATATCCCAACGTTCGTGGACAACTCGGATCGGCTGAAGCTCGGGCGGTGCGGGGATGTAAATGTCAGTGAGCTTGTCGTCGTAGCTGAGGGGCTCGAGCCATTGGTAGGTGAGCCAGCTCGACATCCGCTTGGCGAGCTCCCTAAGCTCACCCGAGGGGATCTTGACATCCGAGCGCTCCCGAATGACGTGTAGCAACACGTTGTACCACTCATCGACGAACCCCGAGATCCGCGTCGGAAAAGCGAAACGAGCATGCCCCGGCTCGACCGTCATTTCAAATTTATAGGCCTTGTCCAGCAACAGAAGGTGCTCCGCAGGCATCTTGAGCTCGGGAAGGTCAAGCTCATAAAACGGCAGCGGGCGATCGAGTTGCTTATAGATCCGTACGGTGCCTCGATGTTCGGGCAGCTCATAGGTTTCCAATAGTTTCAACCCGTGCTTCGGCGGGTGCCAAATTCCCTCGACGAAAAAAGGCATCACCCGCGCTGCAAAAACCTCGTCGTAATTTGTTCCGTCGGTGTTTTGGATGGCTGTGATGCTCCTTATCCCCGTCCTTACGCTCGCGAGGAGTTTTAGGAAATAACGCTCGGTGCATTTCGCGCATTCGCCTTTGAGCCCACCTTGTTTTCTCGTCAGCTCCTCGATCGGCGATAAATCGTGCGGTGCCTCCAATAGCTTTTTCCATCGCTCGGTCAATTCCCTGTAGCGCTTATCCACGCAGCCTTTGCACTTGCCCCTCTCGCTCGCTGCGTAGGATGCGCGGTCAAAGACGAGTTGTTTGAGCATCGCTAGGACCCGAGCAAGTTTCGATAGCTCGCTCGAACAGTACACGCGTTTGTAAGCCCGACGGAGGGTGACTTGATCCACCGAGCTCTGCGCGCCAAGTTGCTCGAGCACGCAAACACGACAACGCTTATCCTCAAGCGAGCTTAGCCTCTCGCACCCGTAGCATTCGATCTCTGCAACTTGAAGTGGGCCTGAGCGATAGGTCCGAAACGTCATTTAATCCCTCACCCCTCGCGAGGCTTCGGTTTACCGGTCTTGCCAGGACGTTTGGTGGGCTGAACTTTCCCAAGCGTTAATTCGAGAGAAGCAACGCGGCGCTCGAGTTCATCGATTCGGCGCCTGAGTTCGGTGATTAAATCCGCTACAATATCCTCGATTTTCTCTGTCACCCAGCCCCCCCTCTAAGGTAATTGAGCGTTTGATTAATAAAGTTCGACTTCTACGGAGTGCTCCTAAACCCCAACCGCCCAAAAAATTTTCACTCTATCCTTCTTCCAAAAAAATGTTAATTCAGCTATACAGTTCAACCTCAACGGTTCGGCCCTTATCAAAGCCCTCGCAATTCTCGGGAACAATCACAAACCCATCCGCACGGGTCATCGAGCTGAGGATGCTAGAGCCGGTGACGCGGATTGGCTCTGCCAGGAGTTCTCCCGCCTCGCTCCAAACCCGCACCCGCACCACGTCCGCGCGCCCTAAACTCGAGGTGACTTTGCATGCCAACTTCGCCCGAACCCTTAAACATCCCCAATCTGGAGGCAACCCTTGCATTACCCAGAGCGCTGGTCTGACGAGCATGTCGAAAGCGACCAGCGAGGCAACCGGGAAACCTGCTAGACAAAACACAGGCTTTCCCCGAACGATGCCGAACGCGGTTGGACCTCCTGGGCGCAGGGCGACACCGTGGAACATCAGCTTCCCTAACTCGGCGACCACATCGGGGGCGATATCATGCACCCCCGCCGAACTTCCACCCGAAATGAGAACCACGTCGCTCTTCAGCGCTTTTCGCAGCACGCGGCGCAGCGCTTGTGGTTTGTCGGGGATGATACCAAGCAGGTTTGCCACGCCACCGCAGCTCGCAACCCCCGCGGCCAAGGAGTAGCTGTTGATGTCCGTGATTTGCGCCTGGCCCAACCGCGTGCCGGGGCGCCGAAGTTCGCGCCCGGTAGCAACAATCGCGACTCGGGGCTTTCGGAAAACTCGCACTAGGAGCTTGCCTATCGACGCGAGCATGCCGATATCCTGGGGCCTGAGCTGCTGCCCGCGCCTCAATACCAGCTCACCTGCCCGAACGTCCTCCCCCCGAGCCGAAACGTTCTTGCCGGGTGTGAGCGGCACCAGCACAGCGATGCGTTTCCCCTCGAGCTTGGTGTGTTCGACCATCACGACCGCGTCCGCGCCTGGAGGCACCTGTGCCCCCGTCATCAGTTTGACCGCCTCCCCCTTTCGCACACGAAGCTTGGTCGGGGTACCTATTTTCGCGGACCCGATTACGCGTAGTCTTTTCGGTTTTGTTTCACGTGCGCCAAAAGTATCGGCTGCGCGAACTGCGTAACCGTCGACTGCCGAGCGATCAAAAGGAGGCACATCAATTTCTGTGACGACATCCTCGGCCAGCACGCGCCCCAACGCTCGCTCGAACGACACCATCTCAGAGCCCAGACGTTTCACTCGCGAGAGCACCAGCTTCAGTGCATCGTCGAGCTTGGTGTAACGAGCGAAGCCCCGCATTCGAACTCGCATCTCACTCACGCGCGTGCTTGATGACGTGCCCGAGCTCGGGCAGGATGAGCCCCATCGCGACCTCTGCTGCGTTCGGGGCCCCGGGCAGGCAAAAAACTGGCTTCCGCTTGATGAGGCCCGCGGTAGCTAGGGTCAGAAGTGCCGCCGTGCCGACCTTTTCGTAGCCCTTGCGCCGCAGGATCTCACCGAACCCCGGCAACTCCTTCTTGAAGAGCGGGCTCAACGTTTCGATCGTGACATCCCGCCTCGCTATGCCGGTGCCACCCGCTGTTATCACGACATCGATTTTTCTGTCCGCGATGAACCCTCGCATCGCTTTTTTTATCTCACGGACGTCGTCGGGGACTATCAACCTGGTCGTCTCGTGCCCGGCCTCGCGCGCCCTTTGCTCGATGAGTTTACCGGTGACGTCCTTATCGCGTCCCTCGCGCACCGCCGCGGCCCGGCTATCGCTCACGACGAGGACGGCTATCCTCAGGTGTTTGGGGGCCTCCATTCGGTGTTCTCTGAAGCTCAACCTTTCACCTTCTTTAAGACACGAATATCTTCGATCGAAGTCGTGGGGTACTGCCCGGCCTCGTCCTTTTCGAATCCCTTCACCATGTCCCATACGGTGAGCAGCGCGCTGGCCACACCGACCAAGGCTTCCATCTCGACGCCCGTCTGGCCCGTGCTCCTGACCTCGACGCTCACACGGACGCCCTCCTTCTCCAACTTGAAGTCGACGTCGATTCCCGTGATGACGATCGGGTGGGTGAGCGGGACGAGCTCGGGGGTTCGCTTCACCGCAAGGATGGCGGCGGTCTGGGCAACCGCTAGCACATCGCCCTTCGGTACCTCGCCCGCCTTGATCTTCTGGAGCGTTTCAGGCTTCAATCGAATGAAACCGCTTGCCTGGGCCGTTCGTGGTACCCTCGGTTTCGCACTAATATCGACCATCTTGACCATGAAACCACGCTAAAAGCATCGCCCAGCGAGCAATAAAAGTTTAGGTCATTCCAGTGGTGGGTGGAGCGTTTTGATACGCATGTATTCGAGGTAGGTTTGCTTATCTCCGAAACTTGAACCAATAAGCCGCTCC
>DAOVGS010000034.1 GCA_030672285.1 Hadesarchaea archaeon | reverse complement strand
AGCTAACTGCTACTTTTTCCTTTACCGTTGCTAACTGCCTGCTTCTGGTGGGGAAATCGCGATTTCGTCCTTGTGCTTGAGCTTCGTGTGAATTCCGCGGATCTGCTGAATTCGTCGACCGTTAAGCAGGATGTCAAAATTGTCCCGGAGCTCCCCCGTCGTTGGATCCAAAATCGCTTCAACTACCGTGGAGTGGCGCCGGCTGAGCTTCATGAGCAGGGTGTCCACGGTCTCGTCCTCGACGATCGGGACCTTTATCGTGCCGGTGCCTGCCTTTTCCTGCAAATCGCCATGCAACTTGACTACGACTTCCATCCAATCACAGCTTTCGAATGTGCTTGAGTTCGGCCTGCGTAAGTTATCCTGACCATTTCTCCACCCAAAGGCTCAACCGTAGCGATGGGGGGCGAGCGGTAAAAGGTTTTCGGGGGAGGTAGCCTGATACGTGTGTGTCGCTCTTGGCCAATTCGACCGCAAAACACCTCAAACCTTTTATGTCAACCTCATTAACAACAAGTGGTGAAGGGATGAAGGTCGCTCTCGCCTACAGCGGTGGGCTCGACACGAGTGTCTGCGTTCATTTGCTTCAGGAGAAGTACAAGGCCGATGTCATCACCGTTTCCGTCGATGTCGGGCAGGACCCGCAGGAGCTGAAGGAGATAGCGAAAAAATCGAAGCAACTTGGGGCGATCAAACACGTCCATGTCGACGCGCGCAAGGAGTTCGTCGAGCAATACGTGTTTCGCAGCATCAAGGCGAACGGGCTCTACGAGGGTTACCCCCTTTCCACGGCGCTCGCGCGATACCCTATAGCGAGCAAGCTGGTCGAAGTCGCGCGCAGGGAGCGGGCCGACGCGGTGGCGCATGGGTGCACGGGGAAAGGCAACGACCAGTTCCGCTTCGACACGACTATTGCAATCAAGGCGCCGAAACTCAAAATTATCGCACCCATCCGCGAGCTCAACCTCGACCGAAAGTGGGAGATCAAATACGCACGCGAGCAGGGCATCCCAGTTGGCACGGGCAAGCCCTACAGCATCGACGAGAACCTCTGGGGGCGCTCAATCGAGGGGGGCGTGCTCGAGGACCCCGCCAAAGCACCGCCCGAGCATATCTACGCATGGACCCGCTCACCTGCTAAAGCACCGGCGAAGCCGCGCGTAGTTAAAATTGAATTTAAGGGTGGCATACCCATAGCGCTCGATGGAAAGCGTATGGGTGGTCTCGAACTCATCGCGAAGTTGAACAAAATAGCTGGCACCTACGGCGTGGGCAGGATAGAGCTCATCGAGGATCGCATCCTCGGGTTGAAAGCGCGGGAGAATTATGAGGCTCCAGCGGCGATGGTGCTCATCCAAGCCCACCGAGCGCTCGAGCAACTCGCGCTGACGAAACAGGAGCTGGCATTTAAGCAAGTGGTCGACCAAACCTGGGCAGACCTAGCGTACAGCGGGCTCTGGTTCGACCCACTGCGCGAGGACCTAGATGCTTTCATCGATAGCACGCAAAACCGAGTCACGGGCAAAATAAAAGTCGAACTCAACCACGGCAACTCGCGCATCGTGGGGCGCAGCTCGCCTTATTCGCTTTACGACGAGGAGCTTGTCTCATTTGAGCGCTACGGCTTCGACCAGCGCGATGCGATAGGGGTGATCAAATTCCACGCGCTCCAGAGCAAGATCCTGCGCAAGCGGAAGGGGGCATAGGGTGCTTCGCCGGGGACGCTTCGAGCGAGCCATGGACCCTCTGGCTAGCGAGTACATCTCCTCGATGGGAGCCGATGCTCGTATTTTCTACTCGGTCGTGCAGATCAACCTAGCGCACACTATCATGCTCGCGGAGCGGCGAATCATCACCGAACAGGACGCGGCCGCCATCCTTCGGGCTCTCTACGAGCTTCACGAGCGCGGCGTTGGAGGGTTGGACCTCCGCCCGGAGCTCGAGGACATTCACATGGCGGTCGAGGAATTCGTGATCAAGGCGACGGATGAGGAGGTCGGGGGTAAGCTCAGCACCGCGAAGAGCCGCAACGATCAGGTCGCCACGGCTATCCGCCTGACCCTGCGCAAGGGCCTGCTCGATGTTGAGGAGAGGCTACTCGAGCTCGTGAGTGCCTTGGTCGCGCTCGCCGAGAAAAATACCGATGCGATAATGCCCGGCTACACCCATCTTCAGGTTGCACAGCCCACGACCTTTGCCCACTGGCTCGCCGCCCACGCCTTCGCCATCCTCCGCGATGTCGAGCGCATCGAGCGGGCCTACGATGCCGCGAACTCCTGCCCGATGGGGGCCTGCGCGCTCGCGGGGACGAGCTTCCCCATCGATCGCGTGCGGGTGGTGCACCTGCTGGGCTTCAAGCGCGTCGACGAGAACACCATGGATGCCGTCAGCTCACGCGACTTCGCCCTGCAGGCCATGAGCTCCCTAGCGATCGCGATGGTTAACCTCAGCAGGCTGGCCGAGGAACTCGCGCTCTGGAGCTCGGCGGAGTTCGACATGATTGAGCTGCCAGAGGAGTTCACGGCGACGAGCAGCATCATGCCTCAGAAGAAGAACCCAGTCGTGGCCGAACTCGCACGCGCGAAGGCTGGGCGCGTCCTCGGGAACCTCTCGGGGGCCCTCGCGGTGATGAAGGCCCTTCCCCAATCCTACAACCTCGACCTTCAGGACCTAACACCCTCACTGTGGAACTCCGTTGATGAGACAAGGGACAGCGCGGGGGTGATGGCAAAACTGATAGGTGCGGTCGAGCCGAAGGGGGAAACTATGCGCAGGCGAGCCGAAGGGGGGTTCGCGGCCGCCACGGAACTCGCCGACGTGCTCGTGTGGAAGGCGGGGCTAGCCTTCAGGGATGCCCACGCGATAGTTGGAAGGATGGTCGCCCGCGCAACCAAGGAGGGCCGGGCCCCGGGGGAGCTGAACATCGAGGACCTGCGGGCGGCATCGAATGAAGTTCTGGATAAAGAGGTTCACCTAACGCTCGAGGAGCTGAGGGAAGCGCTCGACCTCGACAAGTGCATCGCAACCCGAGCGCTGCCGGGCGGGCCAGCGCCGAAGGCCGTCAAGGAGCAGCTCAGGACCCTGAAGCGGGATGTGAAAAACCGCGCGAAGCTCCTGCACGCCCGAAGGCGAGCAATTACCAAGGCAGAGGTGAAGCTATTGAAGGGGGCCAAGAGGCGTTCGCGATGACGGTCACGGCTGCAGTCGTCGGGGCATCGGGCTACGCGGGCGTGGAGCTCTTTAGATTGCTCGTCGGCCACCCTGAGGTGAAACTCGTTGGGGCCTACGACATCCGCAACGTCGGGAAGCGGGTGAGCGAGGTCCACCCGAACCTCCGAGGAATAGTTGATCTAAAAATCGCCGAGCCTGACTACGTAAAAATTGGGAAGCAAACTGATGTTATTTTCGTGGCCACCCCTCACCGTGTCGCGATGAAATTTGTGCCGAAGTTGCTCAAGGGAAAAGCGAGGATAATCGACCTCAGCGCAGACTACCGGTTCGATGACGTTAAGGTGTATGAGCAATACTACACCAAACATGAAAGTCCAGGGGTTAAGGGAGTTTATGGGCTGCCCGAGCTCTACCGTGCGAAGATTAAGCGTGCTCATCTAGTCGCTAATCCTGGATGTTATCCAACAGCTGCCATCCTCAGTGTGGCACCACTGGTTAAGCGACATCTAATCAACATCGAACACATCGTCATCGACGCCAAGACCGGGACCTCTGGGGCAGGGGCCGTACCCGGCGAGTTGACCCACCACCCCATCATCGATGCGAACATCCTAGCCTATGCCGCGACCACCCACCGCCACGCCCCCGAGATCGACCAGGAGCTGAGCAAGCTGGCGGGGCGAAATGTCGAGACCCACTTCACCCCCCACCTCATTCCCATCGTGCGGGGCATCCTCTCCACAGCACATGTCTTCCTCCGCAAGCCGACCGGTGCGAGGGGCTTGCTCGGGCTTTACCGCAAGTTCTACGCGGGCGAGCCATTCGTGCGGGTGCTCGAGGAGCTTCCGCAGGTGAACTTCGTGGTTGGGTCAAACTACTGCGACATCGGGTTCGAGCTCGACGCGAGGAGCAATCGATTGGTCGTGGTCGCTGCCATCGACAACCTCATCAAGGGCGCTTCGGGGCAGGCGATCCAGGATATGAACCTGATGTTCGGGTTTGATGAGACAAGGGGACTAGAAGCCCCGGCGTTGAGGCCCTAACGAAACCCACAGGAAATAAGTTTTAATGCTATAAGTTGAGAACCTAATCGTTAAGAGGGGTGAGTAAACTGAAACTCGGGAAAAAATACTCCTGCTTCTCAGTGCTAATCGCGATATCGTTCCTACTCGGGACGGCCATGCCCGCTTCGGCCCAAACCGAGAATTCGCCTGATTACGTTTACTTGACTTACGCATCTCCTGACCCGGCTCACACGATAAACGTCAGCTGGCGCACAGATGAAAACTACATTGGGGAGGTCCGTTACGAAATCGGATCCCAAAATGGTGCCCCCGAAGCCTACAGCTCTAGCATGGAAGGTACGGGAGGAGTAACCACCTCGGAGTTCGAAGGCTACATCCACCACGTCGAGCTCACAGGGCTGGAGTCAGACACAATTTACTACTTCATCTGCGGTAACCCCGACTACGGCTGGAGCGAGGAATTGAGCTTTAGGACCGCTCCGGTGGAGAGAGAAAATATAAGATTCGTCGTGGGCGGAGATTCGAGGGGCCCCTACTCCGGGGAAACACGTCCATACCATTGGCCGGAAGCTAGGGACAAAATCACCCAACTTGCGGCGAGCTATAATCCTGACTTCATCATCTTCAACGGGGACTTCCTTTCGAACGGTCAAGAACAGCCTTGGCCAGATACTTGGGACAACTGGCTTGGAACGTGGTACAAATATGCACGCGCTGAGGACGGGAGGTTAATCCCGATGGTACCGGTTATCGGCAACCACGAGTTACCTTATCCACAACCTACAGATTACGATCCAATGGTCCACGCTTCGAACTACTACATGCTGTTTAACCTTCCGAGAGACGAGCGATGGTATTCTCTCAACTGGGGACCGGACCTGCACATAGTGGTTCTAGACAGCGAAATTAAGAGCACGACAAGCATCAGCTGGGCACTGCAACTAGAGTGGTTAGAGCAAGATCTCGCGGAGCATCAAGATTGCTTATGGAAAATCGTTAACTTCCACCGTCCTGTCTACAGCGGAGGCCACCATGGGGGAGAGTTGCATTATCTTGAGGACTGGGTGTTTCTCTTAGACATGTACAAAGTCGATGTCGTCTTTGCAAGCCATGACCATGGGTACGAGAGAACGGGGGCAATCGACCATACCTCTCACCCAGAGGAGCTGATGGATTCCCCAAAGAATGGGAGAATCTACGTAGTCACCGCTGGCTGGGGTGCCCCACTTTACACCGGCGAGAACAGTTGGTTTACCGCCCCCGATTCCCCGGGTCGCTTAGGACAGGTGGAAAATTTCTACCATTGTTGCGTCATAGATGTTAAAACAGATGAAACTTTTCATTTACGAGCGGTAAGCCATGAGGGAGAAGTGGTCGACGATTACTCGTTCCAAAAGGTAGTCGACGAAGGAGCACTGCCAACCGCTGCCATCTTGGCCGCCGCAGTGGTGGTCGTGGCAATAGTGATCGTGGGGGCGTTCCTCCTCAGAAGAAAATAGAAAGCTTTTCAGTGAGGGCTAGGCCACTTGTGCTTTCTGTCTTTCACGAAATGACATGCCACCATATGACCGTCCCCGACATCGTGTAACTCCGGCTCACTCTGTTTGCAGATAGGTTTGGCATAGGAGCACCTGGGGTGGAACCTGCATCCAGGAGGCGGGCTTATGACGCTCGGAACCTCCCCCTTTAAAACAACACCCTTACGCTTGCGCGTTGGGTCCGCGATCGGGGCAACGACAAGCAATGACCGCGTGTACGGGTGGAGGGCATTCTCGCGTAGCTCCTTCTTGTCTGTGAGCTCAACTATCTTACCCACGTACATTACCGCAATCCTGTCGCTCATGTGGTCAACAATGTTCAAGTCGTGAGAGATCAGAAGATAGGTGAAGCCGAACTTGCCCTGAAGCTCGCTCAACAGATTGAGGATATGGGCTTGAACGGACACGTCAAGGGCTGAGGTCGGCTCATCTAGGACGACGAACTCTGGGTTAAGGACGAGTACCCTACCGATCGCGATCCTCTGCTGCTGCCCGCCGCTGAACTCGTGTGGATATCTGTCGAGGTGCTGGGGCTCGAGACCGACTTCCTCAAGCACTTTAAAAATTATCTCCTCTTTTTTGCTCCCCTCTGCAATTTTGTGAATATCGATCGGCCTGCTGAGTGTGGTATGGACGGTCATCCTGGGGTTGAGGGATGACTGCGGGTGTTGGTAGATAATTCCCATCCTTCTCCTGAGCTTCCGCAGCTCCTCTTCATCAAACCCTGCCAAGCTGCGACCGTCAAAATAAATCTCACCGGCCGTAGGTCTTATGAGTCCCAATATCAGTTTCCCCACGGTTGTCTTCCCACATCCACTTTCGCCGACCAGCCCGAAGACCTCCCCCTTTCGGATGTAAAAATTCACATCGTCGACTGCATGAACCCACTTACTTTCCCGTGCGAATATTCCTCTCTTCGTTTCAAAATATTTCTTTACGCCCTTGACCTCTATCAGCTTCTTCTTAGAAACCTTGACCTTCCTCGATGTAGCGGGCGCCTTGGTCTTAGCCACTTTTAACTTCGCTTTGGGTGCCCTTGAAATCATTTCTTCGCGCCTCCGCTATAGAGATGGCAACTCACCAGGTGTTCCTTCCCTATCTTAATCATTTGCGGGAACTTCTTCCTGCATATATCCATAGCGTGAGGGCATCTCGGGTGGAATTTGCATCCGGGCGGTGGGGTAATAAGACTCGGGACCATCCCGGTGATGCTTTCAAGCTCTCCCTTCTTCGCCCCCACCTTCGGAACTGCCGCAAGCAGGGCACGAGTGTATGGGTGTTTTGGGCTCTCGAACAAGGTCATTATGTCGGCTTGCTCCACTATGTTCCCCGCGTACATCACGGCCACCCTATCGCACATCTCAGCTATTACCCCTAGATTATGGGTGATAATCAAAATAGATGTGCCGAGCTTCCGCCTTAACTCCCTCATTAAGTCCAAAATCTGCGCCTGTATGGTCACGTCCACCGCAGTCGTCGGTTCATCCGCGATGAGCAAGGACGGGTTGCATGAAAGCATCATGGCAATCATCGTCCGCTGTTTCATCCCCCCGCTGAACTGGTGCGGGTACTCAACAACTCTATGCTCTGGATCGGGTATCTTCACGAGTTTAAGCATCTCTATGACTTTTTTAGGTACCTCATCAGCACTTATCAGATGTTGCTCGATGACTTGGTGTAGTTCGATCGGCTCCGCTATCTGGTGACCGACGGTAAAGACGGGGTCGAGGGAGGTATGGGGATCCTGAAATATCATAGATATTTTGGTCCCTCTTATTTTCCTCATCCTTTCCTTGCTTTTCTTCAACAGGTTCTCACCCTCAAAGATGATCTTTCCCTCGACAATCTTTCCAGGAGGACTTTGGACCAGCCTCAGTATCGACAATGCTGTGACACTTTTCCCGCAGCCTGTTTCACCGACCACGCCAAAAATTTCTCCTTTTTTTATCTCAAAATCCACTCCATCGACCGCCTTCACCACGCCCCTTTCGAGAAAGAAATACGTTTTCAGACCCTGCACTTTCAATAGCGGCTTTGACATTTATCCTACTCCCTTAATCTCGGGTCGAAAGCGTCCCTTAACGCGTCCCCTAAGAAATTGAATCCTAAAACTACCACTATAATTGCTACGCCTGGGAAAACAGACTTCAAAGGATTATCCGCAAGGTTTCTGGTGGACTGTAATAACATTGCCCCCCACTCTGGCGCCGGGGGCATTACCCCCAACCCGAGATAACTCATGGCAGAAGCTATTAGAATCGCGGCTGGGAGAGTCATCGTTACCATTACTATCAATGGTGATATCGAATTGGGTAGTACATAACGGGCAACAATGGTCCTATCCTTTTCCCCGATCGCCCTCGCAGCCTCGATATACACCTCCCCTTTGATTGCTAATGCCTGACCGCGCATGAGCCTAGCATACCCGGCCCACCCGGTTATCGCCAGTGCGATTATCACATTATAAAGGCCGGGGCCAAAAACAGCGACGAACGCGAGCGCTATTATCAAACCCGGCATGGCGAGCGTTGCATCCACCATTCTCATTATCAAACTATCGGTTTTTCCCCCCCGGTAGCCCGCCAATAACCCAAGCGGGACACCTATCGACGCCGTCACTACGACAAATAAGATTCCTATCGCCAGCGCATACCTAGTGCCGTGGACGATCCTGCTAAAGATATCCCTACCCGCCCAATCAGTCCCCATTAGGTACTTCCAGCTCGGTCCCTGTTCCGCCTCGTCTAGGTGCTGTTCTGTAGGGCTATATGGGGCAATGAAATCCGCGAAGATTGCGGTGGAAATAACCAGCAACACGATGGCCAGACCAACTTTTGCCCTTATGTCTCGTTTAAAATACCTGAACGCCGGAGATCGCCGTGTACTTCCTAGGTGACCACGAATTTTACCTAACATTTCATCCGCCCTCTCCATACCTTATTTTTGGATTGAGGTAGGCATACGCGATGTCGCAGAGGAGGTTCGCGGTGACGGCCATCAGCAAAAACATCAAGACCCCCCCTTGAACTATGAACCAGTCTTTACCCATGCCGCCTGCTGCCCCCATTCCATGTTTAACCAAGAGGGTTCCCATGCCCGGCCAGTTGAATACCGTTTCGATTACAACCGTTCCCCCAAACAAGTAGGGGAGCCGTAGGAAGAGCAAGGTCGCAACTGGGATGAAAGCGTTCTTTAGCGCGTGCGTGTAGATAACCGTTCTCTCCCGCAGCCCCTTCGCTCTCGCCGTCCTTATGTAATCTTGCCTGAGCACGTCCAACATGCTCGACCTAGTCATTCGGGCGAGGGAGCCCGCCTGAGCCGTTCCAAGCGTGAGGGCTGGTAAAATCAGATATGATAGGCCATGGTACCCCTCCACGGGTAACCACCCCAACCAGATCCCAAATATTAAAATCGCCATCAGCCCCTGCCAATAGTTGGGAATGGAGACGCCGAAGAGAGCCGCCCCCATGCCTGTGTAATCTACCCACGTCTTCCGCCTGAGCGCGGAGATGACCCCCAGCAAAAGTCCCAACGCCAGAGAAATCATGAAGGCGGCAGCCATAAGTATTAGAGTATTTGGAAGTGCCTCAAGCATCTTATCTAGGACCGGCGTTTGGAATTTATGGGAGAATCCAAGGTCTCCTCTCAGCAAACCCCTACTCATTACCCCAGCATCCTCGTTTTCGTTGGGATCGGCGGGAGGATAACCCGTCATCCACCTTATGTATTGGATGTATAGGGGCCTATGATAGCCGTATTGATGCCTTACGGCTTCAAGCTGCTCTACACTTGGATCTTGCACACCTTGCGCCAGCAGTACTTGCCTTTCCGGGTCACCAGTTAGGGGCAAAAGCATGAAGACGACAATACTTACCGCCAACATTATGGGGATGAGCAATAGCAGCCTTCTTATTATAAACCCATACATGCCTCCCGGCAACCTTATGAATCGCACCTCTACCCCAATAGACTATCAAAATGCGTGGATATTAAAAATTGTGGCCAAACTCTCGGCGAGGCCCTCATTCCTCGACGTAAGTATCGAGATGCTTCCAGATGAAATTGCCCAAAGGATGAATCCTAAAACCTTCGACCCAGACTTTATGGGCTAGGAGGAACGGGCGTTCGACTATCGGTAAATACGCCGCATCCTCCATGACCCGCCTTTGGCAATCTTGGATGGCCTTAAGGGCCACGTTGTCGTCGACCACGAATGTGTTATCTATTAGCTCATCCGAATACGCGTCGCCCCACCAGAATCGGTTGGAGGATGGGGGCACCCGAACTGTGTGCCAGTACCACCAGAGCATGTCCGCGTTGTGCCACGTGTAGCCCCCGATCCACAAATCATGATTAGCCGCGCCAATTGTGGCCTCAATATCGTCGAAGACTAGGACACTTATCTCGAGGTCGACCCCAACCTCCTCCCACTGTTCCTTCAACAGCACGGCTGTCCTCGTGTAGGGCTCGTAGTTCGTGGTGAGGATCGTGAGATCGAGGCCTCCTGCGTAGCCAGCTTGGGCGAGCAAACTCCTCGCCATCTCAGGGTCGTAGGGGTACATGTTTTCCACCGCTTGGTCATATCCCCACATCAAGCTCGTGAGGGGGCCGTAAGCTACCTTGCCCATGTTCTGCCAAGCATGCTCGAGTATCTCCTCCCTGTTGGTGGCGTACAGAAGCGCCTTCCTGACGAGTAAGCCCTTCCCCTCCGGATCGTCGTTGACGGGAGACGTCCTGTGGCCGGAAGGGATAGGACGCCCGGACTCCAAGCCCTGCTCGATCTCGTCGGAAAGCGAAGCGACGTTGAAGCCCACGTACGACATGGACGAGCGCGGGTTCACGATCACCTCGACGTTGGGATCCCCCCTCAACTCGTCTATCAGCGCGGTGCGGGGGGAAAAGCCGATCATCATGTTAGCCTCACCTGTTCTGAATTTGTGCTCTCGAGAAATATCCGTTGGAATGATCTCAATGAATATTCCATCAAGAAGCGCTGGCCCCCTGTTTTGATAGAGTTCGGGCCCCCACGTGTAATCGTCGTTCCTCACCAAGATGAGCCTATCGTCCCGCTTCCATTCTTGAACTTTGAATGGGCCCGTCCCGTCGAACTTGCTTATGCCGTAGGCCAACCCATATTCTTTGACGTAGCGGGGGCTTATTATTGAACTAGAAGTCGTGGCAAACCAATCGTAGAGCCATCTATCCCACTTTTTCAAATGTATCCTTACGGTATAATCGTCAAGTTTTTCTGCATCCAAGACGTTTTTCACAGAATCCGCATGCACAGACAAATCTTCCTTGCACCTTCTGATGGTGTATACCACGGCATCAGCGTTGAATGGATCCCCACTATGGAACTTCACGTCCTTCCTCAGGTAAAAATCTATGAAGAGTCCATCTGGGTCGACCTCCCACGACTCCGCCAGTAGGGGGATATAGTTCATGTTCTCATCGAAGGTCATGAGGGTGTCGTGGGTGAGGGCTATCACCTGTATCGCCCAATCGAGCTTCGTGCGGTGGATGTCTAGAAAGTTAGCGTCCACGGCTTGAACTGCCTTTATCCACCCAGCTACAGTCTCAAAGGACCAGTTTTCATTATCGCTCAGGAAGGACGCAGTTAGCACCGTCGCGTCAGCTGAAACTAGCCTCACTTCATCAAACCAAGCAAAAGCTTGAGCACCTTCACTATCTGCCGCGACATAAGCAAATCTAAGCCTTATCTTGTACGTGCCGGTGTTGTCGAAGAAGTCTGAAACATCTTTATCAGAAACCACGTACCATTCGTTGTCAACTAGTGGTTCCCCTAATTGATTGTCGATGTCCACTATAACACCATTAGGCTTAACGATAGCTGCATAAACGTCCTGTTGGGTTGGGACTCCTCCCACATGATCCTTCTTCCACGCATACGAAAGCGTGACCGTTGAGCCCGCCTCGATGGGTGTGGGAATCGTCTGTTCCCAATACCCCACCCCACTTACTCCCTCGCGCGCAGGGCTGCTGATCATCACAGAACCGCCGTTCTCATAACCAGTTGCGTCCCAAGAGCCAGTTGGCTTCGGCGAACTCGGCAGCACAAGTCGCTCCCCAGGAACTAGAAAAATATACGCTGCTGCGATCACGATCAAAAGTATGATTATCATCCTGCGCCCAGAGATTTTGACCATGTGCCGTCCCTAATTTAATCTCATGATACTTCTCAAATATCTATCTCTTTTTTAGAATAAAGTACACCACCACAACTACGACGACGATCACGACGATTGCCGCCACAATTATCCACGATGAAATTCCTACTGTGCTAAGCTCCTCCTCAATCGCAAACTTAAGCTCACCATCCTCGGTTTCGATTGCATACGACCAGTCCCCGCCTCCCACGTACCCAAGTTTTTGGACGGTGACCTCCCCCCAGCTAGCGTGAGAGAGCTTCTGCCCAACCTCAAACTTCGCCTGAGGGGGTGCCCGCCCATCTTCTCCCAGAGCTGCGAAGTCCTCGGACTTCGTTAGAAAAGTTTGTACGTCGTCTGTAACTTTAATGTACAGATCCATCCTTTCCCTTCCAGCTTCTATGTCTGGAACAGTTACTACTAAGTAAACCTCGGCATTTTCGCCAGCTGCAATCCCAACTTCCGCTGGCCCCATTTCCACAACCCAACCCAAGTTCTCCGGATAGGTGATTTCTTCGACTTCGATCCCGTAGGTCGTGTCCTTACTCCCTGTGTTCGTTATCGTAAGCGCAAAGAGCACTTGCGCATCATCAACCGTCACGATATGTGGGGTCATTTGAATGGTAAAATCGTGCTCCGGGAACCACACGTCGAACTCGGGATTCACCGCCCTGGGGTCGAGAAGGTAAACCTGAGGGAACCAAGGGCCGTCAACCCTATAGTTGATATCATCGTACAACTCGTCGTCTTGGAACCAAATCGGGGTGTCCAAGGCTTCTAGGACTTCGTTTGGGTACACGGGACGGCCATAACCCATGTAATCGGCCTGACACATTATGAGCAGGCCCCCGCCGCCCTTCACCCATTCCGTGATCGCTTGGATCTCCTCGGGGGAAAGAGATCTCATGAGCTCTGCAACCTGGAGGACATCGTAGTTCTCGAGCATCTCTGGGGTTATGTTATCTCCTACTTGAATCCCAACTTCAAATCCAAGATCTTCTTCCAGCATGTCAATCCATGTTGTCACTTGTACGGCTTTACCCCCTAACTTCTCTGGCGGTGTCCCGCGTGGAAGATGGTAAGTGCCGAGCTGCCCTTCCGTACAGTAGTACAGAAATGTATGTTCCCTTGGATCGTCCCAGTCTATCAGCCACCTGGTCATAAGTAACAAAGACTCATCGTTCGCTAACACCCCGCTGTCAATGTATCTATCCCGCAAGATGGAATTGAATGTGGCTATAACGCGACCATTGTCCACTAGCGCGGCGGCACCGACCGGCGGATACTCACCCTGGGCATAGGGTATCGGCCAAGGTTCCCTCGGCGTCAGATCGTTACCGTAGCCCGTCTCGACAGCAGTTATAATCGGTACGGCTGGTAGCTCGACGCGAAGGGTGGGGGCGCCGGGCCCCAAGTAATCGTACCTCTCTGGATGAGCTATTGGATAAGGAGGCTCCGCTAACGAAAAAATGTTCACGGCCGTGAAGCGCGCGTTGTCCTCTACCCCTGAATCCCCTACCGCCTTCAAGGTGATCCAGTTAACCACTTTTTCCGTCAGGCCCTCTGGCACGGTCACCTCGACATCGACTTTCGTATTCTCACCGTTCTCAAGGCTGA
>DAOVGS010000044.1 GCA_030672285.1 Hadesarchaea archaeon | reverse complement strand
GCGAGGAACCCGGATCCGACTACAAGCTTTTTTGTAATGTTAGGATACTTTATCGTCCCCTTCATCCTGAGCATCTGGCTGGCGAAGCGCAGGGAAATGCTATAGCCCCTAAAACCTTTTGCTTCGGCACGAAATTGTTTTGGGAGCAAGCATGCCAAGAAATCTGCGCGAGGCGTTAAAGGGGCAACTGTCAGACGAGGAGCTCAAGCAGCTAGGGCGGGCATTCGACGTCATTGGAAATATTGCAGTGGTCAAGCTGCCTGACGGGCTTCTCCCCAAAAAACACCTCATCGGCGAGGCCCTGATGCAGGTCCATCGCCGCATCCGAACGGTCCTCCGCCAGACGAGCGCGGTGAGGGGCGAGTTTCGGACGCGTGAGTTAGAGGTCATAGCAGGCGAGCCCGAAACTGAAACAACGTATCACGAGAGTGGATGTAGCTTCAAGGTCGACCTTGCTAAGGTGTATTTCTCACCTCGGCTGGCTCATGAACGTCTTCGCATCGCCCAGCTGGTTAAACCAGGTGAAACGGTGACAAACTTGTTCGCTGGTGCGGGGTGCTACTCGGTTGTCATAGCCAAGCACGGCCAAGCTTCGCGTGTTTACTCGATCGACAAGAACCCGGCGGCCTTCAACTACATGTGCACGAACATCCGCATCAACAAGGTCGGTGATAGTGTGGTGCTGATTTTGGGAGACGCGCGAGAGGTGGTTGAAACCCGCCTGAAGGGGAAGGCGGACCGCGTGCTCATGCCGCTTCCAGAGCTAGCACGCGAGTTCTTCGATGTCGCATTGCTCGCGCTGAAGCCCGAGGGAGGCGTGGTGCACTTCTACGATTTCGGGAAGGAGCCCGAGCTTTTCAGGCCCTCACTCGAGTTCGTTCGTGCCGCCGCAGCCGCGAAGGGGAGGAAGGTGGAGTTGCTCGAGAGCAGGGCGATTCGCTCCTACGCCACTAGAGTTTACCACGTAGTGCTCGACTTGAAAATATTCTAATCATTAGGCTCGGCGCACGGTTATTCGATCCCCCGTTCGTGCGGCCCTAAATTTTTCAACACCACTTTTTATCCGAGCGAAGGTGTTCACGGGGCTGACGGGTTGCGAGCGGCCGAAGAAGATGCAGAAGCCCGGGCCTTGGGGCCAGTAGGAGACATCACCCGATTGAGTTTTGGGCGTTGGGTTTTCTGGTTGAACCTTTACCGAAATCTCGAAGTAGACCTCCTCCTTCCAGATTTCTACTTCTGCATCGAAGGGCAAAGCTTTCCAAATTGCGTCGCAGGTATTGAGGCACAGCTTTTCCAGCAGCTCAGCCTCGACCTCAAAGTCGCGGCACACTATCTTGATTTTTCTCATAATTTACCAACTTGGTATCACAACTCGCGCTTAAAATTCTGCTATGGGGTAATTTTTCTCCCTTATAAAGAACCTCCGCGCAAAGGCTTGGCGGGACGGATGACAGCGCGGGGATTTGGAGCCATATGCGATGTGAGCGTGCTGGTAGACCGCGCTAGCTTCGAGCGGGCGCAGCAGTTGCTGGATGGAGGTGAGCTCTATCTACCTGCAGCAACCTACAGCTGGCTCGCGCGCGACAAGCTGATCGCCGTCCGGGGCAGGACCCTTGGGTACAGCTTGGTGAGCCAGTTCGTTCGCGACCGAGAGCTACTCGTCGTCTACCTGCCGGAGCTGCTCGATGAACTATCGCGCCGCCTGCTTTTTGAGGTGGAGCGAAATGTCCCGCTCACTGACATGCGAGCCCTGATGCTGGCTGCGCACATTCGGCTGCCCTTGCTGACTTTCGATGAGGGAGTCGTCGAGCGCCTGCGGGAGCACGTGGGGGCGCGGACCCTTTGGCAGCTCGACGCGCACTCCGACTGGTCAGCGCTCCGCGAGGCGCTCGAGCTCTACCGCGAGCTGGCGGGCGATGTGGGTAGCTACATCTACAAAAACTTGAACGACGGGCATGCGTTCGAGGGCTTGGTCGACGAGCTTCGAAAACAGCGCGGTGATAGTCTGCGGGCGACGACGACGGCTGTGCGAAAGCTGAGCCAAGCGTGCGCAAATCCCGGAGGGCTGAGCTTCAGGTACGTGACATGGGATCTGACGCCGCTCCTGCGCGAGTACCTCGGGCAGCACGTGTTGCAGCCGGAGGTCGTGCGCGAGCTATGCGAGCGAGCGCTGCTGCTGGTCGCGAACCCACGCAGTTGATACAATCAGAGGTAGACGCGCATGGTCGAGGGAAGCATAAGCTTTATACAATCGTATGCAAATAATGATTTTGATGCCATGAAACGGGCAACCATCCCTATCTCCTTGCCGATTGAGGAAGTAAGGAAGATTGACAACATGCGCGCCAAGTTGGGGTACCGTTCGAGAAACGAGGTGATAAGGGAGTCTATCAGGCGCTTCATCGAGGAGGTCGGAGAGATGAAGATCATCAAGTTGCGAGACGTGCCCAGGGAGAAGGCGAAGCGAGAGATATTAGATTATCTCCGGAAGAAAGAGGTCGCATACCCTAGCGACATAGCTGATGAACTGAGGCTAGATTATGGATTAGTAGCCGACATCATCCGCGAGCTCTGGGGCGAAAAGAAAGTTGAGGATGTTAAATGATCCTCAGGGACATTGGGGACAGCATCGTGGGCGAGAGGATCAGGTGCGAGTACCGGAAGAGCACCAAATCAATCTTGATAGCGAAAGGTGCACACAGATATCAGAGAATCATCATCCACGGCTTGCCTGCGGAATGCTGGATTGAAAAGCCAATTAGGCTCTCGAAATAGCCCAAACTTACATGAACGCTTTCGCATCCTCGCGCCCTTGACCGCTGCGCCGCTCAAATTCTTTCGCAACCTCCTCCAAACTGGCACCGTGCGCCGACCCGCGCGAGCGCCTTCGTCTAACCTTCACGAAGATTGGGTGGTTGACGGCCTCACCCACAATCAACGCCTCACCCACGGGCAGCGAGGAGATCATGTCCGCGACCTCCCCCGTTATCGCCTCCGAAGACTGTTTGATGTGCTCGAGGTCATAGGGGTTGGTGACCCGCAGGATGACGTTTGTGTTAGCCTGCGATAACACGGTCGTCGAGAGCCTCACCGGGCGCTGGGAGATGAGCACGAGCGAGGCGTAAAACTTGCGACCCTCGCGAGCGAGCGTTTCGATTATTGACCTAGAAATCGCCGCACGCTTGGACTCGCTCGACGGACAAAACTGATGGGCCTCCTCCAAGCAGAGCACGAACGGGGGCACGCGTCCACGCTTGCGTGCGTTGAACAGCCTCCGCGCAGCGTACGCCACGAGCATCTGCTTCTTCCTCAAGCTGACCACATCGCTGAGGTCGACCACCACAGCCTTTCCTGGTTCAACCACTTTTTCCCAGTTCGGGTGATCGGCGCGGTCGAAGACACCGAGCGAGCGGAGGTCGAAGAGCCACCCGAGCAAAGCCTGCTGGAGCTGCTTATGAATGTCCTCGTCCCCCTCAATCCGCGAGATGACCTCATCCAGTCCGAACGGCCCCTTGCCCGCCCGCATCTCGGCTCGAAGCTCACCAAGCACCCGCTGGAGCTCGCGCGCTTGCATCCCGGACATGTCGGACATAAACTCCTTGAACTGATACGAGCTCAGGTTCGGCACACCTATCCTGAGTTCCCTCCCTTTGACGATACTCACGCGACCAGGGAAGCTTTCGGCCAACCCAACGTACTCGCCATGGACGTCCACCACGACGACCGCAGGCCGCCCACGCTCGGGTAAGCGGTCGAGTAGCTCCTCGATCATCACCATCACCCCGTGAGACTTGCCCGCTCCCGACATCGCGAGCACCGCCACATGTTTGCGCAACAGCCTCGTGAGGTCGAGCTTCACGGGTAGCTCGTGATGCTTGAGCTTGCCCAGCTCCACCCCATCGTCCGGATTTAACCCTAGAAAGCGTGTTAGCGCCTCTGACCTAGCTTCGCACACTTTTTGCCCAGGTGATGGCGGGAAAGTAGTTCGCTCGAGCCCGCCTTCGCCCTGGACCCCGAGCGCTTGGGCTTCGGCTATGAGGTACTCCCAGCGGTCGGCGGGAAAGATCGCCGTCAGGGGCCTGCCTCCCCGCTCGTATTCCTTGACCGATTCAGCCCGCATGAAGTACCGGTTAGTTTTGAGTAGGTTGGTGACGAATGCGATCACCAGACCCTCCTCTGTTTCAACCTCCACGAACTGCCCCTGTCGAACCGGCATCCTGCATCCGTTCTCGGTGACCACGAAGGTGAACTTGCTCGGAGAGGGCCCATCCACGGTCGCGACCACGGTCCCTAACTCCACTCGCTCACCTCAGAATGGTCTCCGGTGCCGCCTCAGGTCGAGCAATGCCGAGGGCCCGAGGCGATCCGCAATGCTGTCGCGCACGATGCTCAAGTCCTCCTCGACCAAGCGGGCGCACGCATCCGCCTCGATGAGCACCGAGGGAAGGCCGAAGGCATCGTGGTGGGATGAAAGTGCGTAGATGAGCGAGGCGATGCGGTCGGCGGTTCCAGCAGGTTCGCCCACGAAATCGACGAACTCCACGCGCAGCGGGCGGTCAAATGGCACGGTCTTGAGGTAAAATGCATAAACCCTCGCCGCCCACCCACCGAGGTCGCGAAGTACATAGCTTGCAGGCTTCTCGACGTAGCGGAAGGTGAAGGTTCGCTCCCCCACCCCGAGCACATGGTCGAGGAGAACGGTGTCCCGCGAGCGCTCGAGGACCTCCAGCTCCTTTTGCTTGAGCCCGAGGCCACCTAAGCTTGGGAGCACTTTGCGCCTGAGGATGTCGATGAAGCGCCCGCCCCGGCTGTCCTTGACCGCGCCAGCAAGGAGGGCTCCCGACCCCGCGCAGGTCTTGTAAAGCTTCGTATACGCATTGATGAGCTTGTGGTAGCGCTCAAGCAAGCTTTGGTTGTGGGGGAAGCGATCGATGTACTGGGGCACTACAGAGCCATCCAGTAACAGGAGTTTCACTTCATTTGCTTGAATCGTCTCGGTCGCGAGTTCGAGTTCGGTTAGCTGACGTTCCATTCCGGCAAGGAGCTCAAATTCTCTGGCATCCAGCGGCTCCGCGACATCGATCAGGCGGGGGAATGGCATTTCGCTTGGGAAGTACTCGGCCCACTCCAGCCCAGCTTCGCGGTAGTGAAATATCGCAACAACCGCCCGCAAGAGGATGAGGTCGAGGCCATGGAGCTGCTGCTCAAGCATCCCACCGTCAACGCCCGCCACCGTCAGGTTCGTGAGCGCATCTTGCTCAATCAGTTTCACGAGGGAAGGTTCGATAATTTCTTCCACGCCTTCCAAAGTTACGTCCCTTAGCCCAGCGAGCGCCCCCGCAACTTTTCGCCTTTGCCCCTCTTGTTCACGTATCCGCTCCGCTATGTTCGCGAGCGTACTCTCGAACCCAGCTTGTTCTCTGGGGAGAGAGGTGAGGGGTAACGCTGCACTTGCGCTCCTTTCCACATCTGGGTTCCTCACCCCATCGCTCGCATCCATTTCTTCACCCTCCGCTTGAGAGGTTTGGAGGAGTATTTAAGCGGCTTTGGGGGAGAGAGGTCACCGAAAGTAATTTATAAGGGTGAATAGGTGCCGCGCCTACCAGCGATGTTCGAGCTCGTCAGGCCCCTGAACTGCTTGCTCGCGGGCTTGGCGGTGTTGATAGGGGCCGTAGTCGCGGGTGGTGGGGAACTACCTTACGCGGCTGGGGTGGCGTTTGCAGCGGCAGTCCTGATCAGCGGAGCGGGCAACGCGGTCAACGACTATTTTGATAGGGATATCGACGCCATCAACCGTCCCCACCGACCGATACCATCCGGCAGGCTGAGCGCGCGAACGGCCGTAATCCTTGCCGGTTGCCTGTTCGGGGCAGGTGTGGTTCTGGCAACCCTCATAAGCCCACCATGCTTTGCGCTGGCCCTCTTGAACTCGGTGGTCCTTTTCACGTATTCCGCAGAGCTCAAGCGTCGCGGTCTGGCTGGCAACCTGACAATCGGTTACTTGGTCGGGTCAACGTTTTTGTTCGGCGGTCTGGCGGTAGGGGAAATTTCAGTGGTTGGCATCCTAGCAATCATGGCGGCACTCTCGACGGTCGGGCGGGAGCTCATCAAGGGAATCGAGGATATGCGGGGAGACAAAAAGCTCGGGTTTAGGACTTTTCCGCTATGCTACGGTGCGGGCAAGGCGGCCGCGCTTGCAATAGGCTTCATAGGGGCCGCCGTAGCCATCTCGCCCCTACCCTACGTGCTCGGGATTTTTGGGTGGCCGTACCTCGCAGTTGTAGCTTCTTCGGTTGCAGTTTTCATCGTTGCGGCAGTGGTCATCGTGCGGAGCCGGAAGCCCGAGGCTGCTGGGCGGGCATCGCTCGCGTGCAAAATGGCGATGGGGTTAGGGCTGCTCGCGTTCTTGGCAGGCGTGCTTGCCCAACTTTGATGATCAGCTCGTCCGAAGTAACGGGATGTCGAATATTCGTCGCTGCGAGAAAGGGATGTGTCGAATACCACTCTAACATCGAAAAAGCGTCGTGTTATACCCCACTATTTTTTGTTTTAAGACCAAGAAGTACAAGCTTATTGATGTCTTGGTTCGGGGGTTCAAACCCCCCCGCACCACAGGTTAAAAATGGCTGGCGCATTTAGTAAAAAGCCGAATGCTAAGACGAATGCTATCGCGATAGTTCCCTCGTCAGCATAGCTCCTTGCGGTTATAGTTTTCGATGAACTATTTTCTTTGAGGTGAATAAACGACCCAACCTTTTTTATGACGCCACTCTAAGCAGAATTGATTGAAATGAACGTGAAAATCCCGATAGTCGGAATAGTGGCGGCATGCATTGTCGTCGCGGGAATCGGCGCTTTCTTCCTGATCAAAGTTCATAAAGAACAGGCTTCAAGTTTGCCATCAGTTGCCCTAGTAGCAAGTCCAACGACCATTAGAGTTCCCACAGACTACCCAACAATACAAGAAGCCATTAACGCAGCAAATCCGAGGGACACCATCTTCGTATCTTCAGGAACGTACTATGAACAGCTAGTTGTAGATAAAGCCATATCACTTATTGGGGAAAACAGGGATACAACCGTAATTGACACCGACAGATCAGCCACTGTAGTCCGAGTGAATGCAAACAATGTAACCATCAGCAACCTCACGATACAAAACAGCGGCTATTTCACTGAGCGGGAGATGCCCATAATAGAAATCTTCAGCTCTTACAACCGCATTGAAAATAACTTATTTTGTTACGCCACGGATGTGGATTCTAGAATCATGCATGTAGGGTCCGGGGCTGACTATAATGTTATTGCTTATAATGTATTCCTGGAAGAGACGACATTACCTTTGTGGTCGCACGTGATTGGCATCTGGATCGGTTCTTCTCACAATCAGCTTGTGGGTAATGTCATCTCTACTGACACTACTCTTGCTATCGATGGCTCATACAACACCATCTTGAACAATACCATGGATAACAGTCAGGAAGTGGTCATTTGGGGTTTTAGTAGTAGCGTAGGCAATCGTATCGTAGGAAACGATATTGACATCAGCAGGGCGTGGATAGGGATAGGACTAACTTGGTCCTATAACTACATCGTGGCAAATAACCGAATTACAGCAGGCGAAAACCCGTACGCGATTGCCATGCTTCTCGACCATGCTGATAATATCAGTCTGCTTAACAACGAGATAACAACGCCGAACGGCAAAGCAATCTTGCTCGCAGGTTCCCGCAACAATATCCTTAACGGAAATAGTGTTTTAGCTGGTGTGCATGGCGTTTTTCTTTTTCACCACTCCGACAACAACGAAATCAATAACAATCACATCGAAGGGGAAAGGAGTATTATCGCTCACGATTCAGCGGGAAATAAGATATGGGGCAACAACTTCATCGGATCCCCCTACGATGACACGGGTCAGAATCAGTGGGATTGGAACGAGGAGGGCAACTATTGGAGCCTTTATCAAGGAGGGGATACAACTTTTTCTGTTCCACCAGCAGGGGAGGATCGTTACCCTCTTTCGAGCCCGATAACGGTGTCGTCAGTGACCGTGCCCGAAATGCCCCCCCCGTAGAACCTGGACTACCGCCAGGGGAATTCATAGACCTTACAGTTACTGGTCAAGAAGTCATCGAGGGGGGAACTTGGTTTGGAATAATAAGGGTCTTGGATGGCGGTTTCCTTACCATCCGAGACAGCAAATTTTTTGATACGAGTATCTGGATGAGCGGTGAATCTACCTTGACGATTGAGAGGACAACAATTTCTGCGGCCAGGTGGAACTGGAGTATTCTTACTCATACCGCCCCTAATTCAACCGTTATTATACGGGATAGCGACTTGCACGGATCCGGATATGGTTTTGGACAAGGGTTTAATTTTGAATCAGGAAGGGTCTTAATTATTGAAAATTGCGTAATTACCGATTCCCTCTATGGGATAAATCTATATGGGGGCTCCTTTGGTGGGGTTTCCTATGCTCAGATTGTAGGTAACGAGCTCTATGGTAACATTAAGGGCATTTACATTGCGTCGAGCAATGTACTGGTAGAAAACAACATCATTCGTGACACTATCGATGGTGCCCTCTATACCTCTGGGTATGTCGAGAATGTTGTGATAAGAAACAATACTATTATACCCGGCGGTTGGCAGGAATTTACAGAAATGCCCGCCGCAAATATCGGGCCATCAGGCGGGTCTATTACAATCAACAATGCGAGATTAGATGTCCCCACGAATGCACTTTCGGAAAGCATTATATTTACAGTTGAGACGGTATCGCCTTCACCGCCATCGGGCTATTCAATCGTTGGTTCAGCCTACGAGCTTAGGCCAATTGGGACGACATTCGCCCTGCCGGCAATCATCACTTTGCCCTACGACGAGGCTGATCTACAAACGGGCTGGAGGGAAGAGGATCTAGCGATTTGGAGGAAAATGGACAGCAGTTGGGAGAATCTAGGAGGAACTGTTGACACTGGGGCAAACAAGGTCTTCGTAGAAATAACGAGCCTGAGCGAGTATGCGATACTTTACGCGAGGGTGCCTGGAGAAGGAGTGCCGCCAGCCGAGGGGATACCCATTGTGTATGTGGTTGCGGGCGTGGTGGCGATCGCAGCTGCAATTGGCTTGGTCTTTATGCTTAGAAAGAGATAAATTTTGGTGGCATGTCTGTCTCATTTTTACCGGTAAATTGGTGCTTAAAATCCCCTCCCCCGCACCATGGGCATTCTGAAGCAGTCTGAAATTTTCCGGAAAGGTTCTGGAGGGTACCACTCTAACACCGGAAAAGCAGCGTGTTATACCCTGCCCATTTTTTTATTTTTTTAAATCTCTTACGTTGGGTGCATTGATGTGTGACGTTGAATATTCGTCATGGGCGCGATGATCAGCTCGTCCACCCGTAGGGATTGCCGGGCGTGGCCGGAATCATCTGACTTTCTTTCGAGCAATTTCTTCAACGCGCCCGATAACTTCGCGCAACCCGATGCCAGTTCGCTCGGCTATCTGCTTTGCGTCCTCGTACTCCGCGGCAAAACCGACTAGCTTCCCCCTCTCTCGCGCCACCTTCACGCGCGGCTTAAATTTGCGCCCGGCTAGCCTCAGGTCGACCCGCACGACCTCACGCTCGAGCGCATAGCGGTGCACCGACGGCAGCACCCGAACCCCGAGCGTCCCGGTCTCCAGCATCAGCACGCGCGCGAGTCGTTCGGCATCCCCGGGTTTCGCGAGCACCTTGATTAAAAATCCGGGCCTTCCCTTCTTCATAATAATAGGGGTAGCGCTCGCATCCAGCGCGCCCTCCGCAAGCAGTTTTTCGAGCGTGTAGCCGATGACCTCGCCCGAAACCTTGTCGACGTTCGTCTCGAGCACCGCGATCTCTTGGAGCTTGGGCCCGCGCCCGCTCGCCTCGCCCAAGCACACACGCACCAGGTTCGGCGAGGGGAGTCGCCGTGCACCCGCGCCGTAGCCAACCGCGTCGATGCGCATCGCCGGGTACGCCTCGACGAACTGATCGGCGAGCGTGGCGAGCAGGGCGGCCCCGGTGGGCGTGGTGAGCTCGGTCTTGGATGCAACCCCCCGAGTCGGCTTCCCCCTGAGAATTTCGAGGGTAGCGGGGGCGGGCAGGGGAAGCTTGCCGTGGACAAAGGTGGTAGTTCCCTTTCCAACCGCCACCTCACTTGCCAACACCTTACGCTTGAAGAATCCGAGTTCGTTCGCGGCCGTGCAGCAGCCCACGACATCCGCGATCGCATCTGCGGCCCCGACCTCGTGCAACACGAGCCGCTCGAGGCGCTTGCCGTGCACGCGAGCTTCAGCGCGGGCGAGAGTTCTGAGCGTTTCGAACACGGCACCCCCAACCTTCGACGGCATGGGAAGCCGCCTGAGCCGCTTCACGATTTCCACGTAGGTTCGCCCTCCCTCGTCCTCCGTCTCGACCTCGATGCGTGTCGCCTTGATCTCGTTCACTCGAACCCGCTTGACCCCGACCTCGATATCGCCGAAGAGTTTACCCGCCCTTAGCATCGCCTTTTTAACTTTCCTTGGGGGAGCGCCCGCGTCAATGAGCGCAGCTGTTAGCATGTCGCCCGAGATGCCCGAGATGCTGCAGTCGATGAACGCTAGCTTCATGCTCACTCCACACCTTGCTGGTACCTCGGCCTTAAATTTATTCACCTTTTTGAGAGCCAGATTTTCGAGCGCCGCACTCAAAGTTTAAATAAGAATATTTGTTATATATATAACAAGTGAAGAATATGCGAAAAATCCTGCTGGTTTGGGACGTCAAGACCCGAGGCTCGCCAGCGACGTTCTTCTACCGGGCGCTTCGGGGGTACGATTACCCGACGAAGGCTGGCAGGAGCCACTCAGCGGGGGTCCTCGACGAGATCCCGGATGACGTCTGGGAGTTTATAAATCGGAGCACCCTGTTGATAGAGGAGGAGTACGCAAAGATGGTCGAAAAGATTTTCAAGGAGTTCAACAAACACTTGGTCTGGCATAGGTTTGAGGTCGAGATTTGAGGGGCGGTAGGATGGTTGAGAAGGAGCTGAAGCTTGTAGTCGCGGAGAACCGCTATCAGCCCGATGTTGGGCGAAGTATAGCGCGGGTGCCAGATCAAATTGCAAAAAAGTTTGGTCTTAGTCAAGGAGACCTGGTTAAGATAACCGGTTCTAGCTCCACTGGCGCGATTGTTATGAGCGGTTTTCTCGAGGATCGTGGTTTAGATATCATTCGTATAGATGGTTTGGTTAGGCGCAACGCTGGCACGTCGATTGGTGAGAAGGTAGCAGTTCAAAAAACTGAAGTAAAAGAGGCGAGGAGCGTTACCATCGCGCCAGCTGATCCCCACGTTATGCTGCAGATGATGGGTGGGGGCATAGACCTATTGGGCAAGCCAGTGACCAAAGGGGATGTAATAAGTTCGGCTGGGTTGATGTCGTTTTTCGGTTTGGGGGAGATAAAATTCGTTGTAACAGATACTTCGCCATCAGGCATAGTGCTCGTGACAGAGGTCACGGACATCAAAGTGTTGCCCCGGGCAGTAGAGGTCAAAGAAGCTAAAGTCATGGTGCCTGCCGTTACCTACGAAGACATCGGCGGGCTGAAGGTGGAACTCCAGCGCGTCCGAGAGATGATCGAGCTCCCGCTGAAGCACCCCGAGGTCTTCGATCGCCTCGGGATAGAGCCCCCAAAGGGCGTCTTATTGCATGGCCCACCGGGCACCGGAAAGACCCTGATAGCGAAGGCTGTGGCAAACGAGTCGGGAGCGCACTTCATAGATATAGCGGGCCCGGAGATAATGTCGAAGTGGTACGGGGAGAGCGAGGCCCGACTCCGGAAGGTGTTTGAGGATGCGGAGAAAAATGCCCCCTCGATCGTTTTCATCGATGAGCTCGACGCGATAGCCCCAAAGCGCGAGGAGGTCACGGGCGAGGTCGAGCGGCGAGTGGTGGCGACGCTCTGCACCGCCCTCGATGGTTTGAAAGCTCGTGGGAAGGTCATCGTCATCGGCGCGACTAACCGCGTCAATGCTTTGGACCCAGCGATTCGCCGCCCCGGGAGATTTGACCGCGAGATAGAGTTAGGCGTGCCGGATCGTGACGGGCGCAAAGAGATCCTGCAGATTCACACCCGGGGGATGCCTCTCGCAAAGGACATCGACCTCGATCGCTACGCGAACATCACGCACGGCTTCGTCGGCGCCGACCTTGAGGCGTTGGTAAAAGAGGCCGCGATGAGCGCTCTGCGGCGGATTCTTCCCGAGATAAAGCTCGAGGAGAAACTCATCCCGCCCGAGGTGCTCGAGAAGCTTCAGGTGACGAAGGAAGACTTCGACAACGCGCTGAAGATAGCGGAACCCTCGGCTATGCGTGAGGTCTTGGTCGAGATCCCGGATGTGCATTGGGAAGATGTCGGTGGGCTGGAGCGCGCGAAGCAAGAACTGATCGAAGCAGTTGAGTGGCCGATCAAGTATCCGGATGCCTTCAAGCGCGTTGGAATCGAGCCACCACACGGCATCCTACTCTACGGCCCGCCCGGCACGGGGAAGACCTTGCTTGCGCGCGCCGTGGCGACCGAGAGCGAGGCGAACTTCATCTCGATCAAGGGTCCCGAGCTGTTGTCAAAATGGGTCGGGGAGTCGGAGAAGGGGGTACGCGAGACCTTTCGCAAGGCAAAGATGGCAGCCCCCGCGATAATCTTCTTCGACGAGATCGACGCGCTCGTGCCCCGGCGAGGTTCCGGGTTCGGGGACGCCCACGTGACCGAGCGAGTGATAAGTCAGCTGCTCACCGAGCTCGACGGGTTGGAGAAACTTAAAAATGTTGTCGTGATCGGTGCGACGAATCGTCCCGACCTAGTAGACCCGGCGCTGCTCCGCCCCGGGCGCTTTGACAGGCTTGTGCTGGTTCCAGCCCCCGACGAGAAAGCCCGTTTAGAAATACTCAAAATCCACACAAATGGCATGCCGCTTGGGAAGGATGTTGATCTCAAATTGTTAGCAAAAGAGACCGGGGGCTACGCGGGATCGGACATCGCCGCCCTCTGCCGCGAGGCCGCGATGCTCGTGCTGCGAAAGGACATAAAGGGTAAGGAAGTTAGGATGCAACACTTCCGCGAGGCGACGGAAGGCATCAAACCCTCCCTGACACCAGAGATGGTCAAGGCATATGAAACTTTCACGGAGAGAAAAAGCAAACGTGTGGCGGAAGAAGCGACAGGGATGCACTATTAACCTTTTTAAGGACGAACTCCAAATTAGGGCGGAGGATAGAGCTTGGCGCAGATTATGATTAGCAAGCTCCGAGCGATAGGTGTCATCTCGGACAGGGGTATGCAGGTGGGACGGCTCCACGACATCCTGTTTGACGAGAAGGATGGAAAGATTCAATCGCTCGTGGTCAGACCCATCTCGAAGGAGGCGCTCGGGAACGTCCCCCGAGACTCGAGCGGAAACGCCCTGATCCCGTTCAGCGCCGTTATGTCGATTCGCGATTTCATCGTCGTCAACGAGCGCGTTTTAGCAATTCAGCAGCTCAGGGCGCGGCCGGGAGCCGGGGCCGAGACAACCCCCGAGTAACTACCATCCAAAAAACAACCGCGTCGCGAGTTCGCTGGGCAATCCTGCGGTTTCTATTTTCTCGGCAGTGATTTTCACGTCGTAGTCGACCCTATGGAAGCTTGTCTTTACCTCCTCACCCAAATTTAGGATCGCGTAGCTAGCTCGGGGGTCGCGATCGCGCGGCTGCCCCACACCGCCGGGATTGATCACGAGTTTCCCAAAGATTACACGCTCCATCGGCGTGTGGGTGTGCCCGAGCATGACGATGTCTGCATCCAGATCGCGGACGAGCTCAGCGAGCACGCGGTTCGGGATATCTGGAAAGATGTACTCGTTGAGCGGGTCGCGGGGGCTCCCATGCACCATGTACAGCCTTTGCTTTCCGTAGGTCAGTTCAAGATGAGTTGGGAGGTTCGACAGGTACTCGAGGTTTTCCTTGTGTAGATGCTCGGCGGTCCAGAGCGCCGCTTGGGCAGCGAGCGGGTTGAAGCCCCGCACATCTCGCGTCACGGCCGCGTAATCGTGGTTCCCCATCACCGTTTGCATTCGCTTTGCCCTAGCCAACTTCACCACCTCGTTTGGTTCGACAGCATAACCAACCAAGTCGCCAGCGCAGATGAGTTGGTCTACGCGTGGCATGTCCTTGAGCACGGCCTCGAGCGCTGCGAGGTTCGAGTGGGGGTCTGCTATCAAGCCAATTTTCATCGCTGCCACCAAAAGAATAGAGGTCAAAGCTTGTTTAAATCCCGCCGACCACACCACACAAATTTAAGACGGCGAACCGAGTTATTTTGGTGCTATGACCCGAATCATAACTTTCGCGTCGAGCAAGGGGGGCACGGGCAAGACCTCCGTGGTCGTCAACCTAGGGGTGGCGATGGCCCAGCTGGGGCAGAAGGTCGTGCTCCTAGATGCAGACATAACGATGGCCAACCTAGCCCTCATGCTCGGCCTGGAGGGGCAGAAGACGACTCTGCACGATGTGCTCGCGGGGGAGGCTAGGCTCTCGAAAGCGATTTATGATGGCCCCCAAGGCGTGAGGGTCGTACCATCTGGGATATCGCTCAACGGTATCCGGCGAGCAAGGCTCGAGCGCCTCAGGAAGGTGGTCTCGGGGCTGGCGAGGAAATCAAAATTCGTGTTGATCGATGCCCCATCGGGCCTGGACCGGGACGCAATCGTGGCGCTCACGATGGCGCAGGAGGTAATCCTCGTGGTCACGCCCGATATATCCTCCCTATCCAACGCGCTCAAGACTAAAATGGTCGCGGAGCGGTTGGGTGTGAAATTGACGGGAGTAATAGTTAACCGAGCCACCGGTAGGCGTGTTGACATCCCGGGCGACGACATCGCATCGACGCTTGAGCTCCCAGTGCTCGCGACCATCCCCGAGGACTCGGAAGTGAGGCACTCCGCGGCTTTTGGGGAGCCGGTGGTCACCTATCGCTCCCATTCGCCGGCCACGCATGAGTTCAAGAAGCTGGCGGCGACGCTTGTGAAGGCTAGCCCCGCAGGCTGATAATTTTTTCAATGGCTTCCACGACGCCCTTCCCGTGGGGCTCCTTGGTCACGTAAGTGCATACGCGCTTCACCGCTTCGTCCGAGTTCGCCACCGCGAAGCTCAGCCCCGCAACCTTCAACATTTCGATGTCGTTCGGCCCATCCCCCACGGCCGCCACTTCGACCAACGAAACCTTTAGGAGCGAGGCGACCTTCCGGAGCGCGTTCCCCTTGTTCACGTTTGGGCTTCGGAGGTGGATCGCGAAGCCCGAGTCGACGGCAGCCAAGTCGAGCCCCTCACGCCTGAAGAGCTCTTCAGCGGCCTCCGCTTTGATCGCGCGCTTTAGGGTCAGGCCCGTGAGGCGTGCCGCAGAGCTCCGAGTCTGCTCTAGGGGCCCGAATTCCCGCTCCAGCGCGGCCAGCCCGCGGTCGGCATCGACACGGTCACCTAGCATGTGCTCCCGCTTGCTGGACGGATCGAACACGATCCCTCCGTCCTCGGCTATTAGCGGCCCCGAGGCCCCGAGCAGGGTCGCGGCGGTTTCCGCGAATGCCAGCACGTTTCCCGTCGCGAGCACCACGGGCAGGCCCAAACTCTCGGCCTTTCGAAGGGCACCCACGGCGGCGATATCAAGTTTTCGATCTCTAAACGTCAGCGTGCCGTCGATATCAACAGCAACAAACCTGATCAAATTCCCACCGACTCAGTCCCTTATCCCTTGCCCGGTGATCATGAAGACCGCCTCGGCCTCGGGCAGGTTGGGGCTGTCGAAGATCCGCGCGATCCGCTTTCCGCCTTTGGACTTTCGGAGGTAGACGCGAGTCGTGGCGGAGTGGGCGAGCACGTGTCCCCCGATCGGTCGGGTGGGATCCCCAAAGAAAATGTCGGGCCTCGCCATCACCTGGTTCGTCACGAAGATGGCTAGGTCGTGGAGATCGGCTGTTCGATGGAGCGTCAGGAGGTGGCGGTTCAACTTCTGCTGACGGTTGGCCAGAGCTCCCCGGCCAATGTACTCGGCCCGGAAGTGTGAGGTAAGGGAATCGATCACCATGAGGCGTACATTTTCCTCCTCAATCTTCTCCTCGGCCTTCTCAGCTATCAGGATCTGCTGGTCGGTGTTGTACGACCTTATGTAAAGGACGTTCTGGAGGGTCTTCATCGGGTCGAGGTTGAGACCGACCGCCATGTCTCGGATTCGTTCGGGCCTGAATGTATTTTCAGTGTCGATGTAAATCGCCTTTGCTCCCAGCCCTCCCTGCTCCGGGGGCAGCTGGACGTTGACGCAGAGCTGGTGGGCTATCTGGGTCTTTCCTGATCCAAATTCACCGAAAACCTCGGTCACGGCTTGGGTCTCGACCCCGCCGCCGAGCAGGGTGTCGAGCTGCTCGCTACTCGTGGTTATCAATCCAATTTTTTCCCGACGCTCGAGAACCTTGTCGGCGGTAACGAAGACGCCGAACTCCGCGATCTCCCCAGCGACGGCGATTATCTTTTTTGCTTGTCCCTCGCCTATCTCGGCAGCTTCGTGCAACTCGGCTACCGAGGCCACGGCGATCGATTCGATCGTCCGATATCCAGCTTCGCGAAGCTTCTCAGCGGTCGCCTCGCCAACTCCAGGCAAACTTTCAATCGAGCGCTTCACTTCCTCGGCCAAAAACTAACCCCCGTTATATCTTCACTTTCCCTCTTTTATCTTTTTGAGCAGCGCCCGCGCCTCTTGTTTCGGCTCGGGGAACTGCACGTCGCTCACCCGGAGTTCGAGCTGATCGAAGTACTTGTCGTGGCGGGTCGTTCCCGTGAGGACGAGCTCCCGCCCGGCCAGCTTGAACTTGTCGTAGAGTTCGGCCAAGTCAGGGGTGCCCTTGAATAGCTCGAAGACCTGTTGTGCCCCCATGCCGAGCAAGCGTTCCGCGACCTTGCCGAAGAGGGCGACTCGGAGGTTGTCGGTGCCATCGTCGAGCACGAAGCTCAGCACAACACGATGTTCCGGGGTCACGATTTTCCCACACTCCTCGCACATCAAGCTGGTGTCAACGCTCCCGAGGCTTCGTCCGCAGTCGGGACAGATGTCGAATACAGGGCGCCGGTGGAAGACTCGCATCACGGTTCCTCGGACTTGAACCCTCATCCCCTCCTTCTGGATGTCGGCGATGCCTATCTGTTCGGGTGCGGGTGCGGCGAGCTTGATAACGTCCGCGGGCGGCAGTTCTTCGCCTGTGGCCGGATTTAGCTCGAGCTGTCCCTGCTTGCCGAAATGGAGTTCGGGCTGGCCAAAGAGGCCCAGCGTACTGTAGCAGTCGATGAGCCTGATGACGTCACCAGCCTTGATGCTGGCCACCCTATCCACGTGCTCGTGCCAAAACGATGTCCTCGTCACACCCGTTTGGTCACCAATAGTTATGGACGCGACTTTTCCCTTGCTGCCATCGGCTCGGGTGAACTCACGCGAGGGGGTGACCTCGATCACCCTCCCGATTACTTCGAGCGCGTCCATGTTCGGCTCGAGTTCGCCGATTTTTATGCGGCTTGGCTCGAGTGCCCCGATGGTCACGCCAGGTGGGTTTACTTCAACCCGAGCGACCTTGCCGACATGTACCTCTGGTTTACCGGCCAAGCCTGTGCGCGTGTAGGCGTTGTGCAGGAGCACGACATCGTTCTGCTGTAGGTTCTGCGCGAGCTCAGCCGCGCTGTCCCAAAAGGAGGCGCGAACGGTGCCCGTCTCGTCCGCGAGGATTACGCTGATGACCTTCCCGGGCCTTCCATCGTCCCGCTTGAACTCCTGCAGCGGGAGCTTTCGCCTGACCCTCGCCGCGAGGTCGACCGTCGGCATGCTGGCCTCGAGCTCCTCTATCTTGAGCAACCGCTCGACCAGCTCGGGCAGCTCCGCCACTTCTGCCTCGGACGGATTCAGGAGCAGGCGCCCACGCGAGCCCAAGCTGAGCTCAGGCCCATCTCTCAACCCGGGCCGTACCGACGCGTTTTCGAGCTTCACCGCTGTCCCCAGCTTGAGGTCCTTCACGAGGTCTGTCCGCTCGTCCCAGAGGGAGACCCGCACCTGACCTGTCGAGTCCATGAGCATGAGGCTCGCGACCTTGCCTGTGCTTCCATCGGGGCGCTCAAATTCCCTTATGTCACTCGTCGCCACCACCCTGCCGATGATGTCCACCTCAGCGAGCTCGAGTTTGAGGTCCGCAACCCTGACCTTCGTTTCGACAAGCGGCGGGAGGTCCGACACGCGCGGGTCGTCTGGGTTCACGAGCAGGGAACCTCGCATCCCAAGGCTGAGCTCGGCCCCCTTGTTCAATCCACGGCGCACGTAGGCGTTTTTGACTTGGACGGCATCTCCCTTCCGGACCTTGTCCCCCTCGATCAGCGAGGTTTTGTCGTCCCACAGCGCGATCCTGATTTGCCCGGTTTTATCTTGGAGCAGCAGGCTTCCCACGCGCCCGGCCTTGCCGCTCTGGCGCTGGAACTCGCGCGGTTCGTAGATGCGGATGACCCGAGCGACGATGTCAACCTTGGACATCCCTGGGATGAGATCCTCGATGCGCAGCGCTCGGACTTCAGGTTCCTTCTTCTCGAAGACGACGCCCAGCTCTCGCCCAATGATGTTGGCCGCGCCCTCGAGGGTCACGAAGCCGCTAAGTTCGTCCTGCTTCTGCCGGATGCGTTGCATGATCTCGTCGTAGCTTATCTTCGCGTGAGCTAGAATCTCTTGGACCATTTGTTCAAAATTTAGCTCCATAATCCAGCCTCAGAACAATTGTCAGCTTCTCGCTTAAAGGGATTTTTGAGGAGAGGTGAGTGAAAGTATTCAGGCTCGATGACGAAAACGGCAGGCGCACCTTTTCACACTTTAAATAGTTTAAATATCCCCTTCACCGACCTCTCTCCTCCGAAGCGGATAAAGAATTTTTAGCGGCGGAGGTGGATCAAACTTGAAATTTTAGTAGTGGTGGACCGGGCGGGATTTGAACCCGCGACCTCCCGCATGCCAAGCGGACGATCATACCAGACTGATCTACCGGCCCACCGAAAAAAGTTGTCGCATGAGCTTAAGAAATTTTGTGATTGTCCAACGTTAGACAGATATCAGCTAACGAAGCCGCAGCCCTTGAATAGTTTTTACCTTCCAGTTGTAGCGCTTGATGCGACGCGAGCGCCCGTAACCGCAGGCCGCGCAGACCCCCCGCTGGACGTGGTAAGCTCGCCTCCCGCAGCGTCGACAACGAATGTGTACGACCTTGTGGCGCTTGCCCATCGATGGGGTACCCTTGACCATTTCCCTCACCCAGCCGGCGAGATGAAGACGACCGAGTCGCCCCGGATCACCATCGTCCCGTAACGCTTCGCCGCCTCTCCGCCTTGAATCTCCTCGGCATCCTCTAGCACCAAATTGATGTGCACGTCAAAGCCGCTCAGCTTTCCCCTGAGCTCCCGGCCGCCCTTAAGCCCCACGATCACCGATGACCCCAAGGCGCGGTTGAGCACATCGAGAGGTCGTTGCGCCATGAAAATCATCAACTCTTCGCTAGCTGCGTATTTAACCTTATCGAGCCACTTTTGTTTGATGCCACCCAAGCGCCGTTATCACGCGCGAAAAGCTTTGCTCAAGCAACTTACACGGGAAGTCGTCGAGAAGTTTGGCGAGCCCACTGCTGAACTTTTGAAGGGAGCAATCGAGGTCTTGGATCTGGAAGAGGGCAGGGAGATCATCTTAGCTGGTGGCGAAGCGCTCTTGTTCAGGTTGAGCGGCGGGATTTTTCCGACGCTAAAATCACTCGATCGAATCCCGTTAAAGCGCGTGGTCGTTGACATGGGAGCGGTGCCTCATGTCGCCAACGGGGCTGACGTCATGGCCCCAGGGGTGGTTTCCGCGGACGGGGAAGTCGCTCCAGGGGAGGGTGTGGTGATCGTGGACGAACGACACGGCAAGCCAATTGCGGTTGGACAAGCGCTCGTGCCAGGGGCCGAGATGCGAGGCCCGAGGGGGAAGGTGATTAAGAACCTGCATCACGTCGGCGATGAAATGTGGCGGTTTCAAGCAAAGGGTTAAATAGTTTGAAAGCCATCGACCATTTGCTAGGGTGATAGTTTGAAATCCTTGAAAAGGCTGTTAGGGAGTAAGTCCGAGGTAAAGCCTGAGACGGTCGAGGAAGTACCGATAATGGAGGTTGAGGAAAAGGTCGTTGGCAGGCCGAGGGGCATCAGCGAGCTCGAGCCCATCTACGTCAAGAGTATGGATCTTCACAGCCTCGTCGACGTCCAGGAGGTCGCGGACCAACTCCGAGCTGGCAATATCATGATCCTCGACATCACCACGCTCATGAACCAAGACCCCGGTGAACTCAAGCGGGCAATCGACCAGCTGAAGGGGATTTGCCAGGCCATAGGTGGGGACGTGGGCCGCCTGACGGAGTCAAAGGTAATAGCCACCCCCAGGTTCATCAACATCCAGTTCAAAAAAGCCGTCGCGTAACTTTTTGGTGAACTCATGCCGAAGAGGGAGTTTTTGCTCCCTATCGAGCGTTGTCCCATATGTGGAGCCAAGGGCACTTTTCGCGTCAAGGGCAGGATCGACTACATTCCATATTTCGGCGAGATGATGCAGACCTCCGCGAGCTGCACCAGCTGCAAGTTCAGGCACGCGGACGTCATGTGTTTGGGCGAGCGCCCCCCGCTGCGTTACGAGTTTCAAGTTACATCCGAGGAAGACCTCAAGGTCAGGGTCGTGAAGTCGAGTACGGGAACGATTAAGCTGCCAGAGCTCGGGGTGACCGTAGAGCCAGGGCCGGCGAGCCAAGGTTACGTGTCGAACGTCGAGGGGGTGCTCGGTCGCGTCAAGGAGGCGATAGAGCTGGCAATCGAGGGGATCGATGCTGTCAGGCGCCGGCGAGGCAAAGCGAGGATCAAAAAGCTCGATGAGGTGTGCGCTGGGAAGCGCAGGGCTAGGCTGATTCTCATGGACCCATTCGGGCACAGCGCGATCGTGAACGAGCGGGCTAGGAAACGCAAGCTGACCAAACGGGAGTTGGCATCACTTGGGCGGACCAGCCGCACGCGTGCAGCTTGAGGAAGACACCCGTCGTTTGGTGTCGTAAATAAGACGCGCTAGTGAAGCCTGAGGGTTTCCAAGTTCCGGGGCGCCTTCGTCTCGACATTGAAAAGTTTGTGCAGCGCGCTCGCCAAGTCGATACAATTGTTCTCATCGCCGTGGACACATATGATGCGCTGCGGTCTGGGTGAGGCCCTCCGCATGTAGTTCAGCAGCTGGGCCCGATCCGAGTGCCCGCTGAACCCCTCGACCGTTCGGATTTCCATGTCAACCTTTGCCTCCACCACCCTCCCCTTCTCGCTGCGCAGGGGGACCTCGCGCCATCCCTTCTGGATGCGTCGCCCGAGGGAGCCCTCACACTGGTACCCGACGAAGACAAGGGTGTTGCGAGGGTCGGGTGCAAGGGTCTTGAAGTACTCGAGCACAGGCCCTCCAGCCATCATCCCCGCCGTCGATACGATCACCGCCGGGTCGCCGTCGATCACCTGCGCGCGCTGCTCGGGGCTAGTCACCCTCTTGAAGAGCTCGGAAAGGAATGGATTCTCATCTGCCCGGAATATCCGCTCCCGCAGCTCTTGAGACAGGTATTCGGGGTGAGCCGTGTGGATAGCCGTCGCTTCCCATATCATCCCGTCCAAGTAAACAGGTATCCCATCGAGCATCCCCCTCCGCCTGCAGTCCTCGAGCAGGACCATTATTTCCTGCGCGCGCCCGACCGCGAATGCCGGCACGACGACTTTGCCCCCTCGTTTCGTGGTCTCGGTCACGATCCGGATGAATTCTTTCTCGGCGTCCGCGCGGAAGGGCTGGATGTCCTCAGCGCCCCCATAGGTACTGTCCATGACGAGAGTCTCCAGGCGGGGGAACGTGCAGACAGCAGGGGAGAAGAGACGCGTGCGGTCGAACTTCATATCACCCGTGTACACGAGGTTGTAGAGCCCCTCACCGATGTGGACGTGCACGATGGAGGAACCTAGGATGTGCCCTGCGTTGTGGAGGGTAATCCGGATGTCAGGCGCGATGTCGGTGACCTCGCCGTAGTCGAGCGGGATGCAGTAGCGAATGAAAGTGTTGACGTCCCGCTTGTTGTAGGGGGGCGGTCGATCCTCGCGCTCCGCTATGTCCACGTAATCCAGCTGCAGGAGCACGGCGAGGTCGCGCGTGGCAGGGGTGCAGTAGACCGGACCCTCGAACCCGTACTTGTAGAGATAGGGGATGAACCCACAGTGGTCTAGGTGGGAGTGGGTGAGAATCACCGCATCCAGTTCGGGCAGCCTGACCTCGGGGACCTCTAGGTGGGGAAAAGCCCGATCCTCGGACGCGACGTTTACACCACAGTCGAACATGACACGGCTTTCAGGGGTTTGGAGCAAAAACGAAGAGCGTCCGACTTCGCGCGACCCCCCAAGGGTCGTGAAGCGAATCCAGTCGCCCTTGCCCTTGTGCTCGCGGTGGATCCGCCTACCTATCTTCCGCAGGTTGTTGCGTCGCTCGGCACCCGCTTGGATCATCGAGAGGCGGATGTTTCGCACGATGTCCGACTTGATAGGCGGCGCCCGGACCACCCGGGGCGTCCAGCTAATCTTCCGCATTATCTCGCGGAGCAGAGAGCCCCCCTTGCCTATGGCTATTCCGGGCTTCTGCGCCTCGATGGTGACCTCCCCCACATTTTTGCTGAAAATTATATCGGTTATCCCAGCCTCGGCGGGGACGAGGCGTCGGATGTCCTTCTCAGCTTTTTCGGACTCGGTCAGAATCCCAGAGTCTGGACGGAGGATTATCCGTTTCCGGATCTTGCGCGCGAGCTCTTTTATCGCCTCACCGTTCTCCATAAGAAGGTCAAGGTTCTTGCAGTAAAACACGACCCTCGGCCCCTCGAAATCTATATCGGAGATCGCGCCGGCGAAGGGAGTTTCCTCTAGCACAATTCGTTTGATTTCCTTCAATAGTTCTTCCGCAGCCATGCGGCCACCTTTCAAACAGTTTAGCCTAAGCCAACTTTTTTATCTCTTCGGGCGAGAGTTCTCGATATCCCTTCTTTGTTATTGTGGCGACCATGATCTCGTTGCCCGTGGCGATGTCGCGCTTCATCGCCGTTCGCACGGCCTTGATCGCGATGGGCAAGGCTTCCTCGATGCCCATGCCCTCCCTGAACTCGGTTTCGAGCACACCATAGGCAACCGGCGAACCCGAACCCGTGGCTATCATGGTTTCCTCAGTTAGGGTGCCGTCGAGGTCGATGAAGAACAGCTTGGAACCGGAGATATCTGCACCCCCGACCAGCAGGTTCGCGATGTAGGGAAATAAGCTGTACGCGTGGAGGATGTTGGCAGCGAGCCTGGCACTTGCTCGCACGTTCATGGGAACTCCCTCGCGCATCAGATAATACCCGGCCTCGACCTGGAGTATGTTCACCAAACTCTGAGTGTCCGCGACCCCTCCCGCGGTGGTGACGCCGATGGAATCGGCTATCTTGAACACCTTTCGCGCCTGCTTGCTCGCCACGAGGTAGCCCATTGTGGCCCGGGTATCCGTAGCGAACACCACGCCGTCCTTGCACGCGAGCCCAACGGTTGTCGTGCCTTCGAGATGTTTGAGCTTTGGTTTCTCCAAGCATATACCTCGCTTGAAAAGATGCTGCACTAGAAGCAGCAATAGAGAGCTGGCATTATCTGTATATAAAGTTTATCGCCAACAGAAGAGCTGGTAGGCTCATGAAAGAACCCAAACGCATCGAGCTTCCTCGAGAGATCTGGATGGGCCCACGCGTGATCGCGCGGGTCACGGATGTCTGCAAGCGCCTGTGCCCTGGCAAATGCGTCCTGATGGTCGCCGACACCACGACTTTCAAACTGGTCGGGGCTGGGGTCCAGCGTTCGCTCGAGCGTGCTGGTTTTGAGGTCAAGCGCTCGTTGGTTAAACAAGCCGATATGGCGACCGTCACCAAGGTGCGTAAGCTCGTCAGGGGCAAGTTCGATTTTCTGCTGGGCGTCGGGGGTGGCACGTGTATAGATGTGGCAAAGTTGGCTTCGTTTAAGGAGGGCAAGCCTTTCATCTCGGTGCCCACTGCCGCTTCTCATGATGGCATCGCCTCCTCTAGGGCATCGATCAAGGGTGGACGAAAGCCGACATCGATTCAGACCCACCCCCCGATCGCGATTGTCGCCGACACGCTCGTCATCAAACACGCCCCCCACCGCCTGCTCGCGGCAGGTTGTGGAGATCTCGTCGCGAACTTTACTGCCGTGCAAGATTGGAAACTCGCCCGCCGTTTATTCAACGAACCTTTCAGTGAGTACGCGGCGGCCCTTTCACGCCTGAGCGCCAAGATTGTGATGGACAACGCGGAGCTCATCCACCGCCACACCGAGGAGAGCGTACGCAAGGTCGTGAAAGCATTGATTTCTAGCAGCGTGGCGATGGGAATCGCGGGGAGTAGCAGGCCCGCGAGCGGCGCCGAGCACATCTTCAGCCACGCGCTCGACCAACTCGCCGTAAAACCAGCTCTTCACGGCGAGCAATGCGGTGTCGGGGCGATCATGATGGCGTACCTACAGGGGGAGGACTGGCAGATGATCCGGGACGCATTGCGTACGATCGGTTGCCCGACGAGCGCAAGGGAGCTCGGCATCTCCCCTAAATACATCGTCAAGGCGCTTACCGTTGCTCATCGCATCCGGCCTGAGCGTTATACCGTGTTAGGAGATGGCTTGAACAGGCTCGCGGCGGAGCGGTTAGCCCACGTGACTGAAGTAATTTAGTTCAACGGGTGTGCTATGGAGCCAAGATCTGTTTTGAGATTCATCAGAGATTTCGCCACGCGGGAGCTAAAAGAGAAACGGGCAGACCGCGTCGATGTGCGCAGGGTGAAGATGAAGGAGGTGATGAGAAAGGGTAGATTGCCCGACCTGAAGGTGTGGGTGGTAAAAGGAACCCACTACGTAATCTGTGTTTTCAGTGGTGGAAACTTGAGGGTATACCACCTAGACAAGTATGGTGAGGTGCTGGGTGCAGACGAGTTCACTGGGACCGAACGGGAAAGGGTGCAGGCGGAAATTTCGAAAAGGACCAAAAGTGTATTTCGTCTGCCAGTCTAGCCCTTCTCCTCCAGTTCCTTCAACCATTGCTTTCTAATTTTCCTCGCGAGCTTCCCGTCCTCGATGATGAGCGAACCCCTATATCCACACCCTTGACAGTCGTAGACAGACCAGAGCTGAGGCAAGCCCGAAGCCCATTTGAGCCTCTCGAAGAACCGCAACGAGGGCAGTATCTCACTTTCAGTACTTGTTTCATCATCTTTGTAACCGCTAGAGCTCGAGCAGTTTGGCCCGAATTTCATCGCCGCGGTTTATCGTTATCTCGGCGGCGTAACCCTTGCTTATCTGCCCGGGGTTGACCATGAGGGTTCGCCCTAGCTTGTCGGTGTTTCGGGCCTCGTGCACATGGCCGCAGAGCGCCACGAGAGGTTGCTTTTGCTCGATGAACTTGCGTATGCTTTTACTTCCCACATGGGTGCCTTCGGCGATCTGGTCGAGCTTGGTGCCGTGCGGCGGGGCGTGGGTAACCAACACCCAGTTTGCGTCGGTGGTACAGGTCAGCGCCGCAAGTTCCTCTTGGATCTCCGCCTCGGTGAGCTCAAAGGGGGTATTGAATGGGGTCAGGTTTGAACCCCCAAGTCCGACAAACGTGATATTGCCGAGCCGCTCAGACTTGCCGTGGAGGTTGACCCCATACTTCTCGAGCACTTGCAGGATCTGTTTTGGGTCGCAGTTGCCTGGCACCGCAAATGTGGGCACCCCCATCGTCTTGATTCGCTCGAGTATGCTTTCCGCCAGATTAGCTGGGCCGAAGTTCGTGAGGTCACCTATGAGCACAAGGCAGTCGTAGCCGCGTTCGAGAAATGTCAAGAGATTTTTTTCGCCGCTAGGCAGACCATGGAAGTCGGCGACCGCTAAAATTTTCAACCGCTCACCGATGCTTATAGGTAATACAGTGTGTTAAAAGTGTTTTGGGCTTTAAAAATGGCGAGCGCGCTATTGGAGAAGTTTAGGGATCGCAAGTTGGCGATTCGAATTTTACGAGAAATCCGAGGACTCAACCCAGATCGTAGGGTAAAATTCATGCATGTGTGCGGGAGCCACGAGCTAACCATCACAAAATTCGGCCTCCGCTCACTTTTTCCCGATTGGCTCGAGGTGATTAGCGGTCCAGGCTGCCCCATTTGTGTGACGAGCGCCGCGGAAATAGATGAGACGATTGAGCTCGCTAAACGGGGTCATTTCATCACCACCTTCGGCGATATGTTTCGGGTTCCTGGAACACGAACATCGCTGGAAAATGCGAGAACTGATGGGGCGGATGTCAAAATAGTTTACGGTGTAGCGGATGCGGTCGAGATGGCGCGACGAAATCCCGAACGAGAGGTCGTCCACGCGGCCGTTGGATTTGAAACGACCGCCCCCACGATCGCAGCCGAGATCCTTCGCGAGCCCCCCGAGAACTTCAGCTTTCTCGTGTGCCACCGCTTAATCCCTCCAGCGATGGAATTTTTGCTCGCGTCGGGGGAGACCGCGCTCGACGGGTTCATCTGCCCAGGTCACGTCTCGACCATCATCGGCTCCAAGCCCTACGGACCGCTCTCAAAAAAGTATGGGGTGCCGCAGGTAATCGCGGGATTTGAGCCCATCGATGTCCTACTCGGGGTCTGGATGTTGTTGAAGCAGCTGCGTGAAGGGAGGCGCGAGGTGGAGATCGAGTACACCCGCTCGGTCCGCCCAGAAGGGAATGTGGTGGCGCAGGAGAAGATGAGCGAAGTGTTTGAAGTTGTAGACAAGCGGTGGCGCGGTTTCCCCGTGATTCCAAGGTCGGCTTTTCAGCTGAGGAGGGAGTTCGAAAAGCATGATGCGCGCACAAAATTTGATGTTCAAGTGGAAAGCATGGTTGGTTTCGCGAAGGGATGCAGGTGCGGGGATGTTTTGAAAGGACTGATTTACCCCCCAGAATGCCCACTCTTTGGGAAGACGTGTACACCGGAAAAACCCAGGGGCGGGTGCATGGTAACTACAGAAGGAGCCTGTAACATAGCATTTAGGCACGAAAGGCCCCACAGAGATCGGTGAGCCAAATCCCTAATTTTTCGTTTTTAAAAAGTATATTTTCGATTTCACGATTTAAGTATGAATAAATGACTCTTTTTGCTAAAAGAGTTAAAAATACCCAAATTTCGGTAATTTTGGGGAAAATCTTTATAACACTTGCCCTTAATTTAGCTTGTTCTCGGTGATGGGCTTGGTTGCAGCGAAGAAAAAAGTGGCTGAAATCCTCAACTCGATCCGCAAGGACGGCAGACGCGAGCTGATGGAGTTCGAATCCAAGCAGGTCCTTGCTGCATGGGGGGTGCCGGTGAACCGGACGGAGTTCGCCAGCGACCTGAGCGAGGCCGTTAAGGTCGCACGAGAAGTTCGTTACCCCATCGTCCTGAAAATTACCTCCCCTGACATCATCCATAAGAGCGAGGCGAAGGGCATCAAAGTGGGGTTGAGCTCGGAACTGGAGCTTAGACAATCGTTTGGCGAGCTAATCGATAACGTTCGTACATACAAACCGGACGCGAAAATTCTAGGGGTGACAATCCAGGAATACCTCCCCCCCGCCCGCGAGGTGATCGTGGGCGCCCTGCAGGACCCCTCATTCGGCGCCACGGTGATGTTCGGGCTGGGAGGCGTATGGGTCGAGGTACTCAAGGACATCAGCTTCAGGCTAGCCCCGCTCAGCGCTGAGGACGCGCGCGAGATGATTCAGGAGATCAAGGGCTACCCAGTGCTCGCGGGCATCCGGGGGGCGCCTCAGGCCGATGTCAACGCGCTCGTCGACACCATCCAAAAGGTCGGGCAGCTCGTGCACGAGTTTCCTGAGATAACTGAGATGGACCTGAACCCAATTTTCGCGTTTGACGACGGAAAGGGCGCGGTGGTAGCCGACGCCCGGATAATCCTCGGGGAGATCAAGTAATGTCGGGCGAAGTTAAGGCGATTTTCGAGCCGAAGTCAGTCGTACTTATAGGTGCTTCCGATGGGGGAGGAAGGAGTGTCGTTTCGCCGGCATTCTTTCACTCGCTCGTCCACAACATGCTTTGCTTCTTCAAGGGCAAGACCCACATTGTAGACCTGAGCGGGAAGCTTGAGGGCGCCATCAAAAATTTGAACCTGGTACCCAAAGGGCGCGACCTCGCAGTGGTGGTGCTTCCCCCCAAGCTAGTCATGAAGAATTGGCGAAAACTGCTTGATCGGAAGGTAAAGGCGATGGTCTTGGTCGCCGGGGGTTTTGATCAACAGCAGCGAGAAGAACTTGCGCGTGGGGCCACCAAGCGAAAGGTCTGCGTGCTCGGCCCGAACGCGACGGCGGGGGCGATTAACCCAGCGAGGGGCCTGTGTGCAACGCTCGAGCGCGGGCTCATGCCCTCGCGCGGAGGCGTCGCAGTGATTTCGCAGGATGGCGCGGTCGGAACGGCAATACTCGATTGGGCCTGTTTTTATGGTGTGGGTGTGAGCAAGTTTGCATCGACCGGCGATGGTATCGATGTCACGGAGGCGGACCTGCTCGAATATTTAACGCGCGACAAGGAAACGAAAGTAATTTGCATCTATCTGGAGAGCGTTCGCGATGGGCGGAAGTTTCTCAAGTCAATTCGCGAAGCGGTGAAGAAGAAGCCGGTCGCCGTGCTGAAGGGGAACACAGCGCGGGGTGAGGGCAAGCGAGATAAAATATTCGCTGCTTCCCTCAGGCAGGTCGGAGCCCTTCAGGTCGGCGATGTCGAGGAGTTCCTGGGGGTTGCGGATGCGTTGGCGAAACAGCCCCCCATGCATGGCGATCGGGTGGCGGTGGTAACCAACGTCGGCGGGCCGGCGGTTTTGGTCGCGGATGCTATCTCCCGCGAGGGGTTGGCGTTGGCGAGGCTCTCCGACAAGGTCGTGAAGAAGATCATCGGGAAATATCCAGATATCAACATCGCGGATTGGGTGGACTTGGGCATCGGCGCGAAGGGCGATCAGTACAAGTTCATCCTCGAACAAGTGCTTTCAGATCCTAGCGTGGATGGTGCAGTAGCGGTGAACGAGCTCAAGTTGAGTTTCCTTGAGTCCGAAGATGTTCAAGCGGTAGCGGAGGCGGCGAAAAAGTCGAAGGGCAAACCAGTCGTCAGCGTGGTGATGGGAGGGGAGGACTGTACCCTCGTTCGGGAGGCACTTAGGGGCAGGGATATTCCCGTTTACGACTCGCCCCAGAAAGCTGTTCGAGCGTTGGGTGCGCTTCGTTCTTATGGGAAAACTCGCGCGAGGGTTGAGGGATGAAAGAGGGAGTAAAGGAGTTGCACCCGAACGCCGTGCTTCGCGTGGTCGTGACGAAGAAGCAGCGCGAGCGCCTACAAGGGCTGATTGAGAAGAAAAAATTCAAGGACGAGTCCGAGGCTGTGCGGAAGGCGCTTGACGTTTTGCTGGAATCTATCTAGTCAAGAACTGCCCATGTCCCGGGTTTCCGATTACATCCTCATCTTCAGCCACTACAATACCTCGTGAAATAGTCATCACTGGCGCCCCTTTAACCCTCATCCCTTCGTATGGGGTCCAGCCAACTTTGTAGTGCAATTTCTCGGCCGTTATCGTCATCTCTTTTTTGAGGTCCACGAGCACGAGGTCGGCGTCGGAGCCCTCACGGATGACTCCCTTGCGTGGGTGAAGACCGAAGATCTGCGCTGGTCGAGTGCATAGAGCATCGACTAACCTCTCGAGCGTCAGCCTGCCCTTTGTGACGCCTTCGCCGAGCATGAGCGGCAGCAGGGTTTCTACACCTGGTATCCCGATTTGCGCCGTCCAGATGTTTTTCCATCCTATCTCCTTCTCCGCTTTGGTACCGGGGGCGTGGTCGGTCGAGACGATATCAATCACCCCCTTGGCCAATGCATCCCAGAGTGCCGCACAGTCCTCGCCCGTCTTTAACGCGGGGTTCACCTTAAGGTACGGCCCTAACCTTCGCATATCTTCTCGCGTGAAAAACAAGTAGTGCGGGGATGTTTCGGCGGTTACCCGCATTCGCTTGTCTTTCGCTTTTTTGACGAGCTCGGTGCCTTGGCGTGTCGTGATGTGGGCTAGGTGTAATTTACAGCCGGCCCGCTTGGCGAGCTTGATTACTTTGTCAACGGCTTTTTCTTCGGCCTCGTTCGGGCGCGATTCCGCATGGGCTAATGGATCCTTCCGTCCTTCCTTGAGGAGCCGCTCGGTTTGCTCCTGCAGAACTTTGTCGTCCTCCGCGTGGACAAATACTATACCATCAACATTTTTTATCGCGGTCATCAGCTCTCCTAACATCGGGTCTTTGATACAATAGGGGGCACATGTGAATGCCTTGAATGATTTGATGCCGAGCGAGGCGAGCTTAGGAATATTTTTAATCGAGTCGGTGGTCATGTTTCCCGCATGGAGGGCGAAATCTATGAGGCTCTCCTTCTGCCCGAGCTTGATGATGTTTTTTATCGTTCTCGGCGTCAGCATCGGAGTATCGAGAGGCATCATGATTACGCTGGTGACGCCTCCCACTGCGGCCGCGGCGCTACCGTTTCTGAAATCCTCTCGGGAGAGGTAACGGCGATCGTAAAGGTGGACGTGGGTGTCGATGGCCCCGGGCATCACAATTTTCTCTTTCGCATCGATTTCTCGATCGGCTTTGGGTAGCCCGCTCGCGGCGATTTCGAGGATACGTCCTTTCTCGACCGCGAGCTCTCCGCGGATGATTCCCTCGGGCAAAACAAGGCGCCCATTTCGAATAACTAAATCGGCCAAAACATCACCGGGGCCAAGATTAGGTCATGTGCGTATCCTTGGGGCAGCTGCACGGATATCGCTTTCGTTCACGGTTTTCGCGCCGCGATGTTCAGTTAGCTTTATCGCTTCCTTTGAGAGCTCGATCGCGTATTCTTCGATGATTGCGCTGAGCTCGAGGGCGGCGCCGCGCGACACACGGACTTTGGCTGCTTTTCGAATGAGTCGATCCATCGTGGACACTGAAAATTCCGGCATATTCTCCTCACCATACCCAAGTGATTTAGGGGGTTTATTTGCGTTTGCTAGGGCACCGAAAGCTTAAATGTATGCTGACGTTTTTGTTGTTAGGGATTGAATGGTTGACCTATTAATTAAGAATGGTTTGGTCGTCACGATGGATAAAGATCGTCGAATAATTGCTGATGGCTCTATCGCTGTCGAGGATGGCCGCATCGTCTCGGTTAAACGCGGCAAGGCGAAAACCAAGAGCAAGCCGGAGGAGGTCATCGACGCCCGCGGTAAAATCGTCATGCCCGGTCTGATTTGCTCACACACCCATCTCTACGGCATGCTCCTGCGCGGCGCCCCTTTGAAAATTGAGCCCCCAACAGATTTCTCGCAGATTCTGCAGCGCGTCTGGTGGCCGATGGACGAGGTGATGACCCGCGAGGACGCGTATGCGAGTGCCCTGATTTCCTGCCTCGAGTTCATCAAGACGGGCACAACCATGTTTGCCGACACTTTCTCGGGTCCGAACGCCATAACCGGCGTGCTGGATCGAATCGCTGCCGCGGTCGAGCAATCAGGGATGCGGGGCATTATAGCGTTTGAGGCGACCGAGCGTCGCACCCACGCCGAGGGGGCCAAGGGCACCAAAGAGAACGAGCGATTCATCCGGAAGGTCAAGAAGGAGCGCATGCGCCGGGTGCAGGGGATGTTCAGCATCCACGCTTCTTTCACGGTCTCGGACGAGCTTTTCCACTATGTCCGAGAGCTCGCGAGTCGCTACAAAGTGCCCGTGACCATCCACGCCTCCGAGGGGCTGGCGGACCTTTATCACAGTTTAGAGCGGTTTGGCAAGCGCACCATCGAGCGGCTGAATGATGAAAGGCTGCTCGCGCAGGATGTCGTGCTCGCTCATTGCGTACACGTCAACGATGATGAGTTGGCAATCCTCAAAAAGACTGGAGCAAAGGTTGCCCACAACCCAATGAGTAACATGCTCAACGCGGTTGGGGTCGCGCCAGTGGCAAAAATGCTTTTGATGGATATTCCCGTGGGATTGGGCAATGATGGTTATATCTTCGATGGGTTCGAGAACCTGCGTGCCGCCTTCCTGTTGCACAAGGTCGCCCTCCGCGATCCCCGCGCGATCTCACCCATGGAGGCGCTCGAGATGGCAACGATCCGTGGAGCAGAACTCTACGGGTTGGGGAACGAGCTAGGTTCGATTGAGTCCGGGAAGCTCGCGGATATCATCATCATAAATCCAGCCCTCGCGCCTACACCCGTGCGTCCCGAAAGCGTCGTCGGGCACGTCGTTAACACCGTGGATGGCGATGATGTCGAAACAGTCATCGTCGGGGGTAAGGTCGTGATGCGCGAGCGAAAAATGCAGACGCTTGACGAGGCGGAGGCGGTGAAGGTGGCGCGGAAGTCAGCGGAGAAGCTCTGGCAGAAGCTCGGGGCGATAAAGCGGAAGTGATGGTGTGGTTGACCTATCGGTTGAGATATGTGGTTTAAAATTCCGTAATCCCATTCTGCCCGCAGCTGGCCCGACGGTGCGCGATGGCGATGCATTAGTAAAAGCTGCTGAGGGAGGCGCTGGCGGGTTGGTCGCGAAGACGGTGAGCGTTTCCCCAGCCCATGTGCCGCGTCCTAGCATGGTGAAAGTCAAGGACAGCATCCTGAGCGCTGAGCTCTGGAGCGATTTGCCACTCGAGCAATGGCTTCGCCACGAGTATGCGAAGGCGAAGAAGACGGGACTGCCGTTGATAGCGAGCGTGGGCTACAAGGCCGAGGAAATTCGAGCGGTTGCGCCGAAAATAAAAGCGGCTGGCGTGAATGCCCTTGAACTATCGACGCATCACCTCGGGAAGGACCTGGCGCTGGTGACCGAAGCCACGAAGGCGGCGAAAGAGGTCGTCGATATTCCGGTGTTCGTGAAGCTCAGCCCGAACGCGCTCGACGTGATCCAGTTCGCGCGAGCGGTGGAAGAGGCGGGGGCGGATGGAATAGTGGCGATAAACACGCTGGGGCCGGGCTTGGCAATCGACATAGAAAACACGATGCCTATGCTGGGAAGCGTTTCTGGCTACGGTTGGCTTTCGGGCCCCGCCATCAAGCCTCTCGCGGTTCGGTGTGTGGCCGACATCTGCCGTGCGGTGAAGATACCAGTCATCGGGGTGGGCGGCATCAGTAATGGGCGCGACGCCGTTGAGTTCATTATGGCTGGGGCCTCGGCGGTGCAACTCTCAACTGCGGCGATAGTTCGAGGATACAAAATCTACGGGCTCATGGCAGATGAAATGGTCAAGTTCATGCGCGCAAAGGGTTACAACTCAATTGGGGATTTCAAGGGGATTGCGCTCCGCCACCTGCCAGAGCAGCCTTTTCGTACTACCGCCAAACCACCGGAGGTCATAGCGTCTAGATGCACGGGCTGCGGGCTCTGCGAGCGGTACTGCGTTTACGAAGCGGTTAAAGTGGTGAGAAAAATTGCAAGGATTGACCCAGTTAAGTGTTATGGATGTGGGATGTGTGTTTCGGTTTGCCCGACGAGGGCGGTGCGGTTCTAAAAATCTATAAACGTTTCCAAAGCTCCGAAGCCAATTGAGAAGTCTTTTTGGTGATAGATTTCTCGTCCAAGTCTACCAATTTCTTATCTCGCATCAAAATTTTTCCATTACATATCGTCGTATCTATCGTTGCATCAACCAAACCGAAGATCAGATGGCCAAGAAAGTTGCTTTCATTTAAGATGGTGGGGGGAAGGTAATCAATTAAAATGATGTCTGCCAAGGCACCCTTTGCAATTTCCCCCACTCTCCAGCCAGCGACCCTCTTTACAATTTTAGGATTGTTGTTCAGGAGCATTGTAGGTGCTTCCAGAAATGCAACCCGGGGGTCCTTTTTTACGTGGCGATGGAGGAGATAGGAACATCTCATCTGAGAGAGCATATCTGAACTCATTCCATCGGTGCCCAAGCCAACCTCGATCCCCTTCCCCATCATTCCTAGGACATCAGCACAGCCCACGGCATTGTTCATATTTGATTCGGGGTTGTGAACCACGTTGGTCCCCGTGGCTTTCAAAATATCTATCTCTTTTTCATCGACGTGAACACAGTGAACAGCGATGGACTTTTCTCCCAGAGCTCCATGTGAATTCAATCTCTCAACCACTCGCATATTGTATTTTTTCAAATTTTCATCTTCATCAGCCTTGTCCTCAGCGCAGTGAACGTGAATTCCAACCCCGTATTTTTTTGCCAGTTTAACAGACTTATCCAATGTATCATCATTCACCGTAAATGTAGCGTGTAGACCAACCAACCCCTTCAGAAGTTGGGATGGTCGAGAACTAAGGAGAGAAAGAAAGCGTTCATTTTCCTCCAGCCCCTCTTTCCCCCTTCCATAGCGGTCAGATGTTCCCAAGCAGAGGGAGCCACGAATCCCAACTTCCTCCACTGCTCTAGCAATTTCTTCCAAACTTCCCTTCTGATAAGATTGGCTCTCATGGTGGTCAATAATTGTAGTAGTTCCATTTCTTACGCATTCGATCAGGGGAATCAAGGAGCTGTAATAGATATCTTCTTTGGTCAGGGCGTTATCCAATCTCCACCAGAGCTTCTCTAATATCTCCACGAAATTCTTCGCTGGTTCGCCAGGAATGGCC
>DAOVGS010000013.1 GCA_030672285.1 Hadesarchaea archaeon | reverse complement strand
GGCCTCTGCCGGTGTTGCGCGCCAGGGTTGTCTCGAAATCATTACTAGGTGTTCCCGCCAATTGTTCTCACGAGGACCCAATTTTGGCACGGCTTACCCGGCAGTTGCTCCAGTGTTCCCGCGATGATGCACCGGCGCTCATGAATCACGCCAGTTCTCGATTCCCGCGGATTATTCCTTCATCGCAATTTAGAATTGGTTCCCATAAAGTAAAAGCCTTACTTCTCTACCCTAAATCAAACTCAAACGTTGCAACTGGGTGCTCGAGCTCGAAACCGAGGATGACTTCGGGATGAATCTCTCCCACGATACCCAAGCTCTTGCCATCGGAGACGAACTCCGCCGTCCGACCTTCCAGGAAGCTGGAGTGTTCGATGGGGCGGACCTCGTAGGCAATACCCAACTCTTGGAGCAAGGCCTCTGCGACAGCTTTGATGTGGGTGAACCCCGCTCCCTCACCTATCACCGCTGCTGCTGCGCGACGCACGTTTCGCGCGCCCGTTTCCGCACCCTCATCTAGCACCACGATATCGCCCACCTCGAACACTCGCTGAGGCAATGGGTTGCGTCGGTTCGCTCGCAGCACCGAGAGCAAGCAGGGGAGCAGCGAGTTCCTGATGATCGTGTACTCCTCAGACACCGGGTTCGCGATCTCCGCCGCCTCGCCCCTCGCACGCATGAGCTCGAAGTTCGTGCGTGGGTTTGTGAGCGTGTAAGTCATGACCTCCATGAAGCCCAGCCCCGTCAAAACCCGCCTGGCCCGCTCGCTGAGTCGCTCGATTGGCGTTCGCTCACCCGTGGTCACGACCTTGGGCAGGGTGGGCTCGAGCCGGTCGTAGCCGTAGCCTATGGCTATATCCTCGATGAGGTCCACCTCGTGCATCAGGTCACTTCGATAGGGCGGGGCCAGCAACGTCAGGATGTCACCCCCAATATCCGCGACGCCGTAGCGCATGCGCCCCGCAATTTTGGCGATGCCCCTCGGTTTCAGGGCGAGGCCTATGAACTCATTTGCGTTGCGCGCGCTCAAGCGATGTCTGCGGGGGCGGAGGTCGGGCGTCCGAACGCGCCTGCCGGGATACTTGACCGCCACCGATCGAAGCTCAAATCCTCGCTCCGCCAGCCCGGTCGTCAAGATCGTCAGGGATTGGTTCGCCACGCGCTCGTCTTCCCCGGTGACGTCGATGAAGAGTTGTTTCGTTTTGCTCGTGACGCGTGTGGACTCGCTGTTGATGATTGGGGGCACGGAGAGCACCACACCCCGCGAGTCGATTAACAGCGGGTAGCGTGACCACCCCTGCATGATCGAGCCGTATTCGATGCCCTTCGGGTGCTCGCGCAGAATCTGAGCTGGCGTGAGCTCCCGGTCAAATTCCAGCGGGACGAAGCTGATATCATCGGGCAGCGTAGTGGTGTAGCGCACGGGCGGCTTGATGGTACCGAGATCATAGACGCCTATCGAACCCCTGCGCCGATTTCTGCACAGTGAGGTGTGGAGCTTCTCCTGAACCTGCATGAGCGATGCGACTATTTCATCTGTCAGCTTCACATCGGTCACCACACCCGCTGCGATGAAAGGTCGGATGGGCTTGACGCTCCGGTCGACCTCAACCGTCACCCTAGCCGCGCTCAGCTTATAGCGAGGTAGCCCGATCTCCACGCCCAAGAAACCCTTGAGTACCCGAGCCACGCCCTCGGGACTGAGCAGGTCTGGGCGATTGTGGGCCACCTCGAGTTTGAGCTCATCGCCGGCCGCCTCGGTCTCAATCCCGATCATCACCAAGTGCCCCAGCAACTTCTTCAGCCCTATTCGCCTGCCCAACAGCTTGCAGAGATCGCGGTAGCTCACGGTAATCGAGGGCATCTAAACCATCCTCCGGGCGCGAAGCCATTCGAGATCGTTGTTGAAGAGATCCCGAATATCCTCAATCCCAAGTCTAATCATGGCCAAGCGCGAGAAGCCAATCCCCCATGCCAAGACTGGGTAGCGGATGCCTAGCGGGTGAAGCAACTCGGGTCTGAACATGCCGGCACCCAGCACCTCGAGCCACTCGCGCTTCTCGGGGAAGTAAACATCTGCCTCGACCGATGGTTCGGTGTAGGGGAAGTAGCCCGGCCTGAACCTGATCTTTGGGAGCCCCAGCTTGACCATGATCTGCTTTAGGTATCCAAGCATGTCGCGTAGCGTCAGCCTCGGGTCCATCACGATGCCCTCGGCTTGGTAGAATTCGGCGAGGTGCTTGTAGTCGATTTTCTCGTGGCGGTAGACGCGATTGATGCAGAAAACTTTGACGGGGGGGTCCGGGTGCGAGGCGAGGTATCGTACGGTTGCGGCGGTCGTCTGGGAACACAGCACGGGTTTCTGGCTTACCTCTATATTAAACTTGTAACCCCAACCCGTCGACCCGGCGACGCCCCGTTCGTGCGCGGCGGCCACTCGTTTGACCAACGCGGGTGAAGGTAGTTTGGTCCGCTCCGGCCTCGAGAGCGAGAGGCTGTCGTGAATTTCGCGCGCTGGGTGATCTTGGGCTTGGAAGAGGACATCGAAGTTCCAGAACTCGGATTCGACCAAGTTACTTTTGATCTCGACGAATCCCATCTCGGGCAAGATCTCACGGAACTCGTCGATGATCTGCTGCTGGGGGTGAACCTTTCCCGGGTGAACCGGGGCTCCCGGGGCCACCACGTCATAACGCCTGAGTTTAACCTCCCGCCAGCGCCCACTCACGAGCAGCTCGTGGGTTAACTCGCTCACTTCCTCGACCAGCTCGACGCCGAGCGCGAGGGCTTGATTCCCGAGCTCGGTCAGCTCCAACTCCCGCCGAGCTTCCTCTTCGATGCCCACTAACTTGCGCTCGACCAGCGTGTTGAGGGCCTCCCTCAGGTCGGCTGGAATCTCATCGACACTATGCTCGCGGGCCGCTAATCGCTCGAGCAGCACCTCATCTGCGAACTTCTGTAAAATCGCCGCTCCGCCCTGCTCGGTTATACTCAAAACGGTTTTGTCCTCTCGCTTTAGAAATTCAGCCCAGCCCTTGCGCCGGAGCCATGCTAGAGCTATCTGCACTTGTTCCCCCTTCAGGGCCGCGCGGGCAGCCACCTCATCCACGAGTTCCGGGCCGCAGCTGGCGAGCGCCACCAGCATACGCCGCTCCGGCAGACCATCGCGCGCGTACCCCAAACCCTCTCGGGTGAGGACCGCCCTCGAGGATTTCTCCTCACGCATTTTGACCAAGCCGTGTTGGGTGAGGGTAAGCGCTGCCCGCATCACCGTTGCTTGGTCGACCCCCGCCCGCTGAGCGATGTCTGAGACTCCTGCCCTCCCGTCGAGCCGCTGGAGGGTGAGTAGGACTTTTTTTTCGTGCGCGCTTAAACCATCGATGACCGCGTGGAGGTCCACTTTTTCAACCCAGAAACACAAGGTTAAGCCAAGTTATAAAATACTGCGAAGGGAAATCCAGCCGCGCCGAAACTTATCTGAAGTGTTCATAGCCGCGGTCGGGTAGCACTTGTATTTTCTTGTTTCTTTGAACGAAAACCCCTCTCCCACTTGCCGCATGCCCAATCGGTGTTGCCGTTGTGCCCACTCGCTTGAGCGCTCGTCGAACTTTTTCCCAACCTCGCGGGCGAACCGTGAAGAGGAGCTCGAAATCCTCGCCCCCGAAGAGCACGAAATCGGCAAACCTGAACCCATGGCGAGCCGCAAAACGCCTGACGAGGGGATGTTCGGGCAATCGCTCACGCTCTATGATGAGCTTGACCTTGCTCTCCCTAGCTAGCTGCCAGAGGTTCGCCGCAAGTCCATCGGTGACATCTATCGCCGATGTAACGAAGCCACTCCGCGCCATGACCCTGCCCTCCTGCACGCGCGCTCTCGGTTCGAGCTGGGCCCTGACCAGCGCACGGTAGCCCTTGGCCGGAAGCCGCTTGAGCAGGAGCTTCAAACCCGCCGCGGCCGCCCCCAGCCTACCCGTCACCGCGATGAGGTCGCCTGCCCTCGCCCCTGAGCGCGTCAGGAGCTCCCGCCTGCGGGCCACGCCGAATGCCGCCCCCGATATGACCACCTCCTCGCTCTCGTCCAGGTCCCCACCGACGACGTGGGTGCCGTGGTCGCGCGCGGCTACATCCATGCCCCGCACGAGCCGCTCGACGAATTTCACCTCGAGCCTCCTCGGCAAACCCAC
>DAOVGS010000043.1 GCA_030672285.1 Hadesarchaea archaeon | reverse complement strand
AAAACCCTCGTGCTGACAACCGACTCCCACATCGTCAAACCACTTTTCTTCCCTGGAGGTGACATAGGCAGGCTCGCGATCGCTGGCACGGTGAACGACCTCGCGGTGATGGGGGCCCGTCCGTTGGCAATGGCCTGCGCCGCCGTGCTCGAGGAGGGATTTTTAATCGAAGATTTCCGGAAAATTTGTCAATCGATAGACGCTACCGCCCAAGAGGCAAAAGTCCCGGTGATAACGGGCGACACGAAGGTCATGGAGCGGGGGGCGCTCGATGGGGTATTACTCACCACCACTGGAGTTGGTGCGGCCGAAACCCTAGTTACCGACCACGGCTTTAAACCGGGGAACAAAATCATCGTTACCGGAACCATCGGAGACCATGGAGTCACCATTTTAGCTCACCGTGAAGGGATCAGCGTCGATGTTGACCTATGCTCGGATGTCGCGCCCCTTTGGGAAACCGTCAAAGCTGCGCTTAAAGTAGGTGGGGTGACGGCGATGAAGGATCCAACTCGCGGGGGTTTAGCGGCTGCCCTCAACGATATGGCCTCGAAGGCGAACGTTGGGATCCTATTGAAGGAAGCCGACATCCCGATCCTGCCCGCAGTTAGGTCGATGAGCGAGATGCTGGGCATCGACCCGCTCCAGATAACAAACGAGGGTAAGGCAATCATCGGGGTTGAATCCGAGCGCTGCGATGAGGTTCTTGCTGTGATACGAAAATCGAAATATGGCAAAAAAGCGTGTGTGATTGGTGAAGTGACAACCGATTACCGCGGCGATGTGATGCTTGAAACGGTGGTGGGGGGGCGGCGCTCGCTAGAGTCACCCATCGGGGATCCGGCGCCTAGAATTTGTTAATTTTTTAACCCTAATTTTGTTAGCTTTTGTTAAAAAACCTTTAATTGTAGTCATGAATAGTTAACTTTTTAAGGTAAAATTAGATGTGATATTGTTAGGAAATGTAAAAAATTGTTAAAAAAGGTGAAGTGGTGGCAGAGCTAAAAGGGAAACTTTACACAATGAAGGAAGCATGCACCTTACTTGGGGTACATCCAAACACGATCAGACGGTGGGACAAGGAAGGAAAAATCAAAGTTGTGCGCCCAGAAGGGGGGCAGAGGAGGATACCTGAGGGTGAAATAGAACGTTTGCTGGAAAAACCGTCCGTAGTTTCACCTCCGTCCCCCCAGCCAACCCTCCTGAAAGATGAACACCTTTCATTCTTCTTAAGCTACGTCTTTTCTTATCATCGAGATGATTGGGAGCTTGTGAAAAGAGCTATTCTCATCAGGGATGGCTACACTTGCTCGAAATGTGGTGGGAAGGAGCTACTCGGAGTGCATCATAAAAATGGAACGAGCCGGAACGATCCAGATAATTTGGTCACGCTTTGCCAGAAATGCCACCACGAAGCGCATAGAACTCCTTCTCCACGGCCCCAAAAGCGCAGGATATCGCCCGAAGTACCCGTCCAGAAGCCCGAAAAAGAAATAAAAGAAGAGATTCGGCCTGCCTCCGTTACTCCGAAGATAGCGGAAGTCCCTCGCCACGCTATCCTCGATGCACTCGCGCCCGCTGGACTGGCTCAACGCGCCGTTTTTGGGGACCTCCTCTCGGCCGCTGTTGTATTGAGAACTTTCACGCCCGAAGATCTCACCTCTCGGGCCCGGTGCCCGGAAGCGGTCACGAAGACATTTTGTGAACGAATGAGCGCTCGCGGTTACCTAACGGGTAAAAACGGGGCATTCGAACTGCAGGTGAGGGTAGCGAGATGACCACATTCGAGGAGAAGATCGGCCGCGACCAGCGTTTTGAGAGCTACCTTCAGCGTTGGGGGCTGCGGGGCGACCCATTCGAACTCGAGCTACCCTCGGTTGATGCGTTCGCTCCATTTCAACAGGATGACCTGCGCAAGCTCAAATGGTTGTTGTCCGAGGGCAAGGTCGGCATCCTCATGGGCGCGCTGGGAATGGGTAAAACAACCGCGTGCGAGTTCTTGGTCGCCTCACTGAGGGAAGAAAGCCTAACCGCGCCCGATCCCTCAAAACATGTCATGCCCATCCTCATCCACGGCGCCGCGTACAAATCAGCCGATGAGCTACTGAGTGCGATAATTCTGGGGCTGGAGATGGACGCCAACAAAGACCGGGCGAGCCTCTTCGAAATCCTGCGCCGATGGCCGCAGGAGCACCAAGAGCGGCTAGCGGTGATCATCGACGACATCCCCGAGAGCGGCGCAGACGTGCTTGAGGTCGGCGAATTTCTGCGCGTGTTGGCCGACATCCCAAATATCTCAATTCTCCTCAACGGTGAGCTCAAACAAATGCAACGCTTCCTCGCTGAGGTGCCCGCGCTGCTCGACCGCGTACAAATACACGTCGAGCTGAGACCGATGAACAGGAAAAATCTCAAGGAATTGCTCGAACTCCGCCTCAAAAACGCTGGATGCACCAACTCCGATGGTCTACTGACCCCAAGTGGATTTAAATCGCTCTACAAACTCAGCAAGGGGGTCCCGAGGTTGGCCTTAAAGGCTGCGAGCAACACAATTCACCGTGCCGCGGAGATGGATGTACCGATCGACGCGCGCGTGGTAAAGCAAGCGAACAAGCGCCCCCTTCTAAAACGAGCTTTTTCATTCTTGAGGTGAACTCTTTTCCAATAGGTTTTTAATCCTGTTTCCAAAAAGGGGAAACATGCGGGGGACTGAGATGCCAAGAGAGGAATTCATCCGAGCCGAAAAATGGTTGCGCGAAAATCTGCTCGCGCGCGCGCTGCTGGAGCGGTCCCACCTCGACGAAAAAACGCTCAAAACGATGCTCCTTCACTACTGGAGCGAGGGTGCGACCTTCGAGGAGCTTGCAGAAAAGCTCCGAATTCAGAGGCCCGGGGTTTGGAAGCGTTGGCGGAGGGGGCGCGACGACATTATGCGTTCTTTTTACACGATCGAGCTAGCGGTTTACGCTGGGATCCTTGAAACCGAAACTGCTGAGCTCATGGTGGATGACTTATTGGACTACGTCACGCTGGCTCGCGGCGAGGGGGACATGGATGAGCTGCGCGACCGAATCGAGAAGCGAATGGTGCAGCTCGCAAAGGAAGCCCCGCGGCGCTAGTCACCTGCCCTCGCTGAAGAGCTTGCGCAATATGAAGAGCTGGCGTTCGGTCAACTCGGCCGCCCTTGGCATAGGACCACCAAATGTCAAGTTAAACTTTGTAAAAGTAAACATTCAACCATTTCGTGCTCACGCCTCGCCCCCCAAAAGGTATTTATGAAGGCCGAGGATAGGAGAAATTGTCCATAAAAACAAAGGGAGGCAAGGTACAATGGCTGAAGAGAAACCTGCCGTGACTGAAGAGAAACCTGCGATGAAGGAAAAACCTGCGGTGAAGGAAAAACCAGCTGCGGAGAACGTGGTTTTTATCGGGATAAAGCCCGTGATGAACTACGTGCTTGCAGTGATAACGCAGTTCAACATGGGTTCCGGCGATGTCATCTTGAAGGCACGAGGTAAAGCGATCAGCAGGACCGTCGACGTTGCGGAGATTACCAGAAATCGCTTCTTGCAGGGACTAATTGTGAAAAACATTTCGATTGGAACCGAAGAGGTTCAAGGCGAGCGCGGCGCGACCAATGTTTCGACCATCGAAATAGTGCTCGGAAGGGGTAAGTAAACCCTCCCGCGCTCTTTTTATTTTTTTGCCTCCTTTACCCAGTTCTGAAAGTCCTTAAACCGCCAGAACGAAGGACTACTGGGCCGAATTTGCGAACACCTATCTGCAACGTGTGCCTCAGGAGCGGCATCCTCTGCCAAGGGTGCGAGAGCAAGCTGAAAGATGGTAAGATTTCAGAGCTCGATGTTAAAATCTCCGAGATCCTATTCGAACTCGCGCAAAAGCATCGCGGGCTGGAAAAGATAAACTTCAAGCGCGCAATCGATGCCGGCGATTTGATCGTCCTCGTCGTCGGGCGCGGAGAAATACGTTTTACTGTGGGAAGGGGTGGCAAAGTTGTTCGAGGGCTCGAGAACAAGCTTCGGGTGAAAACTCGCGTTGCCGAGGAGGGCACTGAAACCCGCAAGCTAGCACAAGACATCTTAACTCCAGCAAAAGTTCTGGGAATCAATGTCCTCTACGCTGGAGGGAAGGAAGAACACCGCGTGAGGGTGCCGCGCCTACACCTCAAGCGCCTCCCCGCCAGCGTCAAAACAGTCCAGGTTGCCCTGACAAAGCTAACCAATAAAAACATCAAACTTGCATTTGAGTAGTGATTGCATGAAGCTCGATGAATTGGGAAACTTGCGGCGAACCCACCTTTCCACGGAAGTCGCCTCGAAGCTGGCCGGCAAGGAGGTCGTGGTGATGGGGAGGGTCGGCGATGTCCGCGACCTCGGCGGCATCAAATTTTTCATCCTCTCCGATATCTCCGGCTCCATCCAAGTCACGGCACCAAAGGCTAAAGTCGGCAAAAAGCTACTCGCCAAGATAGACGGCCTGACCCAAGAGTCGGCGGTTGCTGTAAGAGGTAAAGTAGTCGCTGCAAAACAGGCCCCACGCGGCGTTGAAGTCTTTCCCTCCGAGATCAGGGTTTTAAACCTCGCCTCCGTTCCCCTGCCGCTCGACCCGAGGGGACGGGTAAAAGCTAACTTAGATACCCGTCTGGACGCTCGCGCTCTAGACCTCCGCCGCTCGGAGTCGCTCGCTATATTCAAAATTCGCCACCAAGCGCTCCAGACCGCACGGAATTACCTCGTATCCAAAGGGTTTATCGAGGTTAACACGCCGAAGATTGTGGCAACAGCAACCGAGAGCGGGGCGGCCCTTTTTCCCATCTCCTACTTCGAACGCGAGGCTTTCCTGAGCCAGAGCCCCCAGCTCTACAAAGAGGTGCTCACGGGCTGCTTCGGGCGTGTCTTCGAGGTTGGGCCGATCTTCCGCGCCGAGGAGCACGACACGCCGCGGCACCTGAACGAGGCAATTTCAATCGATATCGAGGTCGCGTACGCGGCGGCTGAGGATGTGATGAAAATTTTAGAAGATTTAATCGTTGAAGTATTCTCGGACGTCAAACGAAAATGTGCCGAGGAGCTGAAGCCCCTCAACCACAAGCTGGAAGTCCCAAAGAAGCCATTCCGGCGCGTAACCTACGACGAGGCCATCAAAAAATTAGAGCGGGCGGGGGTGAAAGTCCCGTGGGGTGAGGACCTGCCGACTCCAGCTGAGAAAAAACTCGGCGAACTCGTCGACGGGGCCTATTTTGTTGTTGACTGGCCGATGATTCTCAAACCATTTTATACCATGCCAAAAAAAGACAATCCAAAGTTAAGTGGGGCTTTTGACCTAATGCATAAAGGGTTAGAACTGGCATCAGGCGGGACGCGCATCCACCAAGAGGAGCTCCTCGTAAAACAGCTTAAGCAAAAAGGATTGAACCCACAGAGCTTTGAATCGCACCTTCAAAGCTTCCGGGCCGGGCTTCCGCCGCATGCGGGTTTTGGTTTGGGATTGGACCGCCTAACAATGGTTCTTACCGGCGCCGATAATATCCGGGAAGTGGTCCTGTTTCCGCGCGATAGACGGAGGCTCGCCCCTTAGGCCCTTTAAATTATTACTTTCGGTGCCCTCTCTCCCCCAAAGACGCTAAACAACATCGCATGAAAGTTGAAAAGGGGAGAGATTGAAAACCAGAAAATATGTAACGGTTGAATTGGCAAGGGAATTTGTGTCTTTATACAACGACGACGAATCTAGCCATTCCATAGCAAAAAAATTTGATGTCGACCACAAAACGGTTTTGGACCACTTATATGCGGCAGGCGTAACGATTCGCTCAAAAAGTGAGTCAATCAAAGTAGGATTGGCGAAAGGTCGCGTCAGACCTATCGCAAAACCTCATGTTTTGCCCTCGTCCTCTAAGAATTTAACACGTGCAAAAGCCTACATTTTTGGGGTTCTCGCAGGGGATGGATGGCTCAGCTATTTTCCAGATGCAGGAATATATCAAATAGGGCTTGAAACTATTGACGAAGAGTTTGCCGATGAATTTCGGCGCTGTCTTCGTAGTACCTACGAAGTAACGCCTAGCAAAACGAAGCTTGTTGAAAAACATCCGGGGTGGAGCGATAAGCACTGCACGAGATTATGCTGCAAGGCGGCGTGCGAGGATCTGTTGAGCTATGGTGTACCATTTAGGCAAGATGTGTGGCTTGTGCCGCCTGCGATAAAAAATGCCCCACCCGACATTCAAGCTATCTACCTAAGAGGATTTTTTGATTCTGAAGGAAGTGTGGAAACGAACGGTCAAAGGATAAAAGGTACGAGCTCGCATCTACTTGGCTTGGAAGAGATTTCAGCACTTTTAAGGAACTTGGGGGTGAGGGCTAAAATAATTCGCCAGTCAAAGAATGGCGCCTATGATGTTCGGATCCAAGATAGAGCATCTGTAGAACTTTTCGCCAAATATGTGGGATTCACGATAAACCGGAGAAAGGAAAAACTACAACTGTTACTTGCCAGCTACAAACTGTGGACGACCCCTCCCAGCGATGTGCTTAAGCTGGAATCGGAAATGCAGCGCATTAGAAGTCTGGGTTTGACCTACGAAGAAATAGCTGAGAGGCTTAACCTAGGTGTGACAACAGTTTGGAACCATTTGAACCCCCGTACGCCGGGTGGAACCTGGGGCTGGACCGTCTGACAATGGCACTTACCGATGTTGACAATATTCGAGAGGTAGTACTTTTCCCGAGGGACCGGCGTAGGTTGACACCTTAGCTCGCCCCTTCACCTAGACATCGACTCCGTAGGTCATCTCCTCAGATTAACTTATCGCCTCGTGGCCCCCGATGCAGTTTGGGATCTTCCCGAACAAGCTTGTGAATCATCTCGAGGTCTTCTCTCGATATCTTTTTGAGCAGCCTCATCAATAGCTCCGTCTTCTCGATATTCTTCTGGGAAATCTCATCTATCAGCTCATCCCTGAACACCCGGCTTTTGAGCCCCCCCAGCTTGTCAACGATGGCGTCGGCAAGGGTCTGGGTAGAAGGCACAACATCGCTTGCGCCAAGTCTTCTCGCTTCTACTTCTGATTCATCACGAGGAATCAACGCCAGCACGAAGGGCACGCCCCAAGGCTTGGTCTTGGCCTGATTAATCGCTATGAGTGCCCGTTCAACTTCAGAGAAATCCGATAGAGTGATGATGACAACCCCTGCGTTTTCAATTCCCGCACCTCGGAGCACTTCAGGCGAGCCAAAATCGCCAGCAAAGGCACGAAACGTCGGTTTGAGGACCTCGACCTTGTCCTCATCTTTGTCCACTATCACCACTTTCATCCCTTTCTCCTTGAGCCTGCTCGCGACTTCGAACCCAACATCGCCGCAGCCCAGCACGAGATACAATTTTTGGCCGCTCATACTTCTCACCCCAATATATGCGTAAAAATTTCCAATTTTGGCTCTGTGACTTGACAACCAAAAACAAAAAATCATATGAAAAAGGCAGATTTATATCAAAATTTACTAGATTCTCCCAAAAGTGGCCCAATTTTACTCATTTTTGCTTTGATGCAGGCTTTTTTATCGTCTCTCGTGGCGAAAAGTTGGAAAATTCGACCCATATAGTGGGGGAAGCGATGTACAAGTGCTTGAAGTGCGGGAGGTTCCTGCCGCCCGATAAGGAGAGGGAATTTTTAGGTCCCAATTGGGGAGAGGTCAAGTGCACTTGCGGCTCAAGGATCTTCATGAAGGTGAGGCCAGAACACATTAAGCGAGTGAAAGCAAGATAAAGGATGGGGGATTAAAAATGGCCCAATGTGAATTTTGTAGCAAAAAAGTGGCACAACATATCGATGGATATGAATGTCCAGAATGTGGACGTTTATACTGTGGAATACATTGTCTCCCCGAGAACCACGGATGTACAAGAAAAAAGGTCGAAATGAAAACTGCCAGTGACTATGAAACACTTGATAAAATTCGCTGGAAGCCAAGCGCAGACGAATTCCCCTATCACCTCTACCCGCCGCCTTTTTTTGCTATCGAGCCACCGGTTAAATGTGAAGTTGGCGAAACGATAGAACTCCCGAAACAGCTCTTTCCGTTTACAGAAGATACCCTCAAGTTCGAGCTTTACAGAAAACTGGAGAAGATGGGCGTTGAAGCGTGCCTAGATCCTAAAATATCGGCGGAGAGAGGGGAACTAACAATATCGGAGACGCTAAAGCTTTGGTCTGGTGAGAAAAAGTATGTAAAAAACACTGCACCGAAAATGCCAGATATCTTGATAGCCAACTTTATGCAGATATGGGAGGTCAAAAGTGGTCTAACTGATTTCGAACTACAACAGGCTATTGATTATTCATACATAACTGGCATGTCCGCTTACACAATGGCTTGGAAATGCTCGCATCTGCATGAGCGTGTAGAGTACAATTTGGCTCTGATTGATCCTATAACAGGAGCGGTCAAAGCGCCCAGTCGCTTCTTCTCACACGATATATTGTCGCCATTCAACTACGGGCTTGAGTTAAAGCCCAATCTTCACACAGAGATGCAATATGTGCTTTTTAAAAAACTTCGAGAAAACGGGTGCGAAGTAACAGCTGAGATTGATTATGGACCAAATATTGTCTTTGCGCCAGACGAGATTACTGTAAACGAAGTTAATGGAATAACTGATTGGAAACCAAAAACATTCTCTGCGGGCCCCCTTGAAAGAATTGGTAGGGAAAGGTTTCCAGAAGCCATAGGCGATTTATGGGGGAAAATAGACATCGTAGCCAAGCCCAAAGATGACTGCGTAGTCGATGGTTACGAGATAAAACCTGGATTAAATGACTTGAAACAAGGGCAGGACATGGTAAAACAACTGTTGAACATGGTGAGATCTAGAATACTAGACAGGGTTTGGATAGTCGTCCCAAGTTGGTTAGCTAGTGAGATCGAAAAAACTATCGCCAACGACGATTTGTTGAGGCGTGTGGGGGTGATTGCTCGTTGGGGTGAAAACACGTTTGAAACCGTTAGAGAAGCTGAGAAATTAGCGGCTGACAAAAACCATGTTGTAAAACTCAAAGTTTGTGAATAAGCTAAAAGGAGGTGAAAAACCTGATGGAAAAATTTGATATTCCTGAAGCAGAGGAGGTGACTATAGAACTTAACACATTTAACATCTATGTGGACAAAAGCAAGCTTAAATCCATAGTTTTGAGACTGAAGAGCTATTTGTATTCGCGCAATGAGCTGGTTAAGAGTGGGTACAGCCGATATGTGCCGATGACTGTTATCTTGGGCATAGATGACCCTTACATCACAGAAAGGGCTGAGATTTTGGTTAAAACCACCAAGCCCAACGGAGAGGTGCAGATCACCGGAAAAACGAGGATATTAGTTGAAGCGCGCCCGTAGGTTTGACAGACGATCACGGTAGCTAACTTGTCGCGCCCAAACACTTCAATTATGGGCACACCAACGAGTCCGTAAGCTATACAGGTACTATTTATTCCACATTTTCTAGTTTTATTCGACGAGCAAATACTGATATCTTTTCATGAAATCGTCACGTTCAACACCGAGCTTCTTCATCGCGTCGAACGTCATTGAGATGGCCTTGGCTTCGTTCGTCTCCTTAAACCCGGCATGAATGAGCTCGTGAAGGAAATGAAACATGACAAAATCATCGGGCATCTTGTCCAAATTGATATCGAAGATGACCCTACGCCCGTGACGGTCATAAGTGCTTACAGCGAATCTCCCGCCTTTCCCAGATTTCCCACACAGCCGCGGGATATCCTCGCTTTTGAGAAACATATACTCAATGGCAACATCCAACCCTGGATACTCCCTTTCAAAGATTCTATGGGCGCGCATGAGGAGCTTGTGCAACCGAGGCGTGGGCTTCTGAGGTTTAACCTTGATGGATTTCATGTTTCACCGCCATCCGCCACTCCCTCAATAATACAGTCAAAATTTTCCAAACTCTGGCACTTGTGCCTCGTCACATCAAGCCCTTGAGCTTCCACAAAAGTTTTGGACTAACTTTCATGAGCACCTTTAGCATGTCAGTCAGGCTTATCCTGTCGAACTCTACGCCCTGCAGAGCTATCGCCAGCTTGTCGAGCTCCTCATCGGACATGCTCAAAAGCACTTCCTTTGCCCTGAGGTAGCGCTCCAGCTTCTTCCCCATCTGCTCGCGCCAGCGCCGCTCATACTCGCTCAGTCTTTTCTCCGAGGTGTCTCCTCCGCTTACCGCCTTAGCTGCCACCTCTCCCGCGATATTACCAGCACGCATGGCAGAATCGATGCCGCCCCCTGTTAAAGCGTTCACCTGCCGAGCCGCATCTCCAACCACGAGCAGGTTGTCCTTCACCGTTTGCTTGAGGGGCCCACTAACCGGCACGCCCCCCGCATTTATCTCGATTATTTTTCCTTTCGAAAGGCTTGGCATGCGCGCGACGAAATCTCGGAGGTACTCGATCGGCCGTCGCTCAGCTCGGCTCCCGAGGACACCCAGCCCAACGTTCGCCATGTCCTCGCCCTTCGGGAATACCCAGCAATACCCACCAGGCACGGTCTTGTTCCCAAAATAATATTCCATCATCGAGGGGGATTCGAAATCTACCCTCACCATCTGAAATTGAACGCCTGTTTCGATGTCATCCAATTTTAGAGCTGTGTTTAGTCCCGCCCAGCGAGCCACCCTAGAGCCAACGCCATCGGCTGCGATTATGACCTCAGCTCTTACCTCAAGCCTGCCGCTCGCTCCCCGCGCTCTTACCCCTTTGGGCTTGCCGTTCTCTAAAATCATTCCATCGACTAATGTTCCGACCACGATGTCAGCCCCTTCCTTAACTGCAAGGGTTGCGAGGTACTTGTCGAAAATTTTGCGGTCGAGGATGTACCCAACTTTGCCAACGACTTTTCGTTCGGCTATGCGCACCTCGATGCCCGAAGGCGAAACAAGCTTTACCACATTTGTCTTACCGAGTACCCAGCGGGGGTCCAGCTTAATGTCTAGCTCCTTCAAAACATCTTCATTCAGGGCTTCGCCACACTGCACCGGTACGCCCAACTCGCGGCGCTTATCAAACAACAAGACGCTTGCTCCCTCACGCGCAGCAGCTCGTGCAGCCATCGACCCGGCTGGACCCGCCCCAACCACCACGATGTCATACTTTTCTCTCAACCGCTATCGCCCCTATCGGACAAACCTTGGCACAGAGCCCGCATTCCGTGCAGCCCTCTTGGATGCGCACTTCGGTGGTTGAAACCTCAATCGTGTTTGTGGGGCATACGCCTGAACAAGCACCGCACAGAATGCATACGCTCGCGTCTATCTTCACACTCATTCAAACTCCATCAGGGTACGTTGTCCCCCGAGCTTTTGAGCTTTGGCCAGCTCGAGAGGGATTTCGAGGTGACCATATCGTCCCCCTCCACCCGGGATTACCCTCAACTCGCCCCCCCTAAATGCCCTGACCACCGCCGCAATTTTTACCCCAGCTGCATTCGCGAGTTCCTCCGCGGGCACATCTATGAGAACTTCGATCTCGTTGCCGAAGCGCGCGACGAGCTTTTCCCACATCGATTGGACCTCCGGCGCGTGAGCATTGTTTTCTCCCAGCGCCAATGCGATGACCTCGGAGAGTGGCGCTATTCGCAAGTAACTAGGACGGTGGGGTGGATGTTCTGGCTCTGGGTAATCAGCGAGCTCGTTGACGCGGTCCCGGACTCCCTTCTTGACCCACCCGCCGCACTTGTCGCATCGCCATCGTGTCGACTTCGCCTGCTCTAGCTCGAACTGCTTGTAGCAGCGGGAGCATGCCGAGCGATGATATTTGCCGAGCCTTGGGTCGAAGCCAACGTTGAGCACGACACGCCGCCCGTTTTCCCGCTTGATCGCCTTGATGACCTCGGCGTAAGTTGGCTCCGCCAGCTCGAAGCGGTTGAACTCGCGGCCCAGTTTGTCTGGCCAAGGGGAGTGGGCATCGCTGTTCGACATGAAGGTGACCTCTTGAAGCTCCGCGATTCGGTCAGCCATGAGGGTATCCGCACTCAGCCCAAGCTCCAAGAATTTCACGTCAGGGGCTCGATCGCCGTAGCAAGCCCGCATGCTGTCGAATTCCTTGTACATGCTCGTCCAAGGGGTGAAGGCGTGGCTGGGACCGATCAAACAATCATGTGCCAGCGCTATGTCGACGATCTCCGGGGCACCCAACTCAACTCGTGCACGCCCATCTACATCTATATCACTTGAATGCTTCGCTAGCTCCTCACGCACGCTTTCGATGGCGGCGAGAGCGGGTAAAAAAATTAGGTGGTGTACGCGGTGTTTGTCTTCGACCTCGACCGTTAAGATGAAGCGAGTGTGATAGCGGGGGTGCTCGAAGGTGCCCTCCGCGACCTCTACCAGCTCCGCCTTAATGCTCTCAAACCATCTCGGGTGAAAAACATCGCCCGTGCCCACGAATGCCAGTCCCTTGAGCTTGGCCTGCTGCGCGATCGTGTCCAAAACCATCCTCGTTGAAGTCGCGCCCGAGTATCTGGAATGTATGTGTAGATCGGCGGGGTAGGTTTGAAGTTCTGGCAAGCTGGTACCTACTCGATGTTGCGGTTCAACGTTTTAAAAGCTTAAGAGAATTCTGCTTACCCTTATATCCAAGGCTCATCCACCGACCAGATGTCCAAGAGATTGCGCTGTGCCCATGTGTCGTGACAATAAATTGGGTTCAAAAAGATCGGCCCCGACTGCATCGCGCATTGGGAGTTATCAGAATGCTCTAAGCCAAGCGCGTGCCCCACTTCGTGAAACAGAAGGGTTCTTTCGCGTGCGAGATTTCCTAAGATGTATTCTCCGACCAAAGCTGCCCCATGGGAATCCGAAGCCCACCCACCCACTTCCTCCGCCTCGAGCGCCTTCGCGTAAAACACGTAGAGGTGAGTAGTGGGGTTATCGTGGAAGTGCTGTTCAATTGAAATTAATTCCTGAATGCTGAGCGAGGCCGGTGAAACGCCAATCGCGGTTAGCTCGGTTGAAGTTACCTCATCGTAAATTACCTCTACTTCCACGCCAAGGTCATTCTCAAAATACGATTCAAAGTAGTCTATCGCCTCAGGTGATGGGGTATAGTCAGTCATGTAATCTATCTCCAGATACAGATACGGATACTCCGGACCATTCTCGAGTAGTTGCGCAACGCTCGATTCCTCAGCGGGGTTTGTCCCGTAAAGCACCTCCAAGAGATCGCTTAAATTATCATTGTCGGTGTTCGTGCTTCTTGGATCTGAGTAGTAAGTGTTATATTCAGCCCAATCGCTCAAATTGTCCCCATCTGAATCCCTGAAAAACGGGTCGGATGTTACATGATGGGCTAGACCATTTACAGTTATGGACCACCCATTTACTTCCTGGCCATCGAACAATCTATCGTTATCTGTATCGTTGTCGAGGAGATTTGTTTCGTAAATATTGACTTCCAACCCATCCTTTAGTCCATCGCCATCTGTATCCGCGACCAAGGGATTGCTTTCATGGATATTGACTTCCGACCAATCACTCAAACCATCATTGTCTGTGTCTGCGCTTAACGGATCGGTGTTGTAAGTGTCTACTTCAGATTTGTCGTCGAGTTCATCGCCGTCTGTGTCTGCGGCCAACGGATTTGTCTCGTAGGTGATTATTTCCAACTCATCGCTCAAACCATCTCCATCAGTATCGGGGAGTAAGGGATTTGTTTTGTAAATATCCACTTCCAACCCATCCTCTAGTCCATCACCATCTGTGTCTGGATTGTTGATGGAGGTCCCGAGCTGGAACTCAGTTATGTTTGCCAATCCATCTCCATCAATGTCGATGAGGAGAACTGTAATCAAAATGATGGCTGCCGCGGTAATTGCTGTTGCTATGAAAATTGTTAATCTTTTACCCATTCTCTCAACATACTTCGACTCAGCTTTTGTAAATGTTAAAATCATTATCCGATGTACCAAGCCTCTTCCTCTTCACGCCGCCGCTCCTTGCGCGCGCGGAGCTCCATCTCCCTCCGAATCCGATCAAGCGTGTGCTCCGTTTCCCTCGCGCGGCGTTCGAGGGCGCTCATGTCAATCTTGATGCCCAACACACCAACGAGTACCTCGAGTACTACCTGCGCAGCGCGGTGATCGACCACCATCCCATGAGTTTCACCAAGCAAGCATATCCCCCGCATCCCGCGCAGCCTTCCTAGCCCCAGCAGCAGGCCGGCGGCTCCGATTATCGGTCCCCCTCCCTTCTCCACCGTGACGCCGTGCTTGCGGAACTCCTTTAAGAGTGCGTGGTCGCCCACTCCCACAACTCTCGGCTTCGCCTTCGAATACTTACCCGTCGCGTACCCGCCAAGGGTGAAAAGCTGCTTCACATTGAACTGCTCGATAACATCAAGGATGCTCTCAACGACCTCGTAGTGCCCCTCGGGGGAAACGGGCTGCACATCCCCGACTAAAATTACAACGTCTTTGCCGTCGGTGCGTGCCCAGTAAAATTCGTTCCTCAGCGGCTTTAGCGTGCCGTTCGCTTGGACCGCAACGTGGTGGGGAAAGTGGGGTGAGCAGAGCTCAGCAAATTTCTTGGCGTGAAGCTCCTCCAGCAAGTGCTCCGCCGCCAACTTCCCAACGTACCCCATACCCGGCAAGCCCTCGATCAGGATCGGCGCCTTTAGCTTGGGCTTCGAGATGACGTTGACCGTCGTCTTTTCCATATTCACGCCTCCCCTGCCTGCTTTTTCAACATCCGTCGGTATTTACCGTAGGGGTCGAGCGGGGAGAATTTGGGTGGATGGGGTGATATCGTCCGCCCTCCACAACTTGGGCACACGTCCTTGAGCGTGTACGCACCACACGACTTGCACTTTTTTAGTTTCATCCACTACCCCGCCCTGTGAAATTCTCCTCTCCCACCCGCCTTCTTCACGGCTGCGATGGCTCCCTCAACCGCCTTCTGCATCGCGCTCTCGGCTGCTTTATAGGAAGGGGCAGTGACCTCGATGCGATACCGCGGCGAGCCCACGTAATAGAACTCCACGTCGATTTCGTTTCCCTTCGTAGAGTCGCGCGCGTCCATCATGGCTGATTTTACCACTTCTACGCCGTTGGGGGAGGGGCAGCTCAGATCTGTGTAACCAACGACCTCATAAGACGGTGGTTCGACAGCGGAAGCCGCGACCTCGCTGAGCGCGTCCACCCAACGCCGCTCCTTAACTACCTCGGTTAGGGTGTCCTTATCCCTCGCAGCTGACTCGAGTGCCGAGTAGAGATCACCAAATTTGTCCTGCAGCACAAAGCCCACCTCCTCGTAGGCTTCGTCGAGACTCTTTTCGAGCTTGCCCGCCACCAGCTCGAGGAGCTTCTCGGCCCTCTGCTCCCGTTTCAACTGCTGCGTCTTCCACCGACGCTCGCTATCCTTGACCCTGCGGAGCGAGAGATCGACATGCTTTCGTTTCGAATCCACATCCAAAACCTTGCACACTGCCTTTTGTCCCTCCCGAACGTAATCACGAATGTTTTTAATCCAACCCGAAGCGACCTCCGATATGTGGACCATCCCCTCCTTCCCGCCGTATTCATCGAGCCCCATGAATGCGCCTTGGGGGAAAACCTTCGTCACCGTGCACATGACGAACTCATCGATGGTTGGCCACTCCGACTTGCGCCTCACCAATTTAACGCCTCCTTCATTCCATCTCCTCAAGGATCATGACCTTTATCTCCGCCTTCCCCCCACGGGGCACCGCGAGCGTCTTGCCACACACCTTGCATCTGACGACGGAGCTAACATGACTGTACACCAACTGTTCGTTCTCGCAATCACTGCATCGAACCCTCAAAAACCTCGAACGCTGTTTTTCTTGCATTTCACCACTTACTCCTCAAACTTCACACTCTTCGCCCTGAAACCGCGGTGGGGGTGGGACTTCCCGCAGACTTTGCACTTGAGCATCAAGACGACTTTTTTTGCCGTCTTTGTAAATTTCTTCTGCTCAGATCTCGGCTGGCTGCCATAACCGGACGTGACACGCCCGAACTGACGCTGCCCCCAGCTCAACGGGCGGGCGGAGCGCTTTTTTAGCTGAGAAACACTGTGCTCCGTGTGCTTCCTACAGGACGGGCAATAGGTGCGGAGTTTTTTTGGGATTATCATACGATCTCTCGAAAAACTTCGGTCTCTTCCCAAAAAAAGGTATCGCCGGCTAAACCTTGACCTCGATCTTTCTCGCGAGACCATGCTTCACCATGAGCTCGGCGCTGCGCCTCGGCAGGCTGGTTATCTCGCCCCTCTTGAACGGTCCGTATTGTCGGAGGTCGTCGCCGACTATAGGTGGAACCTCGGTCTGCACGATCAATAAAACATTTGTTATCTCGCGAGGCGCCGCGAGTTCCGCCTTCCCGGTCATCGTTGAGGAGACGAGTTCGGTGTAAAGCTTCTCCAAGCTCTGCCTTATCTCGCTGAACGCGTAGCGCTCGCGTTCCAACAGGGGGGCCGGCAGCCTCCCCTGAGCTATTTCATCGATGGCCTTAAACACTCGAGAAAGGTGGATCTCATGTATCATCCAAAACACATTTCGGAGTTCTTCCTGCAGCAGCTCCCCTCGCAGGGGTTCGCTGTGCTTGAGCTCGAAGTTCAACTGTGCCACATATCTGGCTGCATTTTGGTAGAATTCCTCTGAAATCTCCGCGAGTTCGTGTGAAGTTTTTTCTGCCAACCACGCCTGCTTCACGTCCTCATATGAAAATTCGGTCATCAATGCCCACGCTCACGTACAAATTTTGGGACTGCGTCTTCCAGCTTGAAACGCTCCATATCCCGCACGAGTACGCATTTCATACTGACGCCGGAGTGTAGGCTCGAGGGCAAACGCAAAATGCGCTTTGTGTCGATTGTGACCTTCCCATCGGTGAACCCTGAGTTAAGCCTAACCAAAAATTCCAAGAGTTGCCGAAAGGTCTTTGGGCCAAGCCCTCCGAGCGTGGAAATCTCATCCAGTTTCCCCCCACGTATCACACCTAGAACCCTCTCCTTCTCTGCCATGAGCTTTTGGACTACTGACTTTCTTAGTCCACGAGTTTTCGAAAGATGTTCTTCACCTAACCTCTCAAAGGTCCGCGCGAGGCGCTCCCTGAAGACTTTAGAATAGCCGAGCGCCATCGTAACATCGGTTGGGATCACGCCGCCGGTGATGTACTCAACGATTTGACCCCGCTCGGTCTGCTCCAGCGTCATTATCGCGTCGTCGATCACTCGGATGTGAAAGCCGCGGCCGGAATATACAAAGTTGATGTTGCGCAGCCCCAGATCCTTGCTCATGGTTTCAGCAAACTCCATCGCGACTCGACGGGCCTCATCGATGCATCGTTCACAAACGCTCCCGGAGGCACAGCCACAACTCTTCAAGGGGAGGTCCTTTGCGTCGATGTCTAAGGCAAGTTCGGATTTCATCCACCCCTTCCGCATCGACGGCTGCTCGTAAAGTGCGACGCTGGCGAACACGGAATAGGGGGCCCTGTTCTGTAAATACTCCGCCAGCTGCTCGACGGTCATGAACTGATTGTACCTGTGGCTCGGCCCTGTGCCATCCAAATCGAACCCGAACTCACGTAGGGAGAGGGTGTGAAGGATGAAATCGGGCAACTCGCGTTTGTTCCATTCCTCAGAGTAAAATTGCCTTCGCTCCTCGAGGGTCGCTTCATGCATTTCCATTTACCCACCCGCGCCCGACCTCGCGTGCTCGGACAGCCTTCTGAAGTAATAGGTAAGTGGATTCTTTATCTTACGACAGAGCTCATCCGGATCGCAGAGCGGTGCGGCTGACAGCAGTATTTTCGAGCAATTCGGTACGCGGTACCACTTCGATTTTCCGCTGCTCTCTAAGTGGGGCTCGGTCGTCATTCCGAACCCGAGATGGTAGTAAATGTTCGCCTTTTCTTGAGGTTGATCCTTGAAAAACGGGGGTTTGCATCGCTCGGCTGCATCGAAGATTGGCGCCGCAATCTCATCCCGAACGACTGAAATGTCCCTGATAAAATCACCGATCCGGGTGGCGGCCCTGCCTGAGGGAGAAGCACGCGCGTAAGAAAGAAATGAAGTCAGCAGAACGGTGATCGCGTAGTTCCTCAACCCGGAGCCGACCCCACCCATAGCTATCTTCACGCATGGGGGGAAGAACTCTAGACTAAGCTTTCCTCTTGGCACGCGCGCAAACCTCTCGCGAAGCTCGAGCTCTGGAGGTAAAAGTGACGATATGCGTTCGCCAACCTCAGTAAGTCGCTTGGACGGCGCCCCGATGTCGGAGAAGCGCTCGTATACCGATGCCACGTATTCTTCAGTTCGCACGGCTATGAAATCTGAAAAAAGGTCCCAGAGATCGCGAGGGGTGATCACCGCCCTCCCGTTCACCAGATAGAGCTTCGTTAGCTCGGCGCGTCGATGCCGGAGCAGGGGTGCAAGGTCCGTCCAGCGCACCGCATACCTAGGTAAATACTGTGGGAGTAGGCGATCGTCTACTGTCTCTATGCCGTCCTCCGCGAGGCGTCGGTCGCGTATCTTGTAGAGGTCCTCCCGCGGGATCTCCACACCGCCGAGCTTGACACCATTGCCACCCTCCAGCTGGATGAGCTTGATCGAACGCTTAACCACCTCTAAACACAAATCCTCGTGACCGCGTTTGAAAAGGTCGTACATACGATATTTAATCGTCTCCTTTGTCGCGTCACTTATCAGACGGGCCTCACGTGAGTAGGGGTACGACACTGCTGCCACACCTTGGCACATGAGGTAAAAGGAGAGTACGTCAGCCCGAATTGCCTCAGCATCGGGGCCGACCACCATGTCCTTGCTAGACCATTTCACACGTGCGATGGTCCGATCGACTATTTCCTGCGGCATCGAATCCAGCGGGGGTGATGTCTCCACCAGCTTCTTCGCCTCCGCTGCAAATGGATCTAGCGTTGCCACATACTCGGGAGCGATCAAGGCCCAGCCTCACCAACGGTTCATTCTTGAATAATTTGGCGCCATCGCATTTAATCGTTGGGGGCGATGAATTTACTCCGCCTCGATCCTTGGGGCCAACAAGAACCGCAGCCTGCCTTTGCCCTCTGCGACCTGGAAGTCCAGCTGAATCGGCAGGTCAGTGCCCAAGTTGATGGTGATGATGTCCGATGGCCCCGCTGCCTTCGCCATGTCGCTGAGATATTTTATGTTGAACATCACGCGTGCCGGTTGCTTGACGCTGAGCTTCGGCAGCGCCTGATCGCCCTTGCGCAGTTTGAGCTCGGAGGTGCCCTTATCGCTCTCAGCGGAAAGGGTAAACTCGTCCTCGCTCAATTCGAATTTCACATTGTCCCCCACGATCTCGGCATCCTTCAATCCGTCCTGAATTACCCCTGCCACCACATCGGCGGTCGCGGTGAACTGAAGCTTTGGCTCGGGCAACTCCGCCTCGCTTACATCAATGAGTGGTAAACTGAGGCGCCTCGTCGACACACCCCTGAACGTGAGGGCCAAACGATTTTTATCCTCATCGAGCTCGAGGGTCAGCTCATCCTCGGCCTTGGCGCGTGCAAGGATCTTGTTCATCTCGGTGAGGCCTATGCCCAAAGTCGTTGGTTGCTTGACCTTGTACTCTTCGAACGCCGAAGCCGGCAACTCGAAATCCAACAGCGCAACGTGCGAGGGGTCCATCGCCTTCATCTTGATGCCCTCGGGGGTGAACTTGAATGCCGCCTCGTCGATGAGGTTCACCATCGCGCTCACGCATGTCTTCCAAGTCTTCGAATCCGCCATCCGAGCACTCACCATTTCACCTCGCCTCCTCGAGTTCCCCTTCCAATTTTTTGACCTCGCGCCTGACCTCCTCATACAACCCCAAGTCCAGACCATCAACACGCTGTACGATCTCGGCCCGCAGCTCGTGGGCACCAGCGACGTTCAGCGGCATCCCGAACACCCTGACCCTCGAGCCTATCTCCACGCCCTCGACCACCGCTGGATCATCGAAAACCACGGTGAGGCGACTGGAGCCATCGTCGAGCATGAATTCGGCCTCCTTTTTATCAACGACTAATCCGATTACCCTCACGCGCTCATCGCCTATTTTTATCTCAGAAATTTTCCTGCTGCGCGCCGGCTTTACGCGCGGTCGAAGTTCTTCCATGTTTGGGTCTCCACCATTTGTCTTCCTATTACGTTTAATCATTCCATGTTTTAGGTATATTCCCTCCACGTGTGACCACACTTTGTGCAGCGGTAGAACCGTGTCGTTGCTTCGTCTGCTGCACGCGTCTGCCTCAGCCACCAATAGGCTGTGTCGTGCCCGCATTTAGGGCAACAAATCCGTGTGGTAGGTAGAGCTGGCTTTAATTCTTTTTCAACAACTGTTATTTCTTCTTCTGGCTTGGCTCCCTTGACAACTTTATACTCGTCTAATTTTGCCTCTTTCATGACATAACCACAAACATTACAGACCAAGATCGGCCCCTTCTCGATCTGCTTTGGTAACATCAGCCCTCCGCACTTCGGACAGAACTGCATGCGCTCACCTCAGCCCCGCATCCTTTAAAATCCGCGCGTGATCGAAGGCAAGGTCGCGCCAAGGGATGCGTTTGAAAATTTTTACGTCTTGAGCGTCGCTGCTTGCTCTTAACCTGCCGCCCGCCCGTCTTGCCGAAAAGCATACGCTGACGACGTGCCCCCGCGGGTCGCGCTTTGGATCTGAGTACACGCCCACGAGCTTCCCCAGCTTGACTCTTAAACTTGTCTCCTCCCTCACCTCGCGCGCCGCTGCATCTTCGACCCTTTCACCATAGCACACGAAACCGCCGGGCAAAGCCCACCTCCCTTTATACGGCTCATTCCTTCGCTTGACCAGCACCACACCCCCAGGGGTTCGGATGATAACGTCGACCACGAGCATCGGGTGCCGCCTCACGCTATCAGCTCCTCTTGAACCAGAGCGATAGGTGGCCGAGCTCCGGGATCACAAAAATTACCTTGCCTCTAATTTGCTCGGGCTTAAGGGGTGAATCTAGGGAGGCTCCGGGGGCATCCCCTTTTGTCGTGGTCCTGGCTATCCCGTTCTCGTCGCTCCACATAGCGACGACCCTGTGGACAGTCGGTATCGGCCTACCAGTGTCAAACAGAATGACATCGCCTATCGAGATCTCCGTGACAGAACTCACACCTTGAATGATAAGCATGTCTCCGCGCTCGAACCCGCCCTGAAGTGGAAATTGGGAGGTGTCATAACCATTCGTTTCGAAAATCTCCCTCCAACCCTCGCCATCGTGCTTCATGCTGTCGGACACTACCGCCATCCAGTACGTGTCGGTCCGCAGGGCCAAGACCAGAACGCCGCTCACGCCAAAATAGAGAATCGCCAGAATCAAGACGAATTCCAGCACCTCCCGGATTATCTTGCGGCCAAATATCCTTGCTGCAAATCCCTTAGCCACACGTAGCTTCTTCCGTGATTTTTTCGTCCTCAAGCTAGGCCCTCCCGTAACTCTCGCCGCGCACCATGGCCGTGGCGATTAGGTGCGAGACCCTCAACGGCTCTGGAATCAGGCTACGTGTCGAAGTCAATTTTACCACTTGCTCAGCATCGGCGCGCCTCATGCCGACAAATTGCATAAAGACGGATGCCCCTCGGCGTTTGGTTCTCACCGGATAGATCTTGCCCGAGCCCTTAATTATTCTCCACCGCTCGCGCCAGTTGGGGAGATGCTTAATCGCCTTCCGGACATCTGCCATGTTCGGCAATTCCCTAGAGACGACGATGACAGGTAGACCAGTTTGCTTGAACACTGCCTTGATGTCGAGCACGTTAAAGCCGGCAAAAGTCACGCCGTCCGCCATCACTATCCTGAGCTGCCCCCGGTGGCGACTTCGATTAATCATCCCGACCACCCGCTCGGTCACGTCGGTACCATCCTGTTCGATGGTGGTGCTCAGAACTCCGTCTATCCAGCGCCCTCCCCTGAAGACCGTTCCTATGAGCAGGACCGTTCCCCTCGCGCGTCGATCAAATGGTCCATCATCTATGCCGAGAATCCTTATCTCTGGCTTTATCTGCCAAAATTTGACTTTTTGCAACTCATGCCCCCGCGAGGAGCGCTCCGCGGTTATTTCTTGAGCCCTCGCTGCAGCTGCTGCTGTAGCTCCTTCAACTGTTCCGCCACCCGTCGAGCTGCATCCGTGAGGGCGCGCTCGGGCGTCTTTCCTTTTTTTGTCTTCACGTAGAACTTGGGGGGTTCCGTGAGGGGGTGTTCGATCACATAGGATGCCGCAACGACGTGTTTGTCATCGTGCAGGGTCTTGCGCAGGAGGTTGCAGAGGGTGTGATCCTCCCCCCTCACCTTTATCAGTAGGCTACCCTCGCCCTTTTCAACGAGCTCAAGCTCCATGGCTACACCTTACCTAACTTGCCCGCGCCGACTTGTGAGGATTGCGGGATTTTGAGGAGCTCCATTATTTTGTGCTCCAGCTCACGTGCTTCATCCTTGGAACCGAACACCTCTATCTTAATTGCCTTGGGACGCGACTCCGCGACCAGATCCACTTCCAGCTTCCCGAGCTCATCCATCAGCGCGATAAGCTGGGAGGTGTCCTTCACCCGCACATTGATGGTTCGCTTACGTTTTTGCGTCAGAGGGCCCCCTGGCGGTAATCGCTCGCGAGCTTCCTGAACTCTAAATTGCCGCACTCTGGACAGCGAAGTTTGGAATCCTCTCGCTCGAGCGGCGTACGACAGCGCGAGCAGGCCGCCACGATCACTCCTATATCATCGCCGGCGGTCGAGAGCTGAACTGGCTCCCTGCGCGCGTTCAGGACCTGCGCGCGGACGATGTCGCCGGGTTTGAACTGGTGGCGCATCTCCTTGACGTAAGCGGTGTGAACCTGAGAAACATGAATTGTACCCATGTTCGGGAGGGGGAGCTCCCGATCTTCGCGCCCGCGCAGGACTCCTATGTAAACGTTCGCGCTCTGGTCCCTTACCTCCTCGATCCGTCCGACCACCATGTCGCCACGCTTCAGTGCCGGTGGGCCTAAAATGCGGGAGAAGACCGAGATGTGCTTGGTTCGAACATCGACGAGCACCACTCCGGTACAAGAGGAATAGATTTTGCCGCTCTCCTCGTATGCCCCCTCGCTCGGGACGAACTCCTCCGTGGTTGCGAGGAAGTCTCCGGGAACGACGAAATCGCCTGTTTTTATTTCTGCCATGTTGGTTTCACCTTGACAACTAACCCAACTGAGTTTAAATTACTATCCTTCGGCTTGCTAGAAATCTCCCTTGGTTACCTCGTCCATCCGGTAGGGCTGGAATTTTGCCTTTCCAATCATGACTTGGGTTTCAAATGGTGTTAAAACAGGTTGTTCGAATCGCTCCGCGTCGTTGATGGGTATGCGCGGGCAGGCGGCGCAGATGAACCCATAGAGCCCAAAATCGCCCAGCTCCTCTGGCCTCACCTCATCGACCGCAAGTACATGCGCGGCCTTACCGGCCCGCTTGAGATCCACAGCTAACTTCGCCGCGAGCTTGAAGCGGGCCTGCCCAAGCTTGGTGCTCACGATGACGCCAAACCGCTCGCCCGCTGCAGCTCGAGCGATCATCGCCTTTCTCCTCCGCAGAAAAACGTTGACATCCGGGGCGAGTACCTTGAATCCCTCCGAAATCGGGTTTACGGCTAAAACCTGCTTGCCGGTCGCGAGCGCTGCACCCAGCGGGTGAAACTCACCTGTGCCGATGTAGAGAAAACCGTCGACGCGGGCAGCGACCGAGCGGGCACAGCCAAAATCGCAGCCCAAGAGTTGCCCGGGGTACTTCGCCCTCGGTCCCGGCCTGCCGATGAACGTTTTAATCCCGCGCGAGCGAAGGAGCTTCGCGACCCCCCGCAGGTGGGAGATGTGCTGAACGGTGGTGAGCAACCCCACGCGCTTGAACTTCAGCTCGGGCAGCACTCGCTCAACCATCCTGAGCGGGTCGGCTGGCATGCGCGCCTCGATGTAGAGGGTCGGCAAGCAGGTGAACATCCCCATGTCTGCATGTCCATAGTGAACCAACACGTCGCACCCAAGCTGCTTTGCCTTTGCATCGGCTGGATCACAAGCACCATAACAACTGTCCGCCAACACAAGTGTTTCAACGTCCACCTCAGCGAAAGGTTCCACAATTTCTTGTAGGTGCTGCTTCAGCCCCGCAGGGAGTTGAATCCCCGCTCGCTTCGCTCGATGTTGCCTTAAAAATTGTTTAACCCGCGCCCTTTCGAAATCGTAAAGGTTCAAACAACTTTCACCATTTATTGGTCAATGTACAAAGTATAATGGGTATCGTGTGTTGTCGACCAATGTTAAATGGCTTCGCGACATCATCGCGTCCGAACAAGTTGGCGAACTCGCGGCATTTAGGGAAATCAAAGTTGCCCGAGTCCCCTCGAGCTCCCTCTGCCTGCTGTGCAAGGGCGGACGGATGCTTTGTGGCAAGCTGAGATGTCCAATCGTGGCCAAAGCGCAATCGCTCGCCAAATCGAGCCTGCAAATCACCTCCCCCCGCATCCAAGGCTCAACGCCTCCCGGGGTGTTCGTCGGGCGCATAGGTTATCCCAAAGTTTACATCGGCCCCATGGTCCCTCCCTACCGAGGCGACACCGAAATTCTCGACACCCCGGAGCTATGGCTTGGGAAAAGCATTCAGGATATCATCGATTATCGCTTCGCCTTGATCCGGGGAAAGGCGCGTGCGAGCGTGTACGACGCCCAATCCGGCGGGAAGCTGATCGACGTGCTCCAAGAGCTGGCAATGGGGAAGCGGCCCGTCGACGCCGAGGCTTTGCTCACCCGAGTGCCAAACCGAGTGATAACCCTGAGTGGGGAAACCCAACCATTTGGCCCCTCCGCACCGCTGAAATCTTTCAAGACATCCAACGTGAGTGTCGATCGCAGGGTGGAGCGAGCATTCTACGACCGCGACTTGAAGGCGGGCGATGCGGTCGTCGGGCTCTACGAAGATGATGTTTTGGTCACGCGCATCCAACGGGCTTTCAGCTTAGGGATGTTCGGCTTCCAAAAGCGGAGGAAGCTCGTCCCGACCCGCTGGAGCATCACGGCAGTCGACTCGATCCTGTCGCTCGAACTAATCGATCAAATGAAGCAGCACGACACAATCGACGAGTACCGCGTCTACTCCTTCGAACACCTCGACAATCGGTTCGTCGCGATCCTGATGCCTGAACGCTGGAGTTTCGAGTGGATCGAGGCTTGGTTCCCCGGAACGACTTGGAACCCGGACGAGCGAACGACCGCACCAGCGATGATGGGGGACTTCGAGCCCTACCGGGGGCGGACGACCTACCCTGATGTCGGGGGTTGCTACTACGCCTGCAAGCTGGCGGTTGCCGAGAAGCTCAACCAAGAGCGAAGGCAGGCTTCGGCACTCGTGCTTCGAGAAATTCACCCCGGCTACATCCTGCCCGTGGGCGTCTGGAACGTGCGGGAGAGCATCCGACAAATGATTCAGCTTGAGCCGCAGAAATTTGATAACTTCCAAGCGGCACTACGGCACGCTCAGACGAAACTCACGATCCCGCTGCGCAAGTGGATTAAAACAAGCGAGCTGTTGAAGCGGGCTCTTTTCCAGAAAAAGATTACGGAGTTTGCCGCATGAGCATCGAGTACTCCACCATTAACTGCAAAACCGCACTCTCGCCCAGCAAGTTGCCTGGGCTGCGCTATTCGCTTAACCCATACCTAGGCTGTGAGCACGGCTGTAGGTACTGCTATTCTCCATCGACGCTCCGTGACGAGTGGATGGGGTTAAACTGGGGAAAATTCGTTAGGGCAAAGCAAAACATCGTTGAGGTACTGGCGCGTGAGGTGAAACGGAAGCCAAAAGGCACCGTTGGCGTCAGCACGGTATGCGATCCCTATCAGCCGCTGGAGGCAAAACTCAAGCTGACGCGAAAATGCATCGAGCTGCTCTCAAGGCGCGGCTTTCCCGTGTCGATTCAGACGAAGTCGAGCTTGGTGCTTCGCGATGTCGACTTGATTGTGCCAGAAAAATTTGATGTTGGGGTAACGATAACCACGATGGATCGCGAACTGGCAGGCAAGTTCGAACCAAGGGCCTCGCTGCCGGATGCGCGCGCGCAAGTGCTCGAGGAGTTCTCGTCGCGGGGCGTGGAGACGTGGCTCTTCCTCGGGCCAATTATCCCTGAGATAAACGACAGCGAGGATGGCCTGCGGCAGGTCATCGAGGTCGCCCACCGAACCCACAGCGAGCTCATCTACGACAAGCTTAACCTGAAGCGTTGGGTGTTCGATAGGCTCGCGCCAGTGTTGGAGGGGAGGTGCCCTGGCCTTGCGGAACGGCTGCCTGATCTCATCCGGGGGCAATCGGAGAGCTGGCGCAGAACATGCTCGATGGTGGAGTCGATCTGCAGGGAGCTGGGAGTGAAGTGCGAGCCAGCTTTTCGAACTCATCCATTCACCAACAAATAACTCTTTTTAGCGTGAAACACTTTTAATTTCCAGAAGGAGGCTGAAGAACTTGGTCCGTGTGCTGTTAATCAATCCCCCGATAAAAACGCAGATGATGGGGGTACTTTTTGAAAACATGTGCGAACCCCTCGGCTTGCTCTACATGGCTGCAGTGCTCGAACAACACGGAATAGAAGTCGGAGTTATAGATGGAGTCGGCGAGGAGCTCAAGCATGAGGAGCTAGAGAACAGAATTGCGGAGTTTGGTCCTGATGTAGTTGGAATCGCGTGTATGATGACCGAAACATACTCCGATTCTGCCGAGGTGGCTAGAATAGCGAGACGGGCTGCTCCAAAAGCGAAGATAATCTTGGGGGGACACAGTGCCTCATTCGTGGCCGATAAAATCATTGAAAATCTGCCTGAAGTGAATTACGTTGTTGTTGGAGAGGGGGAGTATACATTTCTGGAGCTGGTGCGCTCAATGAGCAATAAAAGCAGCATCAGACGGGTAAAGGGCGTGATGTACAGAAACAACGGTAGAGCAACCTTCACGGGGGTCAGAGAACCCGTTCAAAATTTGGATGAGCTCCCATTCCCGGCCAAACACTTACTACCGCAGAACGCCCGCTACGGATACTTTTTATACGGAGGGTACAAAATAGCGCTCAAAAATCTTTCAGGGATAATCATCAGCCGCGGATGTCCCTTCGGGTGTACGTTCTGTACCTGCACCGCCTTCTCAGGCAGAAAAATAAGGGCGAGATCAGCGGAAAATGTGGTAAAAGAGATGGAATATCTCATCAACGAGCGCGGTGTCAAGCAGATATTTATCGTGGACGACAATTTCACGGCGTTTCCGAAGCACGTCATGGAGATATGTCGACTTATCAAGGAAAGAAACATCGATGTCAGCTGGTTCTGTGAGGGTAGAGTCGACACGGCTTCTGAGGAGATGTACAAAGCTATGGCCAACGCTGGGTGCTGGCTGATCTTTTTGGGTCTCGAGAGCGGGAGCCAGCAGATTCTAGATTACTATGAAAAGAAGACGACGGTTGAGAAGGGGTGGCAGGCAGTTGCTCTTGCCCAAAAAGCTGGCATAGATGTCGTTGGCTCCTTTATAGTTGGGGCCCCGATCGAGACCGAGGAGGATTATCAGAAGACGCTCGATTTTATCAAGCGTGCCGACATGGACGTGCTAAACGTGAGCTCGCTTAAAGTATTGCCGGGTACGGAACTCTGGCGGAGGTTCGAGGAAAGCGGTGCGATCAAGCCCAGCGATTGGGACAAATATTTTGAGATATTTGACGTGTTCGATGGGCATTCAAAGGAGAAGATACGCAGGTGGATGAAGACAGCTGAAAATGGATTTTACCGCCGCCCCGGCTACGTAGTCAAAGAGATAGGAAGGTTATTTAAGCGGCGCAGAAAACTGCTTTCCTATGTCCTGCAGAATCTTTTCTGAGTGGAGCCGCCGGTGGGGGTCGAACCCACGACCTATCGCTTACGAGGCGATCGCTCCACCACTGAGCTACGGCGGCCTAATCTAAAATTTGCGCCAAACACTTTAACCATTTCTAAACAACTGCACTAGGATTTTAGTCCAATTTCTTTCTTAATCTGTTTTAGATACTGGGCTTTTAATTAAATCAAGTTCTTAGGTAACATTACTGCCGTCAGAAAAAAGTTTTTTTAGCCTCATCTATGCAAATATAAGCGTCGAGGGTGAACCATCTGCGCGATTTAAGCAAAACGAAAAAAGTAATGGATAAGTACGAAGCGCGGCGGTTGTTGGCAGAAGAAGAAATAAGGGAGTCAGAGAGGAAATACAGGGAGCTGTACGAAACTGTTAAAGATGGAATTGTAGCCACAGATTTGGAATGCAACATTCTTGAATGCAATCAGGCTTGTTTGGACATGCTAGGATATTCTGCAACAGGAATAAAGAAGAAAAAATGTCGAGATATTACCCCTAAAAAATGGCATAAAATGGAAGCTAGGATTGTGGCCAAGCAGGTAAAAGCTAGGGGATTCTCCGATGAATTTGAAAAAGAATACATCAAAAAAGATGGAACTGTGTTTCCCGTATCCATTAGGATATTGTTAAAAAAAGACAGGGAGGGCAAACCTACGGGGATGTGGGCGATAGTTAAGGACATCACAGAAAGAAAAAGAGCGGAGAATGCACTTAGGGAGTCTGAGGAGAGATACAAGAGGTTGCTGGAGTATTCTGGAAACGCTATGGTCGTTATTGAAAAGGATATGACAATATCATTTGTTAACAGGGAGTTTGAGAAATTAAGTGGCTATTCTAAAGAAGAAGTAGAAGGTAAGATGACTTTTCTGGACTTAATACCTAAAAAAGAGAAACGGAGAATGGCGAGGTACCATGAGGAGAGAAGGAGATGGGGAAAAGCCCCAACGACCTATGAATTTGAATCTTTTGATAAGAAAGGCAGGCCAAGGATCATAGAAGTGACAGTTGCGATGATACCAGGGACCGATAAATCAACGGCGGCATTAAAGGATATAACGGAAAGGAAAAAATTAGAAAAAGAATTAAAACAAAGGGTGAAAGAATTAAGGAAAATTAGAGCGAAATTAAAAGGTCGGTGAATCACGTTTCCATCGGTTCTCGGACCCCGCTGCGTAACCCAAATTATATACGCCATCTATTCAAATTCTATATCCTTGTGAAAATGGGGTGATTTATGATGTCTGAGAAGGTTGGAATCCTCACCCATAGGGATGTAGATGGAGTTTGTTCGGCAGCGATTGCTAAAATTGCCCACCCTAAGGCATACGTTGAGTTTGCAGAAGCATACGAACTGGTGTCAAAATTGCATGCCTTACCAGCTTGGGATAGGGTCATCATTTTGGATTTGGGGTTAAACGCGGGGCAGAAAACAGAGGTAAAAAATGCGTTTGAAGAAGTGTCCAAGTCCTCTGATACTATTTACATCGACCACCATCGCCTTCCTCCGGGAATAACACGAAGGACTCTGCCCTGCGACACATTTGTACATAAGGCAAATGTTAGCTGTTCTGAGCTAGCCCTAGATTTTTTCAACCCACCCGCCTCTTTGCAATACATCGCACCATTAGGGGCAATAGGGGACTATCAAGAGCATACGCAAAAAATGCGGAGATTGATCATGAAATACGGCTGGAGGATGATGTATCTGGAGGAATTTTTATTAGAGCAGGCGATCGGGGCAAGAAGGGAAGACCATCCCTTCAAGCGGGGGGTAATTCAAGGACTCGCTCGAGGGTTATGGCCATCGAGGATACCTAGTCTAGTGGGACAAGCCCGTTTTGGGGTAGAACTGGAAAGAACGATAGAAAATTACGTGAGGAAAAAGTACAAAAAAATTGGTAAAAAAATAGCAATTGTAACTGATGTACCCCTTATGGCCACAGGACTAGCGGCTTTTTATGCGGTCAAAATAGCAAATGCCGAGATTGGCATCGGGACTTATCGAGCGGAGGATTACGTGGGCTTTAGCATGCGGAAGTATAAAAAATCAGATCTGAATCTAAATGCCCTAATCATGAAAACTACCTCGAAGATAAGTGGCAGCAGCGGAGGGGGTCATGTAGAAGCGGTGGGTGGAAGCATTCCCATCCAAAAATTCGACGCTTTCTTAAAACAATTAAAACGGGAAGTATCTGTTACTTGACCAGTGTTTTTAACCATGCTCTAATTTTAGGCCCGCCAAGATGGATCCAATTGACAATGAAATAATGTTATGATAAAATTCCAGCGGAAGTCGGTGTCTGCACAGCGTAATGGCGCCGGGGCAGGGATTTGAACCCTGACGACCCAAAGGGTCAACAGCTCTCGAGGCTGCCGCATTACCTGACTCTGCCACCCCGGCTCGCGTAAAACTGTGCTTTTTTACTCTTAAATTAAACCGGCCACATCTACATAAAATCCGCGAGGCTGAGCTGACGGTGGGCATCGCTCTCGAAGACCGATTTTATATCGCGCTGCACCAGCCTTAGGCGCTGCTTGGTGTAATCGCTCGCCTCGTAATCGTGCGCTATCTGCATCGCAACCTGCAAGTACTTCTCGACGCCTCCCCGCGTGACCGTGAGGATGAGCTTCCCCCCGCACCGCGTGCATTGGCCTCTTAGTGGGACGCGACGATATTTTGAGTTGCAGCTCGTGCACCTGAACTGTTGGCTCGCGAACGCCCGCAGGTTCCCCTTCAGGTCAGGGATGAAGTGGTGCTCGATGAGCCGCTCGGCGACATCCCGTTCGTCCACAGCCCTGATCTTTCTAGTTAGCCCGAGCTGCGCCGAAGTCTTCTGCTCCATCGTCTCAAGTGTCTTGTAGCGGCTCGCGTGAGGGCCGGCTGCGATGTCGCCCGTGTCGAACGAAAACTTCAGCCCCACGTACTGGGCCTCACCCCCAAGCCTTTGCTCGACGGTCTCCATGAGCTGCACCAGCTCGCTTGGGCTCGTATAGTGAAGCGTGGCTTCATAGAACTCGAGTGGGTAGCGCTCCATCACATCCATATTATATGCCTCCTTGTCGATCTCACGAGGGTCGATGCGGGTGTTCAGGATGAGCGGGGCGTCCATCATCCCCCCGCGCTTCGAGGGCAGGAAGCGCTTGCTGAAGTTAAGCAGAGCATCGAGCAGAAGTATAACTGTATCTTCGTCCCCGTCACAGTCTCTTCTTTTGGCCGCATGGAAAAACGGGTGCGCGTACCCAACGTTCGCATCGGTGAAACCTATGATGCGCCCAACGATGCCTACCGATGTATGCGGCGCTAAACCGATGACCAAATGCCCCGCCAGGTCCACCGGTTGGCTCGCGTTGTAGTACGGCTTCAACCCATAGAACTTCTGAAGCAGGTCGTCGACGAACTTCGACACGCGGAGCAAATACTCGGCGCACGTGTTCGAGAGGATGATATCCTGCACCTTGAGCTCAACGAGCTGGTCATCCCGCTCCAGCGGCTTCCCCTTGCAATCCAGCTCATATCTCAATTCGCGCAGCCGTTCCACAGACATATCCACCTCCCGCGGCCTGAAGTGGGTGAGCGGCACATCGGTTGCATCAAACCTAACTGTACCGTCTTTGAATACGTAAACGCGATGCTTCGCCCGCAGGATCCCTTTCTCGAGAGGCTCTGGAATTTTATGGGCGCTCGTCATACCTCTGACGCCCTTGACCTCCGGTGGCGCTTCCTCCTGCAATCGCTGCAGTGCCTCGTCGAAAAGCGGCTTCAGCTCAACCCTCCGCCGGTCGAAGTACTCCGTGCGGACGTTGCACGCGAGGCAACGCTCTTCATTTGTCGGTCGCTTACAACGGGGGCACGCCCGTACGTAATTTGCGATCGTTCCGCACTTCGGGCATTTTCGGGTGAAGCCAATGGTCCCGCACTTCGGGCACTCCAGTCTCGTCACCTCTACATAGATTTCACCGCGCTCGGCTGCCTTCACCACGCTGCGCGTCGCCCCGCCGCGCAAGCTGACGGGGAAAAGCACATGCACCGGAGGTTTCATCAACCGTGGATTTGCCTTCTCCGGCCTGCCCATCCTGCACCCTATGCGCGTTGGGGCTTTCCGCTTCACGGGGAACCCAGCCAGAACCTGAACAATCTCCATGATATCCTTCGACGGATTTTTGTGCAACGTCTCCTCGAGGCGCTCGCTGGTCAAACGCTGCCCATCAAGCAGGCCCAAACACCTGCACAATGGTAGAGCGTTACCCTCGACCAAGACGTGCCCATCCTCGACCCTATGCGGCACCCCAAGGGCCTCGAGCACTCGCTTGGGTGTCTGATTCAGGACCAAACGAAGCCCCTTGAGCTTACCATCCTTGAACTCCGGCTCACCTCCCGTTAACCAACTGCCCAGTTCCCGGAGCTCCTCGATGCTGATATCGTGGAAAAGGTATGTGTACGCGGGATGGAGCGGGACCCCGAGTTTCTCGGATAGTTCCACCGCCAGGGGTGGGGTGGGCTTCAAATATGGGGGTGAAAGGTATGGGGATAGGTCCGCGTCGAATTTCTTCCCCGCCAGCGCCTTTTCGACC
>DAOVGS010000047.1 GCA_030672285.1 Hadesarchaea archaeon | reverse complement strand
AATTTTGACATCCTGCTTAACGGTCGACGAATTCAGCAGATCCGCGGAATTCACACGAAGCTCAAGCACAAGGACGAAATCGCGATTTCCCCACCAGAAGCAGGCAGTTAGCAACGGTAAAGGAAAAAGTAGCAGTTAGCTTTTCCGAATCGTTTTGAATCCAAGCTCGAAGGCGCGTAGGTTAGCCTCGATGGTTTTCGGGGGGACGTTTTCTTTGACGACCTCCTTTAGCGTTTCAACGGAGATCGGCAGCTTACCAGACCCCGCGAGCGCCCCGAGCATGACGACGTTCATCGTCCGCACGTTCCCCGCCTGCTGTGCCAGCGATGTCGCGTCAATCGCCACGACTTCACCGCCAAGCTTCTCGACGGCGCCCTTGATCGCCTCCAAGCTTGGGTATTCGGCCCGTCCTATATTGACGTCGACGGGCATCCAAGCGCGAGTGTTCGTGAGCAGCAGCCCGCCCTTGGCGAGGAATTCTACGGCGTTGCGGAGTCCCTCGAGGGGCTCAAGTGCGAGCACGATCTCGGCCCCATCCTTAGCGATGAGCGGGGCGAAGACTCCCTTCCCTATCCGCACATGGCTCGCGACCGCACCCCCACGCATCGCGGAGCCAAAAGTTTCACCCACCCTAGCTCGCAGGCCCTCTCGGATAGCCGCGATTCCGACGATGTGCGATGCCCGGATGCTACCCTGCCCTCCGACCCCAGCGATGATCAAGTTGAGTTCGGCCATTCTCATCCCTCCACCCTGATCGCACCGGTTGGACAAACCTCCGCGCACATACCGCAACCGTTGCAGAGGATCGGGTCCAGCCCGGCCTTCCCCTCCTTGAAAACTATGCCGGGGCAGCCGAAGCTGACGCAGAGTTTGCAGCCGGTACATTTATCTCGGTCGAATATCATGCGCTTGCCGACGAACTTCTTCTGGCGCTGGGCTTGAAGCGTGCAGACGTGTCGCGCGACAACGATTGCAAACTTATCGCTCTTGAGGGCCTCTTCGATCGCAGCGGTTGTTGCTTTGAGGTCGAATGGGTCGACGGTTCGGATGAACTCCACGCCGCAGGCCTTCGCGACATCTTCAACGCACAGGAGCTTGGTCTCCTCCCCAGTCGCGGTTATTCCGGTTACAGGGTTCGGCTGGTGTCCGGTCATTGCCGTCCATGCGTTGTCCATCACGAGGAAGAGGCCCTTAGCCTTGTTATAGACCGCGTTGATCACCGCCGGGATGCAGGCGTGGAAGAAGGTCGAATCACCAGCGACCCCCACGATTGCGCCGTCTTTGTACCCAGCTTGGAACTGCCCTTGCATCAGCCCGACGCCGCCACCCATGATGTAGTTCGTGTCGAGGGTTTCATAGGGTGCATCGATGGGGTAGCGCACGGATTCGCTCGAGGAGCTGGGCTTGTACTCCTTCCCCGCGATGCCGTAGCCGCCCTGCTCGTAGCACCCGATGTCGCCGTTGACGATGGGCACCTTACCCCCGACCTTGCGCAGCGCTAGCTTGAGCGCCCAGTAGCTCCCCAGGTGCGGACACCCAGCGCAGAGGGTCGAGGAGCGGGGGGCGACGAGGCTTTTGATTTCACCCTTGATCAGCTCCCTGGGCCGATCCGCGGGGAGCTTCCGCTTCACCAACTTCGCGAGCGCGTGGGCGACGATATCCGTGTTTATCTCCCCGACTGGCGGCATGCTTCCCGTCAGCTTTCCCAGGAGCTTGATGTCGGGGTTCACGTCCTTGGCGAGCCCTCTCACTTGGAGTTCGACGAGCGGCTCGCCCTCCTCGACCACGAGCACAGACTTGACCGATTTTAACATGCGCCCGACGAGTTGTTCCGGCAGAGGTGTGGGTGTACCCAGCTTGAGAAAGGCCACCTTGTTTTCGAGCCCCAACATCTTGACGGCCTCGCGCGCGTAGCTCGCCCCTATTCCCGAGGCAATGATCCCGAAGGTCGGCTCCCCCAGCAGCTCGAGCTTGTTCCAGGGCAGAGTCTCTACCAGCTTTTTCATCTGTGGCATTTGTTCGTGCAGCCAGCGGTGTTTCTCGACAGGCCCCGGAGGACCGTAGACGTTCCAGCGCCAGGGTAGCTTCCAGTGTCTGTCGAAGACAGGCTTTCGCTCGGGCTTTTCGATTTTACCTAGCTCGACATCCCCCGAGGCGTGGCATATACGGGTGACCGAGCGCACGAACACTGGGAGCTCGAGCCGCTCCGAGAGCTCGAATGCGTAGCGGGTCATTTCTTTGGCCTCTTGAGGGTTGGCCGGCTCCAAGCAAGGGATCTCACCGTAAAACGCGGCGAAGCGCGTGTCCTGCTCGTTCGAGGAGTAGTGGGCGTCAGGGTCGTCCCCGACCGCGATGACGAAACCCCCTCGCACACCCCCGTAGACCAGCGTCATGAACATGTCCATGACCCAGTTGAGTCCCGCGTTCTTCATCGAGGTGAGGGCGCGCACGCCGGTGATCGCGGCCCCAGCAGCAACTTCGAACGCAATTTTTTCGTTAACGGACCACTCAGCATGGAAACCCAGCTTGGGTGCGGCGAGCGCGAGGGTTTCTAAAATTTCGGATGCGGGAGTTCCAGGGTAAGAAGCAGCGACGCTCACGCCCGCTTCAATAGCACCGCGCGCTATCGCCTCGTTGCCCATGAGCAAAACTCGCTTGCCAGGTGCATCCTCGACGATGAGGTCAGCGAACCCAATCAATTAGGTCACCTTCACTTTTGTGAAGGCAGCGGAGCTTAAATATTTTAACATTTAGACGATGCGAAGAATTTCGAATGCTATGTTACTTTTCCGTACCGGTCGATGAATACAATTTCCCTCAATTCTTCACGCGTGGATTTTTGGGATTCTGCGGGAAATCCAACCGATATTAGCGAGAGCAATCGTCTGTTCCCCGGGATGCCCAATATCTTTTTCACCTTCTCCTCGTGGACGGATCCATACGAGCCTATCCAGCACGTACCCAGTCCAAGGGCGTGAGCAGCCAGGAGCATGCTTTGCGTGGCTATTGCCCCGTCCTCCACCGGGTGTGTTGACGCTTGAGGGTCAACGACGACAGCGATGCCGAGCGGTGCTTCAGCTAGAAACTTTCCATAGGTGGCAACGCGCGCCACCTCCTTTCGGGTCCCTTCATCTTTCAGCACGATAAAATTCCAAGGCTGGGAGTTGTTTGCCGAGGGAGCCCATCTGCCAGCCTCCAAAATCTTCTCGAGGAGCTCCTCGGGAACGGGCCTTTTCTCGTACTTCCTAATGCTCCTCCTCGTCTTGATGGCTTCTAGAACATCCATCAGATCATCTCTCTTATTTTGTTCATCAAAGGAGATTAAATAACCATGATTAGTTACGACTGTGCGTGGCGGGTTAAGGCTGAGAGCACACACGCTGCTCGAAGGGGGCTCGGGTAGATGGGGACATGCAGTTTTTGAAGCTTCACCCTTTCATCAACCTCCACCTTTCCTCCCCCAAGCATCACGGGGATGATGGTCTTGCCACGCGAGAGGTGCTTTGCTATCACTTCCGATACGCCGGGCATCGGGTCACCGACGATCACGATCACGGAATCGACTTCCTTCGATCCGTCCAAGGCTGTCAATGCTTCATCGTACATCTGGGAGGTCGCACTCCCGGTTAGGTCAAGCGGGTTTCGGAGGATGCACTCGGGCGGGAGTTTTTCCTTGAGCCCTTCGCGCACATCTGCCGGGAGTTTGATTACGTTCAACCCGAACTCCTCGCAGGCGTCGGTAGCCAAAATCCCGGAACCGCCTGAGCTGGTCACGATGGCAATGTTCTTACCTTTGGGCAAGGGCAGGTGGGCAAATCCCTTGCAGGCATCGTAGAGCTCCTCGACGCTCATAGCTCGATGAATGCCGGCTTGCTTGAACACCGCATCGAAAACAGCGTCCTTGCCGGCGAGCGAACGCGTATGGGAAACCACGGCTTCAGCGCCCTTCGCCGTGCGGCCGCCCTTGAGCACCAGGATGGGTTTTTTCTCGGCAGCAGGCCGCGCCACCTCTAAGAATTTTCGCCCGTCGCGCACCCCCTCGATATAAAGTGCGATGACCTTTGTCCCCTCATCGGCGGCCAGATATTCCAACAGCTCCGTCTCATCGACATCGCACTTGTTCCCGAGGGCCACGAGTTTGTTGACGCCGACCCCCTCTTCCTCGGCCCAGCAAGCGATCGCGGCCAGGACGGTGCCGCTCTGAGAGATGACCGAGATGGGCCCCTTGCACCTCACCAACGGCCAGCTGGCGCAAAGCCCGACTAAAGTGTTGTTGATTCCTTGGCAGTTGGGCCCGAGGACGCGCAGGTTTGCATTTTTTGCAGCTTCCACGAGTTGTCGCTCGAGCTCGACTCCGGCCGGTCCAACTTCTCCAAAGCCACCCGAGATCACGATTGTGGCTTTGACCCCCTTTGCCCCGCAGTCGGCCACCACCGAGGACACGAAGCGCGCGGGCACGATGATAACAGCCAACTCTACCTGTCCGGGGATATCTTTGATCGACGGATAGCACTTTAACCCCAAGACTTCATCCGCTTTCGGGTTGACTGGATAAAGCTTACCTTTGAACCCCGCCTCGACGATGTTCCGAAGGACCTCGTGCCCCAGCTTGCCGGGCTCGCGCGAGGCGCCCACCACCGCAACGCTTGATGGTTCAAAGAAACTCTTCAGCACCATTTACTTCACCGGCCAATTGGGACCTATCTCCAAGCCCAAGCGTTTGTCCACTTCGAGCCCGGTTTCCTGTACCCTTTCCACGATTTTGGCCTCGTCGATCGTCTTGACCTCCCGCCCCTGCATCACGATTTTCCCGTCGATGATCACGGTGTCGACGTCTGAGCCGTTCGCCGCGTAGACCAAGTTCGAAACCGGATTGCGCACGGGCACGAGGTGAGGGTTGCGCTGGTCCACAACGATGAGGTCAGCGAGCTTCCCAGGTTCCAGCGAGCCGAGTTCCTTTCCCCAGAGGGTTGCGCGCGCGCCGTTCACGGTGGCCATCTCGAGCACCCGTTCAGCCGGGAGCACCTCCGGGTCGAGCAGGCGCGCCTTGTGAACGATGGCAGCCAGCTTCATCTCCCGGATCATGTCGTAGCAGTTGTTGCTCGGCCCCCCGTCACAACCCAGGGCCACGTTGACCCCCGCGTGCAGCATCTCGGGGACGGGGGCGAAACCCGAGGCCAGCTTCAAGTTGCTCGCGGGGCAGTGGCAGATGGTGCCCTCGGTCTCGCTCAGAATCTTAAAATCCTCTTGCGGGATCCATACCCCATGGACGTAAATCACATGGGGGCCGACCACGCCGCAGTGCCGCATGAACTCCATCGGGGTCATCTTGAATTCCTTCCGCATGTAATCGATGTCCTGCTTTACCTCACCCAAGTGAATGGTGATGCCGGTCTGGTGTTTGCGCGCCTGCTCAACCATCTCGCGGTAGAAGTCGACGGTGCAGGCCCCCGGGGTGCGCGCGCCGAACCAGACATGAATCAGGTTGCCCGCTTTGCCGTGCCATTTTTTGATCATCTCGAGCGTCTGACGGAGGGTCGTCTCGCCGTCCTCGGCCATGCTCTCACATATGGCGTCAGGCACGTCCGCGTAACCCCGTAGATTCATGAGCTTTTTCGAAAGGGCAGCGCGAATGCCGATCTCCTCGACGACGCGAGCGATCTCGTTAAAACCGTAACGCCAGTGAAGGCCGCTTTCCACGAAACACGTGGTGCCAGATTTGATCATCTCGAGGCAACAGAGCTTGGTGCTCAGCTCGCCGTCCTTTGGGGAGTAGGTACCCTGCATTGGATGGACCCGTTCTCGCAGCCACGGGACGAGCGAGAGGTCATCTGCACACCCACGGATTAGGGCCTGCGCGAGGTGCACGTGGCAGTCGACGAGCCCGGGTAGGACGAGCTTGCCGGTGCAGTCGAGCTCGACATCGGCCATGTATTTAGGTTTGATTTTTTCGGTTTTACCAACACTTACAATTTTGTTGCCTTCGATGACCACGGCTCCGTCCCTTAAAATTTCCCGCCGCCCGTTCATCGTCACCACCGTGCCGTGAGTTAGCACGATATCGGTCATGGCATCGCCTAACGATTGTAGCCGCAGCGTTCTTTAATCCTTTTGCGGGAACTTTACACCCCTGTAAATTTTTTCCGAATACTTCACGGCTGTACACACGTGTGAACTAAACCAAACTTTAGTTTAACAGCCCCACAGTGATATTTGGTGGGCGAATGGAACTCGTGCTCGTCGGCCGCTCGAACGTGGGAAAGTCGAGCGTGATTCGACAGCTCACGGGAAAACGCGTCCGCATAGGCAAGCGTCCTGGGGTCACGCGTAGGCCCTATCGCTACCGATGCGGCGAGCTCGATGTGGTCGACATGCCCGGATTCGGCTTCATGGCAGGGGTTAGCCGTGAGCGACGGGAGCAGATAAAGACAGGCATCGTGCGCTATCTCGAGCGAAATCGGAAAAATATTCTATCCGCGCTGCAGGTGATAGATGTCCGCGCCTTCGGCCAGATCGTCGAGCGATGGGAGCAGCGAGGTCAGGTGCCCGTCGACGTTGAGATGTTTCAGTTTTTGCGGGAACTCGAGCTACGGCCGATCGTCGTCGCGAACAAAATAGACCTCATCTACCCCGAGGAGCGCGATGGGGTGCTCGACGACGTGTGCGAGAAGCTCGGGCTGTCGGCACCATGGCGGCAATGGCTTGATATTATCGCCCCGATCTCGGCTAAAACCGGCGAGGGTATCTCAAAGCTGAGGGGGCTCGTCAGGCGAAGGCTGTGCGAGCTCGGGCAGGAGCGCTTGCTGAGATATTTGAAGAGATAATGTTTGACGAAAGAACCTTAAATTCGCGTGATAATTAGCCTTGGAACGTGATACGATGGCGCGAAAATACATCCCGGGAAAAATGGAGTACCACATCCGCGTTAAACCTGGCGAAGTCGCGCGCTATGTGTTGTTACCGGGCGACCCAGCTCGGGCTGAGTTAATATCAAAACGTTTTGTCGGAGTCAAGGAGATAGCGTCCAATCGCGAGTTTCGAACCTTCACGGGCAAGGTTGGAGGAACGCCGATCAGCGTTACCTCGACCGGCATAGGCTGTCCTTCGGCGGCAATAGCAGTTGAGGAATTATCAAAGTGTGGAGCCGACACTTTCATCCGCGTTGGCACGGCGGGCGCGGTGAGCCCCAAGGTCAAAACCGGAGAGCTGGTGATAGCGAACGCAGCCGTGCGGGAGGATGGGACCACGCCTCACTACGTGCCGTTGAGCTATCCAGCGGTTGCAAACCTTGAGGTGACGAATGCACTCATCGAGGCGGCGAGGCGCTTGAAGGTCAAACACCACGTCGGCCTAGCAGTTTCCAAAGATTCCTTTTACTCCGAGGAGCCCGAGCGGGCGCCGCTTGCGGAGGAGTCAGCTCAGCGATGGAAGGTTTGGCGGCGGGCGCGGGTTCTGGCGACGGAGATGGAATGCTCCACGATTTACACGCTCTGCAGCATCAACGGCTGGCGAGGCGGCGGGGTGGTAGCGATCATAGGCCCAATCGGAAAAATAGCCGACCCGCACGCGGGCATCGATAAAGCGATTGATGTCGCGATCGAAGCAGTCAAAATTTTGGCAAAGCGCTAGGCAAGCGACGTTAGGGACCTTGGATGGAGCTCAAGCTCAGCCGCGATGGTTTAAAGGCGATTGATGGGCACGCGCTGAAAAATTTCCCCCGCGAGTGCTGCGGGTTACTCCTCGGCAAGTTTGAGAAAAACGTCATCGAGGTTAAGGAGGTCGTCGAGGCTGAGAACGTGCTGGGCTCCCCCGTCGCGTTCGAGGCCGACCCGGAGTTGGTATTCAAGGCGATCAAACGGGCCGAGAAAAGTGGGCTAGAGCTGGTCGGCATTTACCACTCCCACCCAAACATTGCAGCCTACGTGAGCGCTCGTGACTCAGAAATGATGAAGCTGTGGCCGGGGGTTGCTTGGCTGATCGTCAGCACGGCGAAGGAGCGAGTCGTCGAGCGAAAAGCGTACATGCTGAAAGATGGCGGGATCGAAGAGCTCGAGATTGTTGCTACGTGAAGTTCACTCGATGGTTAGGCCTTGATCCTTAGCTATTTCTAAAAACGCCTTTGCAACTTGCTCCACTTTCGCTTTGGTCAGCCCATAAGTGTTGAGTTTAAAGTGCTTCGTCAGGCCGGCTTGAATGCCAACGATACCCCTACGCTTGAGCTCCTCGTACAAGAAGAACCCGCGACGCTTGTGGGCCTGCGACGCTTTGTAAAGTCCCTCCGACTCCACGTGGGTCAGGGTGTGTTGCTTGGGCTTGATTCCCAGTTGTCGGGTTCCCTCGATTCGCTCGAGCTGCTCGATGAGATACCTAGCTTTTTCCACCTCTTCACCCCAATGCTCTACCCGATCAACCACGTGAGGGAAGGAAGCCATCAGTGAGATAAGCGGGCCACCCATGACCGTGCAGCCCAGCAGAGCGTACTCCTTGACTCCAAACTCATGCTTGCTCCAGTCGCCCACTATCTTCGACCTCGCCAGCACCCGGTCGACCAGCTCCTCCTTGAGTGCTAGGATGCCGGTTGGGGCGCTCGCCGCCCATGACTTGTGCCCACTTGAGACGAGGATGTCCGCGCCAAGCTTTCTTCCATCGATAGGCATGACGCCAGCCGTGTAAGCCGCGTTCAGTAGGAAAGGCACCCCGTATTTTTTACATATCTTCCCCACTACCGCGGCATCGTTCAGGTTGCCGTAGTGATAATCGACGTGGGTGAGCAGCACCGCAGCGGGGAGCTTCCCGGTCTCCCGCTTGACATCCTCTATTTTGTCAGCATATGCATCCAAGTCGAGCTTGAACTCCGGGTGGCCACTGTGAGGAACCTCCTTAACCTTGAGTCTAGCGAGTTCCGCAGCCACGTAGGCCGAGTAGTGGGCTAGACCATCGACGACCACATAGTCGCCGGGTTCCCCGAGCGTTGCGAATGCTATGAATTGTGCCTCCCTGCAGCGCGTCACCACTCGGGCGACATCCATACCAAGGAATTCTGCGAGGTCCTGCATGAACTGGCCTATGGGGGGACGCTTGATCGCATCTAACCTAGGGGTCTTTGGTGGGCACCAGTCACAGGTTGAGTACCCGTCACCAAACTCAAGTAGGGCTTCCCGCGCCGCATCGGTTAGCACACCTCCGCGCTGGATGGGGTTGAGATTGATATATCGCTCCTCTTTGAATTCGCGCTGGAGGTTGAGGTATTTTTCAAGTCTTTCTTTCGGTATTTTGAGCATATGATGCCTACCTACTTAACCTGCTACAGACCGGGCAGCTTGGATCCCGTTTGATTCTAATTTCATCAAATGTCATGTTTCTTCCATTGAATATCAGCATTCGCCCGACGAGGGGCTTGCCCACTCCCGTGATGAGCTTGATCGCCTCTATCGCCTGCAGGCACCCTATGACTCCGGGCGTGGCCCCCAGCACGGGAAAGACGGGCTTCTTTGGGGGCTCTCGGGGCACGGCGCACTTCAAACATGGACCCTTCTTAGGCAAAATAGTCATCAACTGGCCAACCAGCCCCTCAACCGCTCCATGGATGAAAGGTATGCGGTTACGCACGCAGGCCTTGTTGAGCAGGTAGCGTGTGGGATAGTTGTCCATACCATCGATGACGACATCAGCCCCCTTGATGAGTTTGTTTACGTTCTTGGGGGTTATTCGCTTGAGCTTGCTGTTCACCTTAACGTTGGGATTCATCGCGAACAACTTTTCGACCGCTGACCCCGCCTTCGACCGCCCTACATCGAGTTCCCAGTGCAACACTTGTCGGTTGAGATTTGTTAGGTCGACTTTCTGCTCATCGATGATCGTCAGGTGTCCGACCCCCGCGGCGACGAGGTAAATCGAAGATGGGCTACCTAGTCCCCCCAATCCAGCGACGAACACGTGGGCCTGCTTCAGCTTGAGCTGCCCTCGCTTACCTAGGCCCGGGATGATGATTTGACGGCTATAGCGCTTGAGCTCGCCGGGCGTCAGCTTGCCCCCAGCTACGGGTGGGAAAATCGCCACCACGTCCCCGTCTTTTAGTGGAGTGTCCAGCTCCCGAAGGAAACCTATCCCCCTACCATTCACCAAAATATTCACCGTGCCACGGAGTTTTCGCGTGCCCGGCGAGTAAAGTTGTTCGGCCAGCCCCTCTCCAAACCTGCGAACGAGGTCGTCCAGCAGGGAAGCAACGTTTTTTGTCCCCTCAACCCTTTCCTGTTCTTTTCTCGTTACCTCGCGGAAGTTCGCGAAGAACTTCACGGTAATTGCCATTGGTTTCCCATCCCACCGTTAGGGGTTCCTCTATAAAATGGGTGTCAGCTCCAGCTCATAGCCTTGATATCTTTTTGAAACGACCGAAATCTCCTCCGCTTCTGGCGACACCCGGATCAGCTCAGGCAGCTTACCCGAAGTGCCGATGTGGTCCCCTCTCGCGATTAGACAACCCCGAATTTCTGAGAGTTCATGGGCACGGTTCAAACCTCGCTTGATTGAGGACTCGACATCTACCCCATTCACACAATTTGCTATGGAGGTTGCAGCAGCGTCAGCTATGGATGCTTCGTTAGCTACCGCGACGACCGCATCCGCTTGTCCGAGGCTCACAGAGTGACCCACCGTGCCTGAGCTCGTGCAAATACCTATCGGCAGTTCTCCACTCCGGACGAGGAATCCTATTTTTCCAGAAGTTCCCGCTCCTCCCGCATAAATTCCAACACGAAACTCCCCGTCACCAATTATCGCTATATCGCCACCATTTTCCACCAGCACGTTTTTGGCACCTGCCTCGCGCGCCACCTCAGCTGCGATCTGCGAAATCGATCCAGCCACCGCTGCGAATGGTCCCACGTCAGCGATCTCAGCGGCTCTCAACATGAGCTCTATGACCCTTGGGTACTCTCCTTTGAGCCTCAGGGGCTTGAGGGACCACCTGAACTCCGGACGCACGATGATAAATCTTTCAATTTCACGCCTAGCCCGCAAGCTGGCATCGATCGCGACATCTATTGCCCGCTTATCGTCGCACTTGATGATAAGGTTCGTTTCCTTAAAGGACCACGAGCGGGTGTACATTTAGATCACCTAAAACTTCGATATCTTGAGAGCTCTCACCGGACAAGACGGCACACAGATCTCGCAGTAAATGCACTTGTCCTCGTCGAGCTCGACCGAATAATCATCGGTCAACCGGAGCGCCCCGGTGGGACAGAGCGAGATGCACGCACCGCAGTCGAAACATTTTTCCTCATCGAGCTGAATTGCACGTTTGAGTTCCTTGGTCTCGATTCCCCTTTGTTCAAAAAGTTTGATGATTTGATTCACTTCCGCATCGGGAGCGTCGATCGCGAGCAGAATCTCCCCACCCTCTGCGCTGACCTCCGCGTGTAGGATGTTCAGAAGCGTACCTGTCTCCTTGATGATCGATGCCAGTATCGGTTCCTTGGTCTTTTCAGCCGAATATTTTAACAGCACTTTCTTCGTCACCTTCTTCGCCTCCCGATCAGCTTCGATAGGTCCTCGCTCGTGAGGATACCCCTCAACTCTCCCCCTGTGCCCACCACCGGGACCCCCGAAATCCTGTGCGTTTCAAACTTCCTCGCAATCGCGTCGATGGGTTCATCTTCGGACGCCACGATGACCTTAGAGGTCAAGATTTCCGATAGCTTCCTCTTGCCAGTTCCAACCGCTACTGCGATGTTCCACGAGGTCACGATGCCAACAAGCTTCCCTTTTTCATCGACAATTGGCAGGTGGTCGAAGTTTCGTTTCGCGAATATCTTCGCCGCGCTGGTGATCGAATCACTTGGCCTGGCGGTCACCACCTCCCTTGTCATCAAGTCCTTGGCCACAGGGGCAGCGGCAATCTGTTTTATCGGCTTGAATACCTGGTCCGTTGATAGCCCTTCAACTGTTTGGGCGAGGAAGAACTTTTTATCTTCAATCCAATTCTTCAGGATGCCAGCAATCTCTCTTGCCTGCTTCAAGCTGCTCAGGGGACTGACCGGTACCTCCTTTCCCTCGACTTCGACCCTCCCCGATTTCAGCTCTGCGTACGTGACTTCCTTGAGGATCGGGCGCTCCCTCCTCGGGACCCCATAGTCGGTGAGGTCGACCCTTATCTCCTCATCGCTGATGCCCGTCGTCTTAGCAACGCGTTCGTTGATGATTGGGATGGGGATACCTAAGCCAACGTACAGCGAGGTTCCGTATCCTTCGATTGTCGCCCCCCTGATGTAGCGCGCATCCATCTCCTTGAGGTTCCCGATGGTCATGATGGTCCCCATTGCCTTGGTCGGCGCGTGCTGGGTGCCCTCCCAGAATATGTATCCTTGGGCACCACCTAGGAAGATTCGCGTCCCGACGCCAATTGTCTCGTAATTTGGGTCGTTGTGCAGCGGGCTCAAAGCGCCGGAGCCGGAGTAGGTCACGTTGCTGTAGTTCGGCAGCAGGGTGCCCATGTAGGTGTAAATCGTTTCATCGCGCGAGTTAGTGGCAGCGACGTAGCGCTGGTAAGCACTGCGAGGGTTGCAGAGCACCGCCTGATTTAGGTCATCCTTGGTCACGATGGTTTCGAGCTCCTTGCGTGGGTAGCAATCGGTACCGTACGCTATCGCCTTGACCTTGATTTCCTTCCCTCGGACCAAATCTTCGATGACATGCCCGCCGCCGTACTCAAAGTCGCGGGTCTCGCTGAGCTGGGTGGCACCTATGTAAGCATCGACGGCCGCGACGCCGCTGTAAGCTTCGACATCGTTGAGCCAGACGCGCTGCATTTTGATCGGCGGGTCGGCATGTCCGAAGTTCAACCAAGCCCCCGAGCTACACATCGCTCCAAAGGTGCCGGTGGTGACGATGTCCACTTCCTTGGCAGCCTCGACTTCGCCCCTTTCCCTCACGATTTCTACCATTTCCTCCGCTGTCACGACCACCGCATCGCCGCGCTTGATCCGGTCGTTTATCTCGGCTATCGACTTGTTCACCTTGGTTTTGGTCAACTCAATACCCCCGAATTTGAAAAAATGTTGCAAATACTGGTATTTATATTTTTCCATTTAAAAAATTACTCACAGGAATATTGAAAAATTGGGTTTTTTGCCTCAATTTATTTATTCTGAGGAGTATGAAGGCGTAATAGTAACTCGCTTTAGTAGGTTGGCGTTGCTCACCACGGATATCGAGCTTGTCGTCATCGCCAGCTCCGCTATGACCAGGTGGAGCACCTCGAAGACTCCGCAACCTTCTGATCAGGCAGCACCTCCGCGAGCACGCGGGTCATCGTGGCAGCCGGAGAAGGAGCGAAAGCAGCCCTGAGTGCTCACGAATATCTGCAGAGGCTGAAGCAGCGCCCATAGGTTTTCGGTATCTCCTAGCCTTTGTCACTCAAAATGAAAAGAATCAACAGCACTACGCCCCGAAGATCCAGCTCTGAATATAGATCAAGTACACCCCAGTAATAATCAAAATTACTGCACCGATCTTTTGCACATAGGGCATCACCCGCTCGAAGCGAAGCACGGTCAAATTTTTCGATGCCGAAACTGTTATCGCTAATGGGATCATCACCACAACCATCCCCAGCGAATATGCAAGGAAGATTAGGATCCCGG
>DAOVGS010000008.1 GCA_030672285.1 Hadesarchaea archaeon | reverse complement strand
AGGGAGAAGCTGTAGGTGCCACGGAAGGTCTATGTTTTGGATACCTCCGCCGTGATTGCGGGGTTCGTACCTGGGCTGGCCAAAGCTGAACAGGTCACCGTGCAAGAGGTGCTGGAGGAGGCCCGCGACCTGTGCTCGAAGCTCGAACTCGAGACGGCGGTGGCTGCGGGAAAGGTAAAGGTTGTCAGCCCTTCGAGAGAGGCCCTGAACGAAATCAGGAGGGAGGCCACCCAAACCGGAGACGTAGTTTCAGCCGTGGATGTCAAGCTGCTCGCACTTGCGCTGGACCTCAAGCGGGCTGGCGATGAACCGGAACTCGTAACTGATGATTACGCCATCCAAAATCTGGCGAGTTTGTTCGGCCTCCCTTACCAACGCATCGCCATGCCGGGGATAAAGGAGGTGTTGCGGTGGGAGATGGTGTGCCCCGCATGCGACCGCAGATATCCGCCGCCGGCTCCCCGATGCGAGGTGTGCGGCTCGAAGTTGGTTCGGAGACCCAGACGATGAGGTTTTTAAACGACGCGTTGATATACCGTAGGAAGGTGAAAGTTTGAGGGAAATTCTGATGATCGGGATCTCGTCAATTGGTGGGGGAAAGGAAAGGGAAGCACTCGATATCCTGCGGAAAAACGCAAAGAGCGTCGTGGCCACCGTGAAAAAATTTGAGGAGATGATCATCGCGCTTTTCTCCGAGCGTGACATGAAAAAAGCACAGGCTCTGGGTAGGCAGGTTACCGAGCTTGAGACGAAAGCCGATGAGGGGAGGCGAAAGTTCATGTGCGATCTCGGCAAGGGAGCATTTTTACCTACGTTCAGGGGAGATCTAGCGAGGTTGGCAGAACAACTCGACAACGTAGCTAACACGGCCGAAGGTGTAACGCGTGCTACCCTGTTAAGGGAAAGACTGCTCGACGCTCTTTCGAAGGCAGAAAAGAAACAAAAGAAGGCGAAAGCTATTCGAGAGAGTATGGTCAAAATGGCTAAACTTGCTACGCAGACGGCCGAAGCTCTGCGAGGCGCAATCGATTTGTTGGTAACGAACATCGACGCCACGAAGACGAAAATCGACGAAGTTGAGAAATTGGAGCACGAGTCCGACCTCGTAGAGCAAAGTCTCTTGGGGGAGCTGTATGATTACGAAAAAGTGCTGGATCCGGTGAGTATATTTCAATTAAGCTTTCTCATTCGGGGAATCGGCGATATTTCAGACCGCGCTGAGGATGTAGGCGATGTTTTGTCGATTATCAGCTACACTTTTAGAGCATAGCTTTCCCTTCCCGCGCGCTTCTTGAGGCGGCTAAGCACCTCAAATAAAATAATGAGCCCCCAGATCAGGCCAACGGCCAAGTAGGGGTCGACCTGCCACCCAACCAGCAGACCTGCAAACACGATGAGGATGTAGATGGCTTGCCATGCTTCCATTTTCATAACCCCAGAAACAGCCATCCGAGTAGGAATGAAAGCGCGCATGCAACGGCTGGGGTCAAGACCCAAGCTATCCCGATATGACCGAGTTTTCTCCTGCTCACGGCGGCAGCTCCCTTCACAAGCCCTGCTCCAGCTACTGCGCCAATAATAGCTTGCGTTGTGGATACGGGTATATGAAATTGTACGAATGACCAGACCGTGATAGCAGCCCCCATCTGAGCAGCGAACGCGGTCAGGGCGTCGAGCCTAGTTATCCCCGTACCCACCGTATGCATCACCCTGCGGCTGTAAGTCACCACACCGACCGCCAAAGCAACCCCGCCGAACAGCCCGATGAGTAGCATGAGTCTAAAGTCCGGTCCATTTCCTCCAAAAAACGCGTAAACCACCCCAGTGGATGTGCCTATATCATTGGCGCCGAGAGCGTAGGCGGTAGACGCACTAGCCACGATAATGAGAATCATCAGGACTTGGTTGAGCAATACAATATTCTTTATTCTCCGTAACGGTGGGGTAAAGGCTTTGAGTAAGATGAAAGCGAGGATGGCGGCAAACATGGGATTTAGCAGCCAAGAAATAGCGATGACGCCAAGCGTGCCGAATTGAACGCTTGCACCGATGTCTGGTTGCGCGTAAGATAACAAAAGCCCCGCCCCGATGACTGCGCCCACCATGGACTGGGAGGTGGAAACCGGCAAACGCAGCGTGGTGGCTATCGTGACCCATATCCCGGCAGCGAGTAGGGCTGCAATTGCGACCCGGGGGACTTCCGAAAGCGGGTTTTTGCCGTCCGATACAATTATGATGTCCTCCCCTACGGTTTTCATGTTCTTCCAACCCTCGAGGACCGCACCTAGGAGGACAAATAATATTACAATCGCGATCGCGAGGCGATAGGACAAAATACGTCCGCCGACCGCTGTCCCCACGCAATTAGCGGAATCATTTGCGCCGATGTTCCAAGCTACGTAAAAACCGGCGAGTAGTGCGACTATCGCGATGAGCTCGATCAATTACCCACCCAAGCCGAATTAACCGTGCATACTAAAATAATGAACTACAGCCCCAAAATCTCCGCGCGTAGCTCGGCCAAATCGAGCAGGGCGACCGTTTGGCGTCCGCTCAGGTAGCCGCAGACCTCGCCGGGGTTCACGAGGAGCGTTTTCCCTTCACGAACTTCGGCTCGATGGGTGTGCCCTCGAACAACTACATCAAAGGAGCCCGACTTCGAAAGCGCCTCGACGATATCCTCGTGCGTGCCGTGCAGCAGCGCTATTCTCCGTCCGTCCAGCTCCAGCGCCGCGAAGTTCCCGAGCGGCTTCACCCCGAGTTCGCCGAATTTTGCGCGTATGAACCCGCGGTCACCCTCGTTGTTTCCCCAGACGTAGTGCAGTTTCGCCCTCAGCTTCGCGAACTTCGGTGCCACAAACGGCGAAACTAGATCGCCGGCATGTAACACGTGCTTCACCCCTTCGCGGTTGAAGAAGTCAATCGCTTTTTCGACGGCATCCAGTCTGTCATGGGTGTCGGCCATTAACCCTATTTTCATTCTATCGCCTCCTGTTTCAAATAGATTTAACAACTTAGATTTACTTACCTCTCTTTTCTGGGCGTTTACGGAGCATGTATTTTAGTCCTATTGGAGTTATGAGGGTAGTTGCGAAGGCCGTGAATACAAGCAGGGACACGTGAACATCTAAAAGGATCCCGATCTCGAGACCAACCATTGCCAATACGAGTTCCACCGTCCCGCGCCCGTTCATCCCTATGCCAACGGTAAGCGCTTCCCTTTTCTTCATCCCCATTAGGTAGGCTCCGCCACCCGCCCCTATTACCTTCCCAGCTATCGCCGCTATGATGAGCGCTATCAAGAATAGGGTGTGAGTTTCAAACACTCCAAAGTTCACGTGGAAAGCCACGCTCACGATAAATATGGGTCCCAGAAAACCGTGGCTAAGAGTTTGGAAGCGTCGGTTCAAATCCCGAAATGCTCCACCAACGAACTCCTCCCGCACGAATAAGCCCGCTAGATATGCACCGATGATGAAGTGTAGCCCCATCGTCTGTCCGATGCCAGCGATGAGGAGGCCCATGACTAAGGCAAACGTGAAGCCTCTCGCCCCCGGGTGGATGAATAACTTTCCAACTCGTGGATAGATACGATAGCCGATGAACAGCGCGATTCCGAAGAAGGTTACTACCAACGCCACTGTATACAACACGTCCAAAGGACCCACTATTCCCACTGTTATTGCCTTGATGACCACGGCGAGGATAATGAACGTGAGAATATTGTCCACCATCGCCCCACCCATCATGGTGTACCCAACTTTAGATTTGAGGATGCCCAAGTCGCCGAGTATCCTCACCTTGGTAACAAGAGAAGTGCCCGAGATGGCGAGTCCCACGATTAGCGTTATCCAAAAATCGTGCGTAAAGAACCAAGCGACGAGCCCTCCAAAAAGTAGAGGTATAAGGGTGCCTGCTATCCCCACTCCGAAAAAAGTCTTTACCCTCTTCCCTAATTTTTTTGGATCGGTTATTAGGCCTGCGTAAAACATCAGGAAAAACATCCCTAACGTGGCAAGGATGCCCAGAGCTGAAGTCCATTCAAAGATGGGATTCCCTATGAGGCCCTCCTTAACCCCCGTTTCTCCTACGATGCCCAAGATGGAAGGGCCGATGACAAGCCCCGCTAGGAGCTCTCCTAAAATCAGAGGTTGGCCGAATTTTTCAAAAAGTAGCCCAATACCCCATACCACCGCCAAAATAAAGAGAATCGTAAAAATTATTTCCATCTATTTCCCACCAGCTCATCCGCCTCCAACGTCATTAGAGCGAACATAACTATTTTATTGTTAACAAGCGTTTGGACCTCGACTAAGTTTTGATGAATCCGAGCACCACCTGCCCAGCCCGCTCGATGTTCGCGAGCTCGATCCGCTCAGGGGTATCCTCAAGCGTGTGGATGTAGCGATACCCACGCGCCCGAGCATTTGGCAGCCTGAACGCCCTCGCGATTAAACGACCCAGTCTGTCCTTGCCCCCGACATCGGTGGTAAAAGTAGTCGCCCTCATCTTGGCCCGCAGGAAGGGGATGTGGTCGTGCCTGGCAAGTGCGGCCCACCACAGCCTCGGCTTCAATCCTGCGCCCTTGATGGAGTTCGCGAGCGCTTGGTTGAGCTGGGGCGAAGTTCGCCTCCGCTTGAGGATGCCGTTGCCCTCGATGACATAGGTGTGGGGACCAACCCCAACCCCGTCCAAATTAAGCACGAGTGTATCCTCCGGCAACGCCTTGCTCGCCACGAACTTACGCGCGCCCACGAGCCCCTGCTCCTCGGCCCCGAATGCGATGAAAGTCAACTCTGCATCTGCGGGCGGGGATTCGGCGATTGCGCGCGCTACCTCGAGCATGACCGCGACGCCCGAAGCGTTGTCGTCGGCCCCGGGGGAAACTCGTCTGCTGCTGGCGGCGATGAACATGCCGATGCAGATGGGTAAAAAGACGATTGCGAGAACGCTCCACATAATCACCCACGCTGGCAAAACTCCTAGCGCCCTCGCAGCCACGATGGCGGCGATGATGATGAGGGCGGGCAAAAACGCAAACCTCACGAAGAGGTACAGCTTATAGCTCGCCATGCACGGCGCTGAGTCGTAGTGAGCCGTTATCGCCACGCGCTTTTTCGGTTTTTTCGTCCCAGCTGAGGCGATGATGTTTCGACTCTCTCCTTTAGGCATGAGTTTGCCGAGCGAGCGCCAAATCACGATGACCGCGAGCCAAGCGACGAGCGAGAGCTGTGGGGGGAGGAAAAGTAGCGAGATGAAAGCTGAGGCGAACAGCAAAGCGGTAATCTTGACCCGTGCAGCCCTCGGCACGAACTTGAACTCCTGCACCCGCGTTTTCAGCCCGCAGCTCTCGAACTGCTTTTGGATGTAGTCCGCTGCCATGCAGTCGCCCCGCGTCCCAGCTAGGCGGGGGCCTATCTCGTACGCCAGCTTGTCGAGGTGCTCGAACGCGCGGCGAGGCTCGAACCCTTGCATAGAGTCCCCGCTTTAACTGAGTACAAACGATTAATAACTTAGGCTCAAGATTTTCATCTGCGGGGGTAGCCAAGCCAGGTTAAAGGCGCCAGACTCAAGCTGGCTAAACCATGAGAAATCTGGTCCTGAAGGGGTTCGCAGGTCCGAATCCTGCCCCCCGCACCATAAACGATTCCGATAAAACCGAAGTTGCCCTTTTAAAAGGTATATAGGAAAGCAGCCAAGGGCTTTCGGGTGGAGGTGATGGCCCGCGAAATAAATATTCACGCCATTGTAGTTCAAGGGCTATCGATTTTGCTCCTGTGCGCCATCATCGAGCTCGGCGCCGGCAAGGTGTTCGAGGGAATGCAGGAGTACTTCACGACCATTATGCCCGGGCTGATCGTGATGGTACCGGCTTTGCTAGGCCTCCGTGGTAACATCAACGGCGCCCTGGCCTCTCGCCTCGGCACTGGGCTCAACGCTGGTTTAATTAAGCCCCGCTTGGCGATGTCCACCGAGGTCAAAGTTAACTTGGCATCATCGCTCATCCTCAGCTTGATCGCCTCTGCCACCATAGGAGTCTTCGCATTCGGGGTGAATTTGTTGACGGGTGCCTCAACAATTGGGGTGCTCGAACTCATGGCGATAGCTGTCCTCGCAGGTTTCCTCTCGGGCTTAATCCTCGCCTTCCTCACCGTATTCGTAGCGATAGTAGCCTACGCGCGCGGCTTGGACCCGGATAATGTAACAAGTCCGACCATGGCGTCAATCGGTGACTTCGTGACCATCGCCTGCATCTACTTGGCCGTGCTCTTGGTGGTGTAAAAAATGGTTGTTTACGGTATCAAACGGATAGTACTCGAGAGCTACCCCATTCTCGTGACTTGCATCCTCATAGCGCTCGCCGCAGGGTACATGCTAAACTCAAGCATCGCGGAAATCGCCGAGCTGCCTCTGATCCTAGCGATGATCCCGCCGATAAATGGGATGGGGGGAAATATCGGGAGCATCTTGGGGGCCAGGCTCACCTCCGCGCTTCACCTAGGTACCTTGGAGCCAAGGCTGAGAGGACAGCATGTGTTGCGGGGGAATGTAGCCGCCTCGGCGCTCATCAGCTTTGTAATTTTCTCACTCTTCGGCGCGCTATTTTTCGCGATAGCGTACTCGTCTGGGATACCAGTTGCCCGTTCGTTTTCCCTAGCGCTTGCGTTCTTCATCGCGGGGATGACGTTGAGCGCCGCCCTGATGTTCGTGACAATTGCGTCGGCATTCGTTTCGTTCAAGGGAGGCCTGGATCCGGACAACGTGGTGATACCCATCGTAACGGCGATTGGCGATGTGCTGGGCGTAACGTGTTTAATGTTGGCGATAAAGATAGTGGGAGTGTAGGAACATGGCGAAATCGTTTAAACCCAGGAGCGTGCGGGAGCTCCTGACCGAGATGAAAGATGTCTCGGACCTTATGATAGATCTCGCGTACGCGGCGGTGCTCTTCGAGAGCGATGAGCTTGCGGACCGTGCGCATGAACTCGAGACGCGAATGGACGGGCTTATGTACCACATCCGGGCGATCGCCGTAGTGGTGACGCGAAACGTCCGCGAGGCTCGAAAAATCACCGGCATCCTACAGGTAGCGGGCGCGGCGGAAGCCATTTCAAACGCCACGGGTGATATCGCCGATTTGGTCCGCAGGGAGATCGAAATCCACCCCGTAGTACGCGATGCCCTCCGAATGGCCGACGAGAAAATCGCTTGGGTTGAGGTAAACAAGGATTCGATGCTCGTCGGCAAAAGATTTTACGACCTCAGGTTGCCATCGAACATAGGCGTCTGGGTCTTCGCCATAAAGCGGGGAAAATCATGGATAGTTCCTCCTCTTATGGATACTGAGGCGTGCGCTGGTGATTCTCTCATCGTGAAGGGACCCCCGGATGGCATCACAGTCCTATGTAAGATGGCCGGAGCGCACAAGGAAGCTTGGATGCCGGGGAAGGAGTTGCCCCTCATCCGAAATGCGCTCGCGGAGATGCGCGACCTGAGCAGCATGATGGTCGACATGGCCTACTCCGCAATCCTGCTCGGGTCCCACGAGATAGCCGAGGAAGTCAGGGAAATCGAGGAAAAGTTCGACAAGCTCGCCTATAAGCTCTGGCTTGCAACCCTTAAGGCCGCGAAAAAGGAGCGGAACGTTGCGAGGCTTAACAGCTTGCTACAGATGATTCGATGCATGGAGCTGATCTCCGATGCTGCAGATTCGATCGCCGATATCGTGCTCCGCAAGATGGAGCTCCACCCAGTGTTCGCCCGAGCTCTGGCTGAGGCCGATGAACAGATAGGAAGAGCCGATGTCACGATGTATTCAGATTTTGTGGGTAAATCTTTGAAAATGCTCAACCTCTGGACGAATATGGGGGCATACGTGCTGATGATAAAGCGGGGCGAACGCTACATGTTCGATCCGAGCAAGCGCGTCCGAATTCGTGCTGGCGATTCGTTAATCGTGCGAGGTTCTAAGCGCGGTGTCCAAAAGGTGAAGAAGGCAGCCGCGGGGGGGAAGAGATGAAGATAATATGGTGTAAGGACCTCGAGGACGTGGCGAACGTCGCGCGCGGTCAGGGGTGGCTGTTCTACCACAACTTCCAAGGTAAGCATTACTACTACACCTACGCTGGGACCGAAGCCGAGCTCCTCTGCATCGCGGTCGAGGCGAAGGAGCCCCTAAAGGCCAAATACGTGTCAATCGATGACGAGGGCAAGCTCGTGACCTCTGAGAAGCCGATCATGCCCACATGTGCAAAAGTTACGACGGTGGCCAGGGATGAGGGGTTCGAAGGGCTCCTCAAGTAAGGCCTATCTCCCTAGGGCTAAGAGTGCTACCCGCTCGAGCACGAGTTTTTGGATGGGTGCAATTTTCAGTTCATCTTTTGATATCGAGAAAACCTTGCACAATTTTGGAACCTTCTGGCGCGTCAGCTCGAGCACGCCATCGTCCCGCTCGATGCCTAACTCGCGGCAAATGTTGGTCAACGTCCGCTTTACCCGTGCACGCGAATCCCCCAAATCTAGAATTGCCAAGTCTTTGCTACCCTTCTGTATGCCGACCTTCTCAAACGCGCGCGCGATCTGTCGCTCCGCGGCCACCCAACAGATGGCTTCGATATTCAGCGAGCTAGCGAAGCCCCTTTTCGCGGCATGAGCGATAAGGGCAAGGCGAGCTGCGTGTACTAAGTGCTCTTTGCCAGCTATGCTTGAAGCGTCGAACGCTTGGCTGGTGGTCTGATTTTCTTTGTCTACCTCAGCAAGCTTCCTCACGAATTCGTCAACATCACCCACGCTAGCTCTTCCCCCGACCACGCCCACGACACGCTTACCGAATGCACCTCTCAGCTCGAACATGGCCTGCACCACGGAAGGCTCTTTAAGGATTCGCCTGAAATATATATGGGAAACATGCGCTCAACTGCGTATAAGCTCAAAATTGAGGACCTAGTGCGGGGTCAATATGTCCGCCCGCCTGAGGGTACCGAGCCCAGCTACTTGCTTACCCCTTGGGGCCAACACATCTCCCGCGCTCGGGTGCTGGGGACGATTGTGAATAAATTTGTGAGAGATGACCAAGGTTACGCCACGCTCCGCCTCGACGATGGGAGCGAAACCATAAGCTTGCGAGCTTGGCGGGAGGGTGTGCCAGAGTTCGCGGGCTTCAAGGTTGGGGAGCTCATCGATGTCGCGGGGCGCGTGCGGGAGTTCGAGGGGGAGATCTACCTCGTGCCCGAGTTCATCCTTCGCATCGAAGATCCTAACTGGGAACTCGTGCGAGAACTCGAGATTCTGCGCGCGCGGAGACTGGCCCTAGCGCAGGGAGTACGACCGCAGCCGAAGCGAGAGGCAAAGCTTGAGCCACGGCAGCTGCAGATAGAGCTCCCCCCGGCGACTCAAGAGGCGGGACCAACCGTTGAAACCATAGAAGAGGTGGAGGCACCCCCGTTGCCACAGGTGCCCGACGAGATTAAAAAGCGGGCGATCCTCGCGATCGAGAAACTCGATAGGGGAGAGGGAGTAGCACCCCCGGACATAGCGGCGGAGCTCGACCTCAGCCATGCCGAGATCGAAGATGCTCTCCGCGTGCTGATCGTGGACGGTGAAATATTCGAGCCCCGTGTTGGCAGGTTCAGGCGATTGGGATGAGCGAAGACTACGAAAAACTGCTCGACCATGCCCTCAAGCAAATCCCCAAGGCCGTGTTCGAGAGCTCCCGCTATCAGATCCCCGAGGCGGAGGTGTCGATTGTTGGGAACCGCACAATCCTCCGGAACTTCGGGGGCATCGCGAGCGCCCTCAACCGCGAGCCCGAACACCTCATAAAATACCTCCTCCGAGAGCTTGGGGTGGCCGGCAACCTCGAGGGAACCCAAGCTGTTTTCCAAGGGAAATTTTCAAATACCGCCGTGAACAATCGCGTTCGACGTTATGCTGAAGAGTTCGTGCTCTGTCATGAGTGCGGGAAGCCCGACACGCGGCTCGAGCGGCGCGGACGAATTTACATGCTCCGGTGCGAGGCGTGTGGCGCTAGGGCATCGATGAGGAGCGTTTAGCCCTTGCCTTTCCTCCGGGTGATCCGAACGCAGGGCGAGGTGCTCGTCATCGTCTGCGACCCAGAGCTGCTCGGAAAGAAATTTAAGCAAGGGAAGCTGAGGCTCGAGATCAAGGAATCATTTTATCGAGGCGTCGAGGCTAACGTCGAGGAGTGCATAGCCGCGCTGCGCGAGGCAACAATAGCAAACCTCGTGGGCTCGATCGTTGGGCACGCAATCAAGGCCGGCATCATCGAGCGTGCAAATGTCCTTAAGATTCAAAACGTGTCCCATGCGCAGCTCGTCAGGCTTTGAGTTCTAGGACTATTTAATAAACGATAACGCTCTGCACGCTCGGGAGCTTCCTCAACGCCTCGATGACCTTCCCCCGAACGGGCTCGTCGGTGATTAGGGTGAGCTTCGGTTGTACGACGAAGTGGGGGTCGTCCGCAACCGCCTGACGGATGCTTATCCCGAAGCGCGAGATGGCACCCGTGACCTCGCTTATGATGCCGGGTTTGGCCGCGTCCTTCGGCAGGATTTCGATCACCCCCAGTCCGAGCTGCTGCGCCACGCCCTTCAGGTACGCTATGGGCTCGAGGTTTTCGAATATCCCACGCAACTCCTTATTTTTCAAAATCGTCTGGGCGGTGGCATCGACCACGCGCCGATCGACACCGGCCTCTCGCGCTATCTGGACTGCGGGAATCCGGATATCACCACATGCTATCCCCCCATCCTCCCGCACGCGGAGCCCATACTTGAACAACGCCCGCGCGACGCTGAGCTGAGCCGGGAAATCCGCGAACGTACCTTGAACCTTCGCCCACATTTTAGCGCCACCCACGCGCTCGCGCTCCGCCCCGGCCATGTGTGCAATCACCAACCGCATCATGCTCTCGATAAACGCTGGGTCCAATCCCACACTCTTCGCCCGTTTTCGAGCGCGGTTGACGACCGCCCGTTCCCTGGCCTCGTCTCGGATCCCTAGCTTGAGCTTCCGTTTAAGTACCACGAGGTCGTCGGCGAGCTTCAGCCGCTGCCCGAGCAAGGCCACAACCTGTTCGTCAATTTTATCTATCTCCCGTCTGAACACCTGTAGCCTTTTCTCGCTCATCGGCTCCCCTCGATTCGTGCGCTCTTGATGGCCGGCTTGGTGACGATTATTCTCCCAGGCCTCCCCCGCCAAACTCTCTTTATGCCCTCGACCTTAGCAGGCTTAGCTATTGCTACCACCGCTGGACCCGTGCCCGTGAGGCCAGCCGCGAGCGCACCCGCAGCCAAGGTATCTAGCGCTATCGTTGAGTCGTAACCGAGCGCGCCCGAGTAAAGTAGCCCATTCAGCGTCAGGGCACCGAAGACATTCCCGCGTATAGCCTGATCGTGCGCGACTTCGACGCCCCTCCGAAGCGGCTTGATCCGGGCCATGTTTATCCTCGAGGTGTGGAACTTCATAGGGGGCACGTAGATGAGTACCGCGAGCTTGGGGTCTAATCTAAACTGCCGAAGCACGCGCCGTTTGGTGTTATCCGTCACCACACCGTAGCCGAAAAATGAAGCCGCTGCATCGTCAAAGGCACCGGTGACGGTGACGCCAGCCTCAAACGCCGCATCGATACCTAGATTCAGCACGAGCTTTGGCTTCGGTTTTTTCCCCAACGCCGCAAAGGTGGCGAGCACTGCGGCGTTCGCGGCGGCGGAGCTGCTTGATAAACCAACTGCGATTGGGACCCTAGACCTCGTTCCCACCCGCGCGCCGTAGGTTCGCTCAAGCTCGAAATGCTCGAGAACCTTTCGCGTACATATTTCGATTAACCGAGCGCTTTCAGAAGGGTCGTCCACCCGCCCAACAATTTCTCCAAGCCTATCGGTTAGCTCACAACTCGCTCGAACTCGAAGCTCGACCCCGAAGGCGGCGCCCTTGCCCGTAGCTATCGCGTTGACGACGGTGGCAGAGCCGCACGCCGAAGCAGCTCCACGATGCTCGACCAGACTTTACACCCCTGTAAAATTCACTTGAAGCGGTTGGGGTCGGCTTTTCCGGCACGCAACATGTGATCCGCGAGCACCAGCGCCAGCATCGCCTCGGCCACGGGCACGATGCGCGGGCAGATGTTCGGGTCGAAGCGTCCCTTGAGCTTGAGTTCAACTTCCTTCATTCGAGCGATGTCGACGGTCCGTTGCGGCTTAGTTATCGAGGGAGTTGGCTTGACTGCTATCCGAGCGACTATCGGCATGCCCGTAGATATGCCGCCCAAAATTCCGCCAGCGTTGTTGGTTTCGGTCATAATTTTTCCCCTTCGCAGCACGAACGAATCATTTGCCTCCGAACCCCTCATTTGCGCCACCCTGCAGCCGGCTCCTATCTGGACCGCCTTGACCGAGCCCACCGACATCAGAGCATGAGCGATCTCCGCATCGAGCTTGTCGAACACAGGCTCGCCCAGACCGGGTTGGACGTTGAGCGCTCGGACCTCGACCATTCCGCCGGTGCTGTCGCCCTCCGCGCTCGCCTGCAGCACAGCCCTCTTCATCCGCCCCGCCGCCTTCGGGTCGGCGCACCGCATGGGGTTCCGTTCGACATTTTTGCGGATTTCCTCGGGCTTCACCTCCCGCCCGATGGCAACGCCCGCAGCCTCGACGGTGTGGCCCAAGATCTCGATGCCGTGAGCCGCCAACAACTTCTTCGCGATGGCTCCGGCTGCCACCCGCCCCACCGTTTCTCGTGCCGCTGCCCGCCCTCCCCCGCGGTAGTCGACGTGGCCGAACTTGAGCCAGTAAGCGAGGTCAGCATGACCGGGTCTAGGCTTAGTTTTAATCGCCTCGTATGGTCTCGAATCAACGTCGATGTTGCGGACGAGCATAGAGATTGGCGTGCCGAGGGTCTTGCCTTGGAAAACTCCCGAGAGGATTTCGACCCGGTCACGTTCCCTGCGTGGTGTTGTAAGGATAGACTGACCAGGGCGGCGCCGGTCGAGCTCGCGCTGCACATCAGCCTCGCTCAGCGGCATGCCTGCGGGAACCCCATCGACGATCACGCCGATTGCCGAACCGTGGCTCTCGCCCCAAGTTGTAACCCTAAATTTTTTCCCAAACGTGTTGCCAGCCATCAGACCAGCTCCATTTTCGCCCCGAGCCTCCGCATGTCTCCGACGAAGCTTGGGTAAGACACGCTAATGCTCTCTGCCCCATCTATAATGGTTTCCCCGCGCGCGACCAAACCAGCTACCGCGAGGGCCATAGCCATTCGATGGTCGCCGTAGGAGTGTAGGCTCGCGCCTTTGAGTCGCTCCATACCCTTGATGAGGAGTTCGCCCGGTAGCTCCTCGACCCGCACCCCCAGCTTATTCAACTCAACCCTGAGCGCGCGAAGGCGGTCGGTCTCTTTATAGCGAAGGTGGGGGATATTCATGAGCCTGGTTCTGCCATCCGCTAGCGAGCCGAGCACGGCCAACGCGGGCACCAAATCCGGGTTATCGCCGCAGTCGGCCTCGATGCCCGAGAGCTGCTCGGCACCCGAAACTTCAACCACCTTACCTTTCACCCTCACATCAGCCCCGAACTCCCGAAGCAGGCCGACAATCCGCTTGTCACCCTGCGCGCTGCGAACATCGAGATTACTCACGCGCACGACGCCCCCCGCTAGCGCAGCTGCTACGAGCACGAATGCGGCGGATGAAAAATCGCCGGGGATTTCAAGATCCATTGCTCTGAAAACTTGCCCGCCCGGGATTTTAAATTCCATGAGGTCGCGGCTGCGCTTGATCTTCGCCCCCGCCCCATCGAGCAGTTCTAGGGTGATCTCGACGTAGGGCTTGGAGCGGAACTCCTCGGTCACTCGAAGCTCGACATCCTCCCGAGCATGGGGACAAGCGAGCAACAGCGCCGAGATGAACTGGGAGCTTATCGCGCCAGTGATCTCGACCTCCCCCCCATCCAGTCCGCCTCCGACGACCACGGGCGGCCTACCTCGAGCCCCCTCGCACCTCGCCTTCGCCCCGAGCTGCGCCAAAGCATTGATGAGGGGACCCATCGGGCGCTTGAGGATCGACTCATCGCCGGTCAGGCGCACGGGCTTGGGCGAGAGCGCAGCTATCGCACTCATCAAACGTAGGGTCGTGCCCGAGTTGCGGACGTCGATCAAGTCGATGCGAGGTTTGAGCTCGCTCCCGGTGCCTAGGACTCGCCAGATATCATCCTCCCGGGTGACCTCCGCGCCAAGTGCCTTTGCCGCTTCGATCGTCGCCTCAGTATCGGAGCTGAGCAACGGGTTGATGACCTTACTTTCACCCCGCGCCAGCAACGCGATCATGAACGCGCGGTGAGTGTAACTCTTCGAGGGTGGCGCTCTAACCTCACCTGCCAGCTTCGAAGGCTTGACTTTTAACAACGCCATGAGGTTCCCGCTACACAATCTCTGAAAGGTTTAATATAGAGTTTGATGCGGGGAGGAGTAACTGGTGAAGGGTATGGCAAATGTCACAAGCTGCAATGGTGATGGTTGCCTTTATTGCTAAAGTAGCCATGCCCAGACTTCGAATAAATTCACACCCTCTGGCACACTTTTTAATGTGGGTGCAGCATATCTCACACGGAGGTGGTGTAATTGTCTGAGGTGGGAAAGCGTATCAGGCTTGAGCGGATAATTGACCGAAAAACGAGGCGGACGGTGATCGTACCCATGGATCACGGGCTGAGCATGGGACCAATCGCCGGCCTCGAAGACATGGCTTCGATTATAAACAAGATTTCTGATGGTGGAGCCAACGCCGTAGTGCTCCACAAGGGCATCGTTCGCGCGGGGCATCGAGGGTACGGGAAGGACATCGGGCTGATCATTCACCTCTCCGGGAGCACCTCGCTTGGACCGGACCCACACAGCAAGGTCCCCGTGGCTACCGTGGAAGAGGCTATTAGCTTGGGTGCGGACGCCGTCTCGGTGCACGTGAACGTGGGAGCGGCGAATGAGCCGGAACAACTCCAAGCGCTTGGTGACACTGCTGAGATTTGCGCAGCGTGGGGCTTGCCACTCTTTGCGATGATGTACCCACGCGGGCCCAAGATAAAAAACCGACACGACCCGGAGTTAGTTGCTCACGCGGCGCGAGTCGGGGCAGAACTGGGAGCCGATATAATCAAGACCGTCTACACTGGAAACATCAACACCTTCCAAAAGGTCGTTCGGGGCTGCCCCGTGCCGGTGGTAATCGCTGGTGGCCCAAAGATGGCGACCCCGCGGGACGTGCTCAAGATGGCGGACGAGGCGATCAAGGCGGGTGCGATAGGAGTCTCGATAGGGCGCAACGTCTTCCAGCATCGAAACCCCACCGCCATGACCCGGGCACTAACGCGGATCGTGCACGGAAGGGGCTCGATTGATCGGGCGATGCGCGAGCTGAAACGGTGAACGAAATTGCAAAAGTTGCTGTGGGTCAGGGCCGACTGGGAAGAACCTTGGGAAAAACGAAAGTCCTTTGCCCAAGCTGCCATCGAAGCCAGCGCGAATGCTGTCCTAGTTAAGCCGGAAGATGTTCAAGAAGTGCTGAAGCTGGGGACGATCTCCGTCGCGGCGAGCGAGCCGGCCCCGGGTGTGAGCGTGGTGGTACTGAGCGCCGGAAGCGTGGACGAAGTAGGGCAGGCGCTCAAACGGATTGAGAAACTACGCGAGCAGGGAAAGAAAGTCGCAGCTCTCGTGGAGATATCAAGCAAGGAACTCGAGCGCGCTGCAGTCAGGGTGGGGAAGGCTGCCGACTTCCTCATCGCGGTGACGCCTGATTGGAGGGTCATCCCGCTCGAGAACTTGATTGCAGAACTTCAGCGTGCCGAGGTCCGGGTTCTAGCTGGGGTGAAGGATGCAAGTGAGGCGAAGGTCGCGGTTGAAACCCTCGAAATTGGGGCGGCGGGTGTACTGCTTGATGCGAGAGAGCAGGGCGCGAAGGAGATTCGAAAAGTGTATGAAACCTTCGAGCGGCTCACAGCGGAAAAACTTGAACTCGTCCCGGCCAAGGTGACCGAGGTTCGACCCGTGGGCATGGGCGACCGGGCCTGCGTGGACACAACCTCCCTAATGACTATGGGCGAGGGGATGCTCGTGGGGAGCCAAGCGGGGGGCATGTTCCTCGTGCACTCCGAGACGCTGCCAAGCGAGTTCGTCGAGCCCAGGCCCTTCCGCGTGAACGCCGGAGCAGTGCACGCTTACATCCGATTGCCCGGGGGGAAGACGAAATACATGTCGGAGCTCGGGGCTGGAGATGAGGTGCTGATTGTCAACGCTAAGGGTGAAGCTCACACAGGAGTGGTGGGGCGAGTGAAGATAGAGCGCCGCCCGCTGTTGCTTGTCGAGACCGAACGCGAGGGAGAAAAATTCAAAACGCTGCTCCAGAATGCTGAGACGATAAACTTGGTCGATAAAGAGGGAAAACCGATCTCGGTGGCGAAGCTCAAACCCGGCGACGAGGTGCTCCTGCACATCGAGCGGGCCGGGCGACACTTCGGCGTCAAGGTAGAAGAGACAGTCGTCGAGAGGTAGTTGACAGGGGTGTCAACTAATTAACAGGGGTGTAACCCGCCGTTGCCGTCGGTTGGGTATAATACCGTGATGGGTTCATGCTGCCCACTCCATATAATCTCGTGCTTGATTATCCCCTGGTATAATATTTTCTGTTTTAATATTTACTGCCCACTGCGCAACATGCTCATATTCGTATGGTGGGTTTCCTATCCCAAATTGAAGTGTTACAACGTAAATGTCACCTTCCACATGTCCCGCATCCCAAACCGCCCTTTTTGGATAACCCATTTCCCAAGAACTAACAACTTCATCTTGCACTAATTTATCGATTGTTATCCACTCGTCAGCCCCATAACCGCGCACGATGTTGATCGCATCTACTCGCCGTTGCGCCAACGCGGGGGCATAAAAAAAGACATATAACAAGAATGCAAAACCCACACAAAGAGCCCCAATGCTGAGTATTATAATTCCTGCACGTTGTCCCACTGATAGTTGGGGGGTTGTTTTTTTCTTTGTCTTGCTCTTGGCCCTTCGGCGCTGGTAGTAGTTGTAATATCTCTTTCCAAACCCGCGCGCCATCCTGTCGTTTAACTCCCTGTATTTCTCTTTCCACCCCATTTTCACGCCGCCCTCTTTTTGCCCTCGCGAGGCTTATATTTCGTTCCCTTCGACGGCCCCCGCTCGTAATATACTCAAACGACAACAATGGGTGGTTACAGGAGTGTAAACTCTGTGGGAACGCTTAAACTCGGCAAGCATGAGGTGCGAACGCCTGCCGTCTGTGGGGCGGTAATCGGCCAAGATATCGAAACAATGCGCGCAAGTGTAGCTAGGGCAATCAATCAAGGCGCTGATTTAATCGAGCTTCGCATCGACGGACTACACGATTCCGCCGGCTGGGAGAAACTGCTGCCCGTCAAAGTGCCGGTGATCCTGACGAACCGCCCGAATCGAGAGGGAGGCGGCTTCAGAGGAGATGAAAATAAACGCATCGAGGTGCTGCTCCAGGGCATTGCACAAGGAGTTTCCTGCGTCGACATCGAACTCTCGACTCCCGAGCCCCTGCGCGAGCGGGTGGTGTCGCAAGCCAAGAAATCCGGTGTGGCTGTGTTGATGACTCACCACGATTTTTCCCTAACACCCTCCATCGAGGTGCTAACTGACATGGCAAAGCGTTTGGTGGGGGCTGGGTGCGACCTCGCGAAGATCGTGACTTTTGCTGAGGGTACGGAGGATGCGCTCCGCATTCTCGATTTCCTAGCCCAAGTACAGGACGAGGTAGCAATGCCTATCATAGCCTTCGCGATGGGTGACGCGGGCAAGATAACGCGTATCGCTGCGCCAGTATTCGGCTCGCCCATAATCTACGCAGCTGCTGGTAAAGCGACCGCGCCTGGGCAGTTTGATGTCGCAACGATGAAACGCCTGCTAAACGAGTTGATCCCAGAGGAAAAACGACCATGAAATCAGCAAATCTCAAACTCTTCGCGCTGATAGGCGACCCAGTTGAGCAAAGCCTCTCGCCGCCCATGTACAACGCCGCCTTCCGAGCTCTTGGGCTCAACTGTGCCTACGTGGCGCTCCGCGTGCCCAAGCAATTTCTGACCGACGCCATCGGGGGTATTAGGGCGCTTAACATAGCAGGTTTCAACATCACCACCCCCCACAAAATCGGCATCGTCGGTCTGCTCGATGAGCTCGATGAGTCCGCGAGCCTGGTAGGTGCGGTCAACACGGTCAAGAACGATCGGGGGAAACTCATAGGGTTCAACACCGACGGGGAGGGCGCCCTCCGAGCGCTCGAGGAAAAAGTTGGTTCCGTCAGGGAAAAGGAAGTGGTGCTCTTGGGCGCAGGGGGGGCTGCCCGCGCCATCGCGTTCTCCCTATCCAAGGCAGGCGCGAGGCTCACTATTGCTAACCGCACCGTCTCGAGGGCAAAAGCATTAGCGTCGACGATCGAACAAAAGCTGGGGATAGAGGTGGAAGTAGCTTCCCTAAACCGCGCCGAACTCACCGGGGCCTTGAAAAATATAGATGTCCTCATCAACGCCACATCGGTAGGTATGTCTCCCAATGCCGACCAAACCCTCGTGAGTGCGAGCATGATGCATCGCGGGCTCGTCGTCTACGATATCGTCTACGAGCCCCTCCGGACGAAGCTGCTGCGAGAGGCGAGGCGGGCGGGGGGGAGGACCATCGACGGGCTCGGCATGCTCGTGCACCAAGGTGCGCTGGCGTTCGAGATCTGGACGGGCAAGCGGGCGCCCATTAAAGTTATGGAAGCTGCAGCGAAACGGGAGTTGAGGGGGTAAGGTAAGTGAAGGTCGCTGTCATCGGCGCGGGCGCGATGGGGCGATGGTTGGTCGGCTTCGCAAAGCAGAACTTGGACGAGGTGGTGGTCGCGGATGCCAGCGCCGCCAAGGCCGAGCGGGTGGCTAGGGAATTCGGCGTGAGCTCCAGATTGGTCGCCGAGGCTGCCGCGGAAGCAGAGCTCGTGCTGGTCGCCGTGCCGATCTCCAAAACTCCTGAAGTCATCAAATCGCTTGCTGGGCAAGTCCAACGGGGGGCACTGCT
>DAOVGS010000062.1 GCA_030672285.1 Hadesarchaea archaeon | reverse complement strand
CCTCGTTTATCTGGACGTTCTCAGGCCACTCAACGATTACTGTATAGGTGCCGGCCGAGAGATTTTGCAAGCTATCATTAAATCCATACCTGAGGCTGCTCCTGACGTTTTCAACCCTTTCCGACGTTTCAATGTTTATCCTCACATTTTCTTCTCCTCCAGCATTTTCCAAGTACAGTCCCCAACCACGATTCATTGTAAAGCCGACGCTCTTCACCGCCCCTTGTCCATTCGCGTACACGGAGTCCATCGCCCCGGCGATCGCATCGGCGGCGGATCTAGCTTGGGAGAGGTACAGCGCGTCCCTTCCGGCCTCCTGCGCAGGGTTTATCATCTGCCCGAACGTGACCGTAGCGAAAATCACAAGCACGGCCGAAAAGATGAGCAGATATTCGACGGCCGATTGTCCCCGCATCTCAAGCCACCTTGATTTCAATGTACCTCAGATCACCGCTGAACTCGTATGTAAAGGTCATCCGATGGAGACCAGAGCCAACATCGAAGTTTTCGTTACCAACAATTACGGGATTTTCATCGCCCATGCTCGGCAGAATCGTGCTAACTTGCACCGCGTTATCGCTTTCTAGGTCCAATTCTATCTTAACATCCACACGATTTTCAGCTCCATCGACAAAGGAGACCGAAACGACACCTTCGGGGAGCCAGTACTCTGCCGTCTGCCGGGAGCCGACCCCAGCCGCGTAGACCGTATTGAGCGCATTCACCAAAGTGTTTGCGGCCTCGCGCGCATCCGCAAGCTTTGAGACCCTCTCGGCGTCGGCACGCGCTTGGTTGTACATGGGCATCGTGACGGCGGCGATGATGATGAGCAAGCCCGATACGACGACGATGAACTCGATGCTAAGCTGGCCTCTCAATCTACCCCCTGCTAAGCTATCGGTTCGAAAGTTTAAAGTTTCCCCGCTAAACCGCGTAGCTGATGTCCGCTCCCAGCCCTTGGAACGTGGAGATGAAGCGGGAGCACGAGGTTCTGAGCGCCGTGCCCCCGTTTTTTACTTTTGTCTCACCTTCGGCAAGCAGCCCCGCCACGATCAAGGCTGTGACAACTGCATAGTCCTCGTGCCCGTTGACCTCGCACCCCTTGAGCTTGGCTGGCCCCTGGATGAGCAATCCGTCGTGGTGTTCGAGCACTTTCGCCCCCATCCGGCGCAGTTCTCGGGCCATGGCTGAAATACGATCTGATTTCATGGTCCTCGCCTCACCGGCGTTCCAGATCAGCGTTTTACCCTTGGCCCTACATGCGAGCACAGAGATCATCGGCAAAAGTTCCGGCACCCGGGAAAGGTCCAGTTTGGCGGCACGAGGGTTCTGTTTGCCATCCGCGACGAAACTTTTTTTGGACACCCGCACCCTGAGGCCGGCCATTTTCAGGACGTCTAAAAACGCAACGTCTCGACCGGCCACACCTTTCACTCCGCGAAGTTTGAGTTTAGAATTCGTCAGGGTCGCGGCAACGATGAAGGGCGCCGCTGCCGCGAGCTCCTGTGGCACCCTAAAATTGAACGCATGGTAGGGCTGGTTCGGTATCAGGAGCTTCTTCCCCCTTGAGCTCACCTCCACACCGGCCCTCTTTGCAAGTTCGAGAATTGCCCTAAGCTGGGGATCCCCCTGTTTTCGTTTGAAAGAGAGTTCAACCCGTTTTCCCGCATATGGGCATGAGAGAAGGATGGCAGGCAGGCAATGCGCACTTACCTCGCCGAGCCGCACCTTCCCACCCATGAGCCCCCCGCCGAAAATGATGAAGGGGGGGCTGTCATCCGGTTTCGTCGAATGGACATCTGCGCCAAGGCGGTGAAGGGATCTCAGCAACACGGGCATCGGGCGGGAGCGCAGCTGGGTGTCGCCGTTGAGCACTGTTAGCGTGGGCGCCAAAGCCGCAATCGATGTGAGCAAGCTTAGCGCAGTCCCCGAGTTTCTCGCGTCGATGACATTTTGGGTGGGTTTGAGGTTACCGCCGACTCCCCAGATGGACCAACGGTCTTGGGTT
>DAOVGS010000018.1 GCA_030672285.1 Hadesarchaea archaeon | reverse complement strand
TCCTCCACTGCGGTCACCTGCATGGTATAGGTCGACAAGATATTTTCCGTCGTATTATCCATGGTCGTAGTCGTAGTCGTCTCGTAGACGTAATATTCGCCGACTTCGTAGTCATAGAAGAGCTCGTACGTTTCTGGAATTGTTTTAAAATGCGCCACAACCGACTTGTTTGAATCCATCGTTATGATAACTGAAGTTGAGGTCCCAGAGGCATCACCACTCCAATTGTCAAACTGATAATCAGAAGCTGGTGTTGCTGTGAGCGTCACCGAGGTCCCAGCATCATAGGTCCCTGAACTTGGGCTGACGGAACCGCTCCCTGATGGACTGACGGAAGTTGTTAGAGTATACGTCTCAGCTGCTTCAGGCGGACGCGTCAATACATATGCCGCTGCCCCTCCACCGACCACCACGATCACCACAATTACTCCAACTGCTAACTTCGAAACCATTTCAACAACTCCTAAAAAGAGTCTTGTTTCACTATTAAATAGTTAGTGCTACATCAAAGGGTGCCCGCTAGTTCAAGTAGCGCTCGCGATTCATCTTGAGAGACAGTTATTTTAATCTGATATGCTTAATTTGATTATTGAAGTGGAGGAAGAAGTAGGGGTTCAAATAAATGCCACGAGTTTTCATCGGAATCGATATCGACGAGGCGGTCAGGCACAAGCTGGTGGCCGCCCAAGAGCAACTCCAGGCAACCGGGGCGCAGCTCAAGCTCGTCGAACCACCCAACATCCACGTGACGATGAAATTCCTCGGGGAGGTTCCCGAAGACAAGATCGGTGCGGTCGCCGAGGCGTTAAGAAGGGCCGCTGCGGGAAGGGGGCAATTTGACATCGGGGTTAAGGGCATAGGCGTCTTCCCGAACCTGCGCTACATCCGAGTCGTGTGGGCAGGCGTGGCCGAGGGGCGCGACGAGGTCATCGGCCTCCAGCAAGGGATCGACCGCGAGCTGGGGCCGCTGGGGTTTCGCCCGGAGCGAGATTTTGTTCCCCACCTAACAATTGCCCGGGTCAAAACAGCTAAACAAAAAGAGCGACTCGCAGCGTTCATCAAAGAAATGGCGGGCACGGAATTCGGAACGACGCGCGCCCAGGCGGTGGAGCTGAAGCAAAGCACGCTCACGCAGAAGGGGCCTATTTACAGCACTCTAGCGCGGATCGAGCTAGGCTTATAAAATGTGCTGAGTATCATTTGGAGGGAAGAGAGTCCGCTAGAAAGTCGTGAGGCGTCGAGGATGGGTCGAAAAGCGATTTGGTTGCTTGGTCTTTTGTTAGCGATAGCGGCACTTTCTTTGATTTCCCCCATAGCCAAAGCTCAAGAGGGGACGCGGGTGACGATGGGCCCTTGGAGGGTGCTAGAGAATGCCGATGAGATAACGCTTTACCTCACGTTACCGCCCAACTACGCGGTTGATGAGCTCGAGACATACGAAGGTGGACCAATGTTATTTGCGAATACGTCAATTGATAGTAGGCAGTCCGAGCCAGGAAAACCTATTCCTCATTTATACGCTTCACAACCTATCACTATACGCGTTTCTTTTTGGCCGAACGAAAACCAACTGCCGATGAACGAATTACTGCTAGACCATATTCAAGGGTGGGAAGAAGTGGAAGGTTTCAGGAGGGAGATCGAAGAAGAAGAGGACACCCAAATCAGCGGGCATGATGCCTATTATGTTCTCATCAAAACCATTCACGAGACCGATTACGGTGCGATTAGTCGCAGGCTCATGATGCTCGTCCGTGTAAATAGCTATATCGAGGAATCACCCTACGTCCCTTGGATGCCGGGCGGTGCCCTCTATTTGTCTTTTGATGCCAATTATACCCTTAACGTCTATCCTTCAAGTGCCCTCCCTCCTCTTCCTGATACCATCGGTGGAGCAGATGCATCAGAGGTGCTCAAAGGGGATCTGCACTCCATTCTTGACTCGCTGCAGCTAAGCGTCGGCGCTGCCCCTGCTGAGGAAGGCGTTCCGATCGTTTGGATCATCGTGCCCGTCATCTGCGTGGTCGTAGCTATATTGGCCTTGTTATACTCCCGCTTGCGCTGAGGGGGCAAAATGAGAAAGAATGTAAAATTTGCTGCCGCGGCAATTGGGGCCCTTGCGGCTCTGTTGTTACCGGTATTCATTATCGTGTGGTATGTGACGTCGCATGACCTTCCAGGAATTGGCCCGTTTGAGGTAGGTTCTCCCGGGAGTTCTTTCGTGTGGATGTTCGTATTTGCATTGATCTACGTAGCTATCCTCGCTATTCCTATCACCATCATAAAGAGGAAGAGAGGAGAGAGATGGTATTAACCACCGTGAAAGATGAAAAAAGGAGTTAAAAAATTAGATAAAAAATAAAGTGGGTTGGTTGTCATCCGATGGCGCAAAAAGTTTATCTGATAAGGAAAAGTTACATAATATCTCTGATTTTCCTAGCGAGTTGTCTGATACTCTTCTCTTTCCTTTACCTGCTGGGCCTTTCTGCTCTTATTCTGAAATACATTTGGGTTTTCTTACCAGCTGTAGTCGCGATGTGCATCTTGGGTGTTCTTTTCTATATCGAGAAAATAGTTTTTGACAAGGAGGGTATGACCTTTCAGCGGAAGTTCCGGCCGATTACCATTCGAGAGATAACTGGTTTGGAAATAATCAAACGCGGCGGGACGGAGGGTTTAAAGATAACGGGTTTGACCCCCGATGGCAGAAAGATTCGTAAGAATATTTGGAGAGAAGGCGGTGTGGGCAAGAGGTGGGAGGAGTTCAAGGGGGACCTACAGAAAATCAAATCAAAGAAGGAGGAGGTCGAGTGAGGGGCGCAAAGTCCAAGAAACTGATGGCAGCCCAGAGTTTGGCTATCATATCTGTAATGTGGGTGGCACTTGCAGCGCTCTTTCACATATTTTGGAAGCCGCCGCGCCCCACGTGGGTGGCTCAGTTTATTTTTATCGGAATTGTTTTGATAATCGTTTGGGTGATCATAATAGGAATCGCTTTGTTTATCACGAGAGTGGGTCGGAAATCACGTCGCGAAGAATGATGAAGGGTTGAAAGATGGGAAAAAAGAAAAATCTTAGTGGATGATACAGTTAAGAAGGTAAAGTGAGAAGGGCTTGACTGAAAGAGGTGAACGATTGGCCGAGTTTAAAAGGGGCATGTCGGCGGGTGCAAAAGCAGGAGCTGTTTACGGGATAATATTCTCAATAATAGCCATTGTCTACACTTACACGCAACTCGGACCCGGCGAATACATAGTCTACGAAAGGGCGATTGGATACATAATAGCTTATGCCATGGTCGGACTAATTTTCGGGACGATATATGCAGCGGCTTACGGCCATCTGCCTGGGGCTAAAAGTATTTCGAAGGGGATATCCCTCGGAATAATATGGTGGATTGTCATAGGGCTGGGGCTCGGGTATTACTTGGGAACCATAGAATCGATGCCTGTCCACGCTGTAACGAGTTTGATATCTGCCTTGATCTGGGGAGTTCTCGTCGGTTTCTTCTGGGACAGATATAGACCTAAAGTTCGCTGAAATCATTTGCGGAAAAGTAAAATCAACCAAACGATTTTGCGCTCGATCAACGATACCAAGGCAGGCAGCGCGTTAGGTAAATAATGTGGAATCATGGAAGAAAAAAAGAGGAAGAAACTTACGCTGTTGGGCCTGTTAGCCACTGGGATTTATACAATATTTATTCTTGCGATTGTTTTCTGGCTCGGCTTGCACCCCGTGAGCCTCCTTGGGCTAGGACCGCTGCCTATTTTTTTGATCATCTTCATCGTTTCAATGGTGTTGTTCATCGCGCTGCTGAGATCTAGCGACAAATTGCTCCGCGAGGAAAAATAGAGGACATGGCAGTAGTTTGTGGCTTTATCAATCCCACCTAATTAGATTCCCGTTGAAGGGTTAGTAAATAGCTGAAGAAGAGAAACGGGGAAAGGGCGGACGGGCAAAAGATTTGGCGGAAAAACTCAGGAAAGGAGAGATCACATCCGATGGGGCGAAAAGGGAAATAGGGAAGAGGGAGCTCAGGCACGAAGAAACGTGGAAGGATTTTATTGGATACGCGGTGTGGGGGATTCTATGTTTTCTTCCTGCGGTCGCTAAGTTTCGGGTCTAGGGATTTTGAGTTTCTTCGCTCAACTACCTGCGATAGAATTCCCGCCAATTGTAATTTATCTTCACGATTACGTGCTAAACCAGTCGGAGTATGATTTATCGTAATTATAACCTTCGTAGATCACGTAAACAGCCACCCGGACATACTTGCCCGTAGTCCTTTGAAGTTGCAGTGCTACAGTTCCCTCAGAGTTCGGCTCAAGGTTAAAACTTTCACTATACTGAACATTCCATAACTGGCTGTTGGTGTCCACGAAACCAACTTTTACAGATACCCCCTCCGCCGCTGCGGTCCCCTCATTTTTGACGATAACCGTTACTGTCAGGCTCGTGCCGTACCAGCTACTCTGCCAAGTATGCGTGAATATCGGAACTGGTATAATGCCGAAGACGCTAGCAGATTCTCCGCTGTACTCGTCAGGGATTTCCCCCACTCCACGACCCTCGCTCGTCGTTTCTAGGTAGTAATACCTTTTGCCCTCTTTCGGGTAATACGTACCATAAAAATTCATGTCATCTGTTTCACAGACGCCCAGCGCACTGTGGATATTTTCATATATAATTAACGCTACATCGTAGCCCATTTCCCTGAGCAAAGCTCCCATCAGGATGGATGTGTCTTCGCAGTCTCCCACATTGTCTACCAGTGTTTCAACAGGGTACCTCGGGTACTCAACTTGGCCCGTTGTTTCAGTGTCGTATCCGTATGGCACGCTTTGAACAAACGTTATCGCGGTATACAGCCTTTCTACCTCGCTAAGCCCTTCTTTCGTTACGAGATTATCTATCGATGCCACCATGGTTTTCAAAAGATTATCGTCTCTGGGGTCGGTAATGTAGGTAGAGTAGCGGCGGGACACAGACTGGAGTTGGGATGAGGAAATTCTTGGTTTGTTTTCAGCATACTGGTGCAATTCACGAGGAATGGCTACGTCCCATGAGTATTTGTTGTAACCGTGCTCCCACTCGTAATGCATGCGGATTGCTTGGGGGTCAGAGGATTCGACCGAGGACAATGTTATCTCTCTGGTTGGCTCTTGGTCCTCATAAAGAACCTCCGGTATCACGTAGGTTAGCATTACATAGGCGACGACAATCGCGATCAGAATGGAAAAGATAGCCCCTGCCACTCTCAAAACAGTTCCTCTCATTTTCTATCCGCAGTTAAACTTTTTTGTGAGTATTTATTTTTTGCCTATGCGGGAGTTGGTGCATTGTTTTTGTTTCAAAGCAGTGACAAGCCACTCGTGTTAATAAAATTTTATATCTTTTTTCTTGAGATAACACCTTCTCGTCACCGATACCAAGGCAGGCAGCGCGTTAAATATTCGGAGATGAACTCGCTGACCTTTTCATCCTTGCAGAGCTGGACGATATTCTTCCCCTTGTAGATTTGATATCCCCTTGCGATGGCTTCACCCACGTGCCTGCCGAGGGTCGTGCGCTCCCCTAACGCCTGCTCGAGTACTTCCCTCGCACTCGCTTGCTCGCGCTCGATCTCAAAGATTAGCCTTCCTGCGGTATCGACGAATGGGCCGGCGAATTTTCGCTTCGATTTTAGGTGAGTTTGGATGAAATCCCCTACTTCGATCGAAACCGGGGGCCCAACGCGGGTGCGTACCCGGGGTAGCCTCGTCACCGCCAACTCGAGCAGGATGAGGGCCTGAGAATTCGACCACACGTCGCTCCGCATCACCCCGAACCCAGCCCGCGCCAGCCGCGTCACAAGGGTCCGCTCGGCCTTCCGGAGCTGGGGGTAAAGCACGTCGGGGACGACATCGGGCGGGGAGAAGGCAACGCAAAAGAGTGTCGTCCCCCTCCGCTCCAACGTCGCCTGAATCTCCCGCGCACTCAGCCTTCGCACGGGTTTTGGGAAGAAAAATTGTTCCCCCGGCCCCTGCGCGAAATCTTGGCATGCCCGGACGAAAGTGGCGAAGCTCCGCATCGACACCGCGGCACCTACATTCCGGCTGGCGTCGACGGGATCAATCGTGATCAGCGGCTGCCCCTCAAACATCCTCTCAGCTTCGGATGGGTCCGGGTAACTGCGCTCGAGGTCGATGACCGTGCTTGGCTTCCAACCGCTCGCACTTTCCACTAACTTTTCAAATGAGCCGTAGTGCAGCACGAGGAGCTCGCAGAGATATCCTGAAAAACCCTGTACCTTCAGCTCTGCGCCATAACAACCGATGCCGAGCATAAATTGCTTCGCCAGCAGCACTTCATCGAGAAGTTCGGACTTCAGGTGTTTAGTGATGTAGCGCTGGTGGTGGGGAGAGCGGTCGACCGCGCTGCGGATTTCACTCGGCTTGGCGATGTCGTAGCAGGGGACGAGATCGACATCGAAGCCCTTGAATCGCATCGTCACGTAGGGGTGCTCGGCGAAGCTCTCCTTTCCGCGCTTACCGGCCACCTCCCGCGCTACTGCTAGCCCTTGGCGCTCGAGCTCCTCGCGTGAAAGCCCCTCTGGAAGGAGGATGAAGATATCGATGTCGCGCTCGGAACGGAGCCACGTGTTGCGGGCCGCGGAACCCACGAGCATTGCTTTTGCTTTGATGCCGAGCTTGGAGCAGGTTGCGTCCGTCTGCTCGATGAGCTCGGCCGTCGCCCGCTCGAGGCGCTCCCGGTCGGCTGGGGTTGGCTTGACCCGCTTGAGGATCGATTTTAGAATTTTATCCATTCACTCCCGAAAACCGATTTATGGCTGGCGTTAAATGTCTAGCGCTTTCTCAACCCGTAGTGTCGGGCGCGCCGGGATTCGAACCCGGATTTCCAGTTTTCGGCCGCACGAGCGACCGCCAGACCGGGATGTTATCCGTTACACTACGCGCCCACCGAAAATCTTTTACCGAGTTGGGAGAGAGATTTAGTTGCCAGACCGGGATGTTGTCCGTTTTTCCTTTTTTTCACTGTTCTCCCGCCGGGGCTTTGGGCGGGGGTTGTTTATAAAGGGGAAAATTTCAGCAATGCACACGTGTGAACTCACAGTTTCCAATAGCTCGCGAGCCCCCGCTTGAGCTCATCGATAACGCTGGGGCGGCGAGGTTCGACGGGCGTTGGAGGTTTCTCGCCGGTCAGGGTTTTCACTACATTTACCACTCCCTCCGCCAAAGCGTCGAGCACATAACCACCTTCGAGCACAAAAACCACCCGCCCCTTGCACAGCCTCTCAGCTTGCTCGACGACGAAACGTGTGAGCCACCCATAGGCGGGTGTTGATAGCCGCAGCTGTGTGAGTGGGTCATCGGCGTACGCGTCGAACCCGGCGGAAACCGCGAAAAGGTCGGGCTTGAACTGCTCGCTCAGCGGCACGAAAATTTCACCCATGGCGCCCGCGTACTCGGCATCGCCGCTCCCAGGGGGCATGGGCACGTTGACGGTATATCCCTCGCCCTCCCCCGAGCCCAGCTCGTGGACGAAGCCGGTCCCGGGGTAAAGCGTGAGCGGGTCCTGATGCAACGACATGTAAAGCACGCTCGGGTCCTCGTAGAAGATGTCCTCGGTACCGTTGCCGTGGTGGGCGTCGAAGTCCAGGACGAATATTCGTCTCAGCCCGAACTCCCGCTTCATGCGCTCGATCATCACCGCGAGGTTGTTGAAGTAGCAGAACCCCCCGCCCCGCGCTCGGGACGCGTGGTGACCCGGAGGACGAACCAAGGCGAATGCGTTCGAGGCCTCACCCGAGAGTACCGCGCGCCCGGCATCGATCGTCCCTCCCGCGGCGAGCAGCGCGAGCTCGAAGGTGTTCTTGCGCACGGGGGTGTCGCCATCGAGGGGGCGTTCGGATTTGCTCAGGCGTTCGACGAGTTCGATGTGCTCGGTGGCATGAACGAGCTCGATATCCCCACGTTTAGCTGGCTTGGGCTCGATCACCTTTACGCTCGGCGTTCCCCAGAGCTTTGCCCCCCTCAGCGCTTCCACTATCGCCTTCAGGCGCTCGGGCCGCTCGGGGTGCCCCATGCCCGGTTTGTGCTCGAGGTATTTCTCCGAGTAAACGATGGCGGTCGACATGGTTCACTTCTCCACGAGCTTTGCTTGCTTGATGATTAAATATCCGTTAGTCCCCCGCCAGACACGTTCCACCTCGACGGGCTCGATGCGCTTCCCGAAAAATGGCGCATCCAGGATGAGGCTCTCGTACTCGCCGCCCTCTCCGCTCAAATTGACCTTGTACCTACGATTGAGTTCGAGCAAATCGCGTACCGCTGCCTCGTCGAGCTCCCTCCCCAGCCAGTTCTCATCAAAGCCTTCAGCGGAGACGCTCGTCACGATTGCCTCAAAACCCGCCGCGATGAACTCCCGCAAAAGCTCGAGGGGCTCCCTCCCCCAGAGGGGTGCTATCGACTTTAAACCGAGCTCCCCGCAGATGCGGTCGATGCGGCTCTTTTGATAGTTCGAGGCTATTGCGCCGCTTACCACGCCCTCGATGTCAAGCGTTTGAAGCACTCGTTTCAGGTCCTCAAGTTCCGCCTCGCGCTCGCCGCTCGTCTCGGCCTTGATGAGGAGCAGGCCCACACATTCGGCGAAGAGGTCGATGAGGTGAATGTTTGGGAAGTGAAACATCCAGGAGTCCTCTCGGCGCGGGATCATCGCCACTACCTGCGCAACCTCGTGCCCCTGCTCCATCGCCAGCCAGAGCGCATACGCCGAATCCTTCCCACCCGAGCAAAGGGCCGCGACCCGCATTCCCATCAGGAAAAGCTATGTCCTTTAATCAGATAAACTCAAATGATTTTTGGAAGAGAAGATGAACGCCAATAGACCTTACCTCGCATTCATCGCCCTCGTGATCGGAGTGTACCTTTTAATTGAGGGGGTCTACCCAGCCCCCAAAAGCTTGGTCGATGCGGCCTTCATGGGGCTGGGGGTCGTGCTCATACTCAGCTATTTCCGGCTGATCGGCGATTATTTCTGGCACTGGCTCCGGGCGCCTCCCGAGATGACATTCATGCCGGTCCTGCTCGTGGTGGGGCTCGTCTTGCTGGGCTTCGGTCTGGTCCGAGCGGGGCTGGTCTCGATCGAGCTCAAGCTTTCGCTCGCAATCCCGGGGCTCGTGCTCGCCCTCTACGCCGGGTTCAAGCTGTGGAAGGCGATCAGGGAGCGGGGCTTATAAGCCGAGCGCCGCGAGCACTCCATCCTTCGCCCCCGCAAAATAGAGGATGCAAGGCAACATTATCACCCCCATGCAGTGGGTACGCTTGACCTTGGCCACCGCGGGAAGTATCCCGATCGCAGTCGCAGTTGCTAAAATGAGCAGGCCCATCAAACCCGCGTAACAAAACGTCATCACCGCCATGCCCGAGATCACCGTCAGGCACATCGTCCGGTAAGGCAGCCCCCCGATGTGGCGGGCCGCGAGCCTGCCGAGCCTCAAGTGAAGCACCGTCGCAATCCCCCCCGCGACGAGCGCGACTCCTATCAAAAAGATGAGTTCATTCAAACCAACTTTATCCACGAGTTGGTCGACGGCGACGGCTGCACCGCTCCTGGGTCTGGCGATGGCGTAAAGCGCGACAAATGAGAATAGCGCCTTCGCCGTGTTCACCCCGCTCACCCCCACCAAGAACTCACGCGTGCCGCTCGAGCGGGTCACCAGCTGGGCGAGCACCGTCCCCTGCGATGGGCCTATGCCCGGGATGATGCCCGTCAGGACGCCAGCCCCGGTTCCCGCGCACAAAGCTCTCGCGTTTTCACGAAACTCGAGCGGCTCCGGGTTATCAACTTTCTGTTTGGGAAGGCTGCTCTTGCGGACGGCGCTAAGCAGGAGAACGCTCACCCCGAAGAGCCCGCTGAGCAAGGGTAACAGGGCCACGTCTCCCCTCACGAGGTTGGTGTCCAACGTGAACAGACCCAGCAGACCCGAGAGCAGAAAAATTGTCATCGCCCACAGGATGCCCGAACGCGAGCGCTCGAGCGCGATCATGATTACGATCACCGAGAGTAGTAGCCAGTGCATCTGGGGCTGGACGAACGCGTAGGCGGGGGCGAATATGAGCGAAAGGGGCAGGGCGAGCGCGGCGCTCAGCATCAGGGCCCCGAGACAGCCGAACGCGGTCAGGCGGATGACCTCGTATCCCCGCCCCTCGAGCAGCAGGCGGTGGGCGGGCAGCACCGAGAGCTCAGTCCCGGGCTCGGGCGCCCCCAAGAAGGTCGCTGGGATGTAGCTGATGATAGTGTGGGCCATCATCATCGCCACGATAGCGGCCACGATGTTCATCGGTGGCAGGCCTGAGACCGCTGCTACTCCGACCAATAAGGGCGCGAGGTTGTTCACGTGGACGCCAGGGATCAAGCCCGTGAAGGTGCCCAGCCCCACGCCCAGCAGCGTGTAGGCGAGCACCTCCAGCATCTACGCCGCCTCGACGACCCGCAGGTGCGATGGGGCCCCGAGCTTCAGCTCGAGCTCGTCGTTGTAAAGCTGGAGCCACCCGTCGACGCACACCACGTTGCCGACGTGGAGCTCGGGCAAGCCATCCTCAACCACCCATGCGGGGACGAAGACCAACAGCTGGCTGTCATCCTCCTGGAGCGTCAGGATCAGGCTTCCACCCCCCACGATTTCGCGCTCTACGATGGTGGCCTGCACCTTCACCGGAATGTCCACATGCTCCCGGCTCAGGCTCGAGAGCTTGGCCGGAGCCGTGTGCACCACTCGCAAGTCACCCGCCCCTCTGGGAATCACCTCGAGCTCGCCCTTGTAGAGCGTCACCTCGCCTGCAACCTGCACGATGTCCAGAAACTCTATTGGCTCGCTCAGCTCCGCGCGCACCCGGGCGAACACCGGAACGCTGACCACGCCTCCCGAGTTGTCGCGCAGCTTCAGGAAGAGGTGCCCATCGGGGTGCTCGTAGGAGTCGACGACCTGCCCGGAAACTGTCACCTGCAGCCCGACGAACTCGTTGTCCAGGCTCGCGATGGGAGTCATCGTCGGGCGGACCTGCATCGCCGCGGCGTAGATAGCCGCCAGCCCCGTCAGCGAGCAAAGCAGACTCAGCTTGGTCATGGTTTTCTCATCCATTCTCTCCCGCCGAGGCTTTGCGTGGGGGTTCTTTATAAGGGGGAAAATTTGCGCAGATGTGACATACGTGTGCCGCCCAACGGGATACGGAGGTTCTTTAAAGTGGTAAAAAATAGCCTAGAGGGTGAGCAGTTGCGCAAGCTGGCTGTTATCGGGCTCTCCATTTTCGTGCTGTTCTTAATCCAACCGGTTGCAAGTGCCCAAGCGGAGGAGGCAGCCATCTATACCATCACGATAGATTATGAGTTGACGAACGATGGCCCCAACCAAGCAAACAATGTCAGAGCAACGATTTCACTCTTCGATAATTACTCCGTATGGGCAGACCAAGTGGTGTTGAGCGAAGAAATAAGTGTCGACGGGGCGCCCACCTCTTTCACAGCATCTAGGGGCGAGGAAAACCGTTGGGTAGAGGTCAACGTTGGCAACATTCCCGTGGGCGCTTCAAAGACGATAACCGTGGTTCAAACCTTGCGGGTCAAAACAGTTCCTCAGTTCGAGATAGATCCGGAGTCGGTCGGCACCTCTATCCCTTCCGAGGTTGTAAAATACACTTTGCCGGTTGATGGGCTTTTTGAAAATGCGCCTGAAATCGTCGCCTACGCGGACCAAGTGGTGGAGAATGAAACCAATCTTTATCGAAAAGCGAGGCTGCTGTTTGAAAATGTGATAAGCTATTTCTCCTACAAACGCCAGCTGGTTGAGCATGGGGCCCTCGACGCATTTCGCCTTTCTCCAAGAGAAGGAGATTGCAGCGACTATTCAAATCTATACATAGCTTTGGCGCGAGCGGTTGGGGTGCCAGCTAAGGCCATCATTGGCTTGGCCTACTCCCCGCTTTACGGGGCTACGGAGATCAGCGCCGATGTTGATGAAATTGGGCATGAATGGGTGATGATCTATCTGCCAAGCATTGGATGGGTCCCCCTTGACCTCGTTTGGCCCACCGGTGTCGGATCCTTTGGGTACATCGATTATTCACACATCGTCGGTGCCTCAGTGGGTGGTGAGAATGTCGTTAAGGATGGTGAAATTAAATGGCAAGGTTCGGGTGTGTGGGGGTGGAGGTGGACTAAACCTCCTCCTGCAACTGTCCGCGGTTCCCATACCGGGACGGTTGCCCCGGAGATAGCACTCCAACTTAACTTGACTCCGTCACGCGAAATCGCAGACGGAGAACTGATCGCAACCCTACAAGTCAAGAACATCGGTAGGCGTCCTGCATCAAATGTCAAAGCGCAGCTCGTGGTGGATTCGAGCTATTTCGATGAAGTTCCAATTGAAAACATCGGGGACATCCCCTCAGGGAGTACGGGGGAGGTAACCTTCAGGCCAAGGGTCAAGGAAGGGGCTTACGGTGAGTCCCACACCCTCACGGTCAATGTAACTTACGACAGTCCCCACGATACTATTAGTGGAACTTTCTTGGCAAAGGGCGAGGCGTCGGTGTCGATCTCCTCTCTCCCGGCCCCGCCCGCCGAGCAACTTTTCAACCTTTTGCTCTACGCCTTGGTTGCCGTGCTCGTCGGCTCGATTGTAGCGCTCGCCGCGGTCCTGCTCCGGCGGCGATGATTTTTATAACCAGCACGCCAATCTACGTGTGATGACAATGTACGGCTTCACGGGAACGATCGTTGGGGTTCGATGCAAGGAGGGAATCGCCCTGGCCTCGGACACCCGGGGTACGGCTTACTATCTGGTGCTCAGCAAGCGCGTCCGGAAGGTCTTCAAGCTCGATGGGCGGATTGGGGCCGCTATTTCGGGCAGCTCGGGCGATGTCCAGAGCTTGGTCAACATGCTCCGAGCTGAGGCTAACCTTTACCGCCTGAGTCACGGGCGCCCGATCTCGACGAAGAGCTTGGCTCAGGTGGCGTCAAACATGCTCCATGGGCGGCGGGTATTTCCCTACATAGTGGCGGGTGTGATTTCGGGCGTCGATAGCGACGGGCCACGCCTTTGCTTCCTCGACCCCGTGGGGGGCAAGCTCGAGGAGGAGAAGTTCGCGAGCGCCGGCACCGGATCCACGGTGGCTTACGGCGTGCTCGAGCAGAACTACCGCGACGGGTTGAAGCTCGACGATGGGGCGAAGCTGGTGGCGCAGTCGATCAAGATCGCAATCGAGCGGGATGCCGCGACTGGGGACAAGACGGTCATCGCGCTAATCGATGAGCGAGGCTACCGCGAGCTCTCAGAGGAAGAGGTAGAAAAGCTCGTCAAGTAAGACCAAGTCCCTCCGCTAGTTCAAGCTGGTTCAACACTTTTCTTTTTTCGGGATCGTAAACCCGCATGGTGTCCCCGCTCAACGCATCGATTACCACAAGATTTTCACCAATCCTACCGAACTCCAGCTTCATGTCGACGAGTTTTAACCCTTGGTCGGTAAGCACCCCCGTTACCGCCCTCACGACCCGACGAGCTATCACTTCCATGCGCCCGACCTCATCAGGGCTGGCGATTCCGAGTTTGGTGACGACGCGGCGCTCGAGCAGGGGGTCTCCCAGAGCATCGTCTTTGAGATTAAATTCAACCAAGTCGAGTTCCGCCATCGGCTGCACATAGCCGCGATATCTCCGAAGAAAACTCCCATACGCCAGCGCCCTGTAGATCACCTCTAGCTGAATCCTTGTGATTGGGCGAATCTCCAGCTCGGTATCCGAGTGCACCCCCAAGAAGTGGGTATCGATACCGGCTTCGTTCATGAGTTTAAAAAAATAAGCAGCGACCTTTGCGGACGCCGCGCCCTTGCCCTCCAGCTGCCCGACGACGAAATCACCGCCCGGGTCGACGTTACCCTTCGCGTCGCCGACCAATGCGTCTTTGAACTGCAGCAAAGTTCGATCGCCTAGGCGAATCAAACGATTGGTCTTGCCCTCGTAGATGATCTCCATCCGCTGACCCAGCTTCCAATCGTCGGCCACGTCTTTAAGCTCTAGCTCTCCAAGCTTCGGGCGAAAAACTTAAAGTTGGGCAAATTTAGATGAAATGGCAAAAATCACACGAGGTTGGAGTTATGGTTGCAAAGATAATAGGCTTGGGCGTATCCTCGATAGATGAGTTTGTAATAGTCGAGGAGTTCTGCAAACCCGACGACAAGATTTGGATAAAAAATTTCGCGAGGCAATGTGGGGGGGTCGTCGCGAATTTCTGCGTTGGGGTTGCACGCAACGGTGTCAAGTCCGGTTTCATGGGTTCAGCTGGCGACGATTCCAACGGTCATGAGATAGTACAAAATTTTAAAAATCACGACATGGACATGGACCATTTCTTTCTGAAAAAAGAGACAAAAACTCCGGTCAACATCATAGTCGTGGATTCTCACGGAAGTCGCCAAATACTTCAAGATATATACATGGAAAAAAATGTCCTCGATGCAGGTGAAATTATATCAGATTATGTCGCAAAAGCGGATATTTTCCACACGGATGCCGTGAAAATTGATCCAGCCAGAAAATGCATGAAAATCGCAAAGGAAGCTGGTAAGAAAGTTTCGTTCGACCTGGAAAGGCATGTCGCCGTTTACGGCTTGGATGCGATCAAGGATTTGCTTGGGATGACGGATATCCTCCTACCCAACCGCAGAGGGGCCCTTGAACTTACCAAAGAAACCGATGTTAAGAAGGCGGCAAAAAAACTCTTAAGCTTTGGCCCTGAGCTTGTCCTCATAACAATGGGTGAAGAGGGATCCATGCTCGTAACGTCCGAGGGGGAGCACCAAATACCAATTTATAAAGTCGAAAACGTGGTGGACACGACTGGCGCGGGTGATTGCTTCAACTCGGCTTTCATCAGCTGCATTTACAAGGGGATGGCCCCGAGGGAGGCTGCGGATTTTGCAGCGGCATCCGCGGCCCTCTCTGTGATGAAGATAGGTGCCCAATCCATGCCGACATTGAAAGAGGTCGAAAAGTTTTTGGCAGGCAACCCCGAGAGAGGAACGGTGAAGTGAGAACATGGCTTACGGCTATAATGGCAAGATTTTACGCGTCGATTTGTCGAGCGGAAAAATCTCGGTGGATGAGCCGGATGAGGTTTTTTACAGGAGGTACATCGGGGGAAGGGGCCTCGCACTTTACTACCTGCTGAAGGAGCTGGAGCCGGATGTGGATTCGCTCGGACCGGACAACATGCTGATCTTTGCGCCGGGCGTCATCACTGGTGCCCTACTCCCTGGTGCTGCCCGGTTCACAGTTGCCGCGAAGTCTCCATTGACCGGGACCTTCATTGGGTCTGAAGCTGGAGGTTTCTTTGGCCCCGAGTTGAAGTTCACTGGCTATGACGCGGTAATCATTAAAGGGAAGGCAAACAAGCCCGTTTACCTGTGGATTCATGACGGCGAAGTTGAGATACGTGATGCCGGCAAGCTGTGGGGAAAGACGGGCAAGGAGACCCAAGAAGGCATCCGCGAGGAGTTAGGAGATAACAAGATTAGGGTTGCACTGATAGGTCCCGCTGGTGAGAAGCTCGTTCGATATGCTTGCATCGCCAACGAGTTAAAACACATGAACGGTCGCGGCGGCATGGGTGCGGTCATGGGGTCGAAAAACCTCAAGGCCGTAGCGGTGAGGGGAACGAAAAAAGTCGAGGTAAAAGATTCGGATACCGTGAAAGCGCTTGCCAGGTGGTTTGCCGAGAACTTCAAGAAGAAAGGGGATACTTCAGGACTCCACGAGTTGGGCACACCCATTCTCATTCTAGTACATCAAAAACTGGGGGCCCTCCCAACGAGGAACTTTCACGAGGGCGCGTTTGAAGGAGCCGAGAAGATAAGCGGTGAGAAACTAAAGGAGACCTTGGATGCCGGCCAGGAAGCGTGTTTTGCTTGCCCCGTGGGATGCAAGAGAAAAGTTAAAGTTGATGAGCCCTACAAAGTTGACCCTGCTTACGGAGGCCCGGAGTACGAAACACTCGCCGCCTTCGGTTCGAACTGTGGCGTAGATGATTTGAAGGCCGTGGTAAAGGCTGCGGAGATCTGTAATGCATACACAATGGATACCATATCCACGGGCATGTCAGTGGCTTTCGCGATTGAATGTTTCGAGAACGGCATTCTTACAAAAGACGATACGGGGGGGCTCGAACTGAAATTCGGCAACGCCGAAGCAGTGGTAAAAATGGCGGAGATGATAGCCAAACGCGAGGGTCTAGGTGACATCCTCGCCGAGGGCGTCAAGCGAGCAGCCGAAAAAATCGGGAAAGGAGCTGAGAAGTTCGCGTTGCACACCAAAGGTAAAGAGCTCCCGATGCACGAGGTCCGCTTGAAAGCGGGCGTGGGGCTGGGTTACGCCGTTTCGCCCATCGGGGCCGATCACACTCAAATAGAGCATGACCCCTGTTTTGAAACGAAGAACCCCTTCTTGGATGAGCTCAGTCCACTCGGCATCCAAGAGCCCGTGAAAAGTACCGATATAGGGCCGCGTAAGGTCAGGCTCTTCACATACTTGCAGCATTGGTGGAGTGTGGGTGATTGTATTGAATTATGTTTGTTTTCGACTGCCCCCGCCAGGGTTTGGACGATACCGCAGGCGGCGCAAATGGTAAATGCGGTCACGGGCTGGGACACGACGACGTGGGAGCTCATGAAGGTCGGGGAACGCTGCACCACGATGGCCCGGGCATTCAACGTCAGGGAGGGCTTTACCAAAGATGACGATTGGATCCCGGAGCGATTTTTTGAGCCTCTCGAAGGCGGCCCGCTGAAGGGCAAGAAACTCTCGAAAGATGAATTCAAGCAGGCAATCGCCGCGTACTATCAGATGATGGGTTGGGACGAAACTGGCGTGCCCACCAAGGCGAAGTTAGAGGAGCTCGATGTCGGATGGGTCGCCGACAGGTTAAGGAAATGAGTTTTTGATTCGAAAGTAAAATAACTTAAATTTTTGCCAACCATTTTAAAATCTGGGATATGAATTGAACGTATTGATCACCTAGTTCCATGTCACCGATTGTTACCCTTTCCGTTCCCCAATCTACCATTCCACCGACCCAATGCGGTGATGCATCGGTCATAAATGCAAGACTTCTGCCCTTTCCATACTTACGAACTGCAAGCAAGGGATTTTCTTCTTCGGCCAACTTTATTCCTTCAACCCTATCCTTGCCAACAGATTCTATTCTTCTCGAAGTTAGGAGAATTTCAGCCTCGGGTTTTGCGTTGACTTTATTGTATCCACAAATAGTAGGTGCATCATTCCATGGCAATCCTTCTAGGATCGGATGTTCTTTTTTCTTAATTACCTTGAAACCATTTGAATCGTTAATCCTATCGTCCTCTGGCAAACAATTTACCGGCAGTACTTCTTCAACAGCTGTACCCCTGTAGTCTCCTTTAGAACCAGTAAATGACCACCATCCACCTATCATTCCTAGGCTTCCACCCCTTTCCACATATTCTTTCAACAACTTCATTCGGTCCGATAGTGACGAACCCGGAGCATCGCTTATTACTACTGCATTGTATCCTGATAATTGGTCCTGCGTCGATGGCATTTCCTGTAATCGATCTGGTGGGATATGGGTAAAATCGATACCTGATTTTTTCATTACAGCTATCAAGTATTTTGCATATACTTCAGGTTCACCGGCGAGTAATAATTTCATGGTTGCACATAGGCGACTTATACATTTAAACCTTTCTTAAGACAAATCGATTTGTTACATAAAGGAGGTACCCCACATGAAAATCCCAAAGTACGTCGGCGCGTTCAAGGGGAAGGATTTCCTCAACACCCAAGATTTCACTCAAGAAAAAATCAAACAAATCTTGGACGCAGCAGACGACTTGAAGCGGAAGTTTAGGAGCCGGGAACCCACACCGTACTTGCCTGGAAGAACCCTTTTCATGATATTTTACAACCGCTCCCTCCGGACGCGGAATTCCTTTGAGGCAGGGATGTACCAACTTGGGGGACACGCCCACTTCCTCAGCCCCCAAGACCTTTACACCCCGACCCTTCCAGAAGACATGGTACCCTATGCAACCGAATCGATCTCCGATGTCGCAAGGGTGCTGAGCCGCTACGGCAACGCTATCGCCATCCGAATCTACGGTGACCCCGCGAAGTGGACCATCGGGCGGGGACATCGGGTCATCGAGGAGTTCGCAAAGTGGGGCGAAATCCCCGTGCTCAACATGGAAGACGACCTCTATCACCCATTCCAAGCGTTGGCGGATATCCAAGCTGCAAGAGAAACTGAACCAAAGCTCCAAGGAAAGAAATTCGTTGTATCCTATGCGTACTCGGGCGGCCTCAAGCCCCTAGCAGTGCCCCAGAGTGAGGTCCTGATAACGACCCAGTTCGGGATGGATGTCGTGCTCGCTCACCCCAAGGGATTCGAGCTCGAGGATAGCGCGATCAAGGCCGCGAAGGATAACGCCAAACGTTACGGGGGAAGTTTCGAGATCGTCAACGACATGAAGAAGGCATTCGAGGGCGCTGATTTCGTCTACCCGAAGGCTTGGTCGCCAAAGCAGTTCGTCCCGCCCCACAGCAAGACGGTCGACAAGGAGGGGGCCTCAGCCTACCAAGGCAAGTTCAAGGACTGGATCACAACCCCAGAACTGCTAGACATCACAAATAAGGCCCACTACATGCACTGCGGACCTGCGGATCGAGGACAGGAAGTTACCGATGAAGTACTAGACAAGTACGAGCGCTCGCTTTACTTCGATGAGGCCGAGAATCGACTGCACGTGCAGAAGGCAGTAATGGCAATGTTCATGCCGTAGGCTACTTCTTGTGAAAAAATTAAAAAAGCCTTCGCTTGGTACGTGTCCGCGGGGTTACTTCCCTCTCAGGCCGGCCGCTCCAATCAGGGCTATTACGCCGCCGACGATGGATGCATAGAGGCCGATACCAGCGCCTACCGATACGCCCACTCCAGCTGCAGCCCCCGCTGCTCCTATCGCAGCATTGAGGTCAGCGTAGAACCAACCTGCGCCAACGATAGCAAGTATCCCGCCTATGGGAAGCAAGAAGCCGAGGCCCCTCTTACCAGACAGCAGCCCGATACCACCTAGCAGCGCGAGGATGCCGCCGAGCAAAGCAAGATAGGGTGAAACCACCGCTGCTGTGCACGTCCACCCTGATGCTCCGGCCGATACTGAAAAGCCTCCAGCGGTCACCGTTACGGTTATCCAGTCCAAGAAAACTCCGACTATTGCAATTATACCACCGATAAGCCCGATATACGTCAACGTTTTCTTTTCCATCCATTTCACCTCCTTAACCCTTTCAGACAGTTTTTACTCTTTTTTCAAGCCCAATTTAAATGTTGTGAATTTGTCGCTACCCCTTCTTCAACAACCGCTTGAACTGCCCGAGCTCCGGCTCGATCACTGTCGGCTCCTCGGCTAACTTCATCGCCGTCCGCACATCCTTGAGCCCGCCCCCCGTCACCTCGACCACGACGACATCCGAACGATCGATGACTCCGGCCTCGAGTAATTTGCGGAGCCCTGCCAGCCCTGCCGCGCCCGAAGGTTCGGCGAAGACCCCCTCACTTCTAGCCAAGAGCTTCTCCGCCTCCAGGATCTCCGCGTCGCTCACCGCCTGCGCGGCACCCCTCGAACGTTTGATCGCGGGGATCGCGGTATCGGCGTCCCAAGGGTAGGGATCCACAAGCCCCGACGCCACGGTGTTCGGGTTCGGCCAAGTCGGAATTTCATAGGGCGGTGTGTCCTCCCTGAACGCTTTGACGAGAGGGGCGCAACCCTCGGCCTGAATCGCTGCGAGGCGAGGCACCCCTTTGACCAAGCCAAGTTGCTCGAACTCGAAGTAGCCCTTGGCGTTCCCCGAAAGCAAGGTCCCCGCCCCGACCGGAACGACGACCCAATCCGGCACCCGCCAGCCCAGCTGTTCGCACACCTCGTACGACATCGTCTTGGAGCCCTCGGGCTGGTAGGGGTTGAAGGCGCCGCAGCTGGGGATGGGATGCCACCCGAATTTCCTCCACGCCGCGCGCATGAGCTCGTAGGTCGGGTCACCCACCCCCCTGCGGGTAACCTTGACCACGTGGGCCCCGTACATCGAGAGCTGAGCCAGCTTGCTCGCCGCTGCCCCCGCTGGGACGAAAGCGTAACACTCGACCCCCGCCTTCGCCGCGTAGGCCGCGAGCGCGATCGCAGCGTTCCCGCTCGACGCCGTCACGACCTTTCGTGCCCCGAACTCGACCGCTTTGGATAAACCGACGCTCATCGGTCGATCCTTGAATGATGCCGTCGGGTTCTTGGTCTCATCCTTGAGGAGGAGCCGCCTGAGCCCTAGCTTGCGGGCCAGGTTTTTCGCCTCCAGGAGCGGCATGCCCCCCTCGCCCAGCGTCACGATGTTCTTCCTGCTGGCCACGGGCAAGAGCTCGAAATATTTCCAAACGCCCGCGCGCCGCTTAGCGAATTCCCTTTTCCCCACCACGTCGGCGATCGCGTCGTAATCGTAAAGGATTTCCAATTTGCCCCCGCACTTCTCACAGGTGTACAAACCCTTCGTCGGCGCGTGCTTTCGTCCGCACCTCAGGCACTTGAGTCCCTCGACGAACACGTGAGCACCGCGTAACCTCTGGTGCCCTGAAAATAAGGGTTTAGGCGATGACGTGCGTTGCCGACCCAGCTGTTTTTAATCCCTAGCGCGTAAATGGGAGCGGTGGTGGGGGTGTGGGTTGAAGCGTTGCTCGTGGTCATCATCCTCCTGCTCCTAGGGATAATCCTCTTTTCCGGCGGCGGCATCGCTCGAAGGCGCAAACTCTCGGGGGAGGTCAATTTCCTGCGCAAGGAAGTGAAGCGATTGCTGGACGCAAACGAGGCGCTCCGCGGCAGTTTGGGTATAGGGGCGGAAAGGCGGGTGAAGCGTTTTGGAGATCTGCTCGGGTTGGTGAGGGATCTCGAGGGCCTCCGGTGTGCGATAGCCGGGTCGAGTTCCTGCCAGCGGGTGCTCACCCAGAAGTACGGCGCCGCCCCGGGGCCCGAGCTCCTCAAGCGCATCCTCGCCGCGCGGCCGGAGATGAACTCCGCGACCAAGCGGAGGCTCGCCGACGAGTTGCTTGTGGGTGAGGTCGGTAGGGGCATCCTCCGAAACCTTGACACCGGGATTCCCCTAGAGCGGGCCGCCAGCGACGTGGGCGTACCCGTGATGGTTGCGCGGGGGCAGGTCAGGAGGCTGCAGACCCTGGGTTATCTGGACGCCCGCATGAGGCTGACTGACCAGGGGCGGGAAGCCCTAGTTTAAAATTTTTCATCAACCCACTTTACCTGGAAAATTTAGGTAATACCTGTCCCCGATATTTCAATTATTCTCCTCATCACAAAACTGTCAAGGTAACTTTCTTTAATGTTAAAAGTGCAATCGGGACTGCTTTCTGAAGCGGTCTACGAAATCTTCCACAACCTTCATTCTCTCTTCATCGCTCCCCTTCAGGCAAAAGAAGGATTCCACGATAGTACCCCCCTTCTCCTCCACCCTTTTCCTGAGGATGTCAATGGTTCGTTCAGGAGACCTGTCTGCCGTGCCAAATATCACCACATCTTTCCCCTTTACATCAAGGTTGTCTAGCAGGGTCATCATCGCTGGGGTGGGGTTAGACCACCAGACCGGGGTTCCGAGGCAGATTAGGTCGCATCCTGTGGTATCGATCGTCTTTGGCTCTATCTCTGTCCTCTTTTTGCCCCTGGCATCTCTCGCGGCCTTTAGGTATGCTATTAACCCCATTCGCTTTTTCAGATCTGATATCTCGAGCGCTCTGCAACCCAGTGCCTTGGCCAACCGTTGTGCAACAAATCTCGTCTTTCCAGTCCTGGTGTAGTATGCTACAACTCCGGTCATTATCTCATTTCCAGATGATTTTAACTCAAAACTTTTTTCGTCGCCAGCCTCACCCGGTCCACGTGCCTGGACTCGGTGATGACCCGCAGCAGGTATCGGGGGGCCTGCCGCTTCTCGACGGCAGCCGCTATGGGTGAGAGCTTAGATAATTTCTCAAGCTTCCCCTCCGCGAGCACGGGAATCTCGACCTTCGCCAGGCGGGGTTCTGAAATTATTATGTCGACGATCGGGATGTCGAGGATGACCTGACCGTGGGGTACGCCCGCCTCATCCGCGATTTCATCCTGCAGCTCGCGGGTGCGGCGCCATCGGCCGTAGCGCCTGAGGTATCCCCGCTTCTCAGCGCTCGTTAGCTCGCGGCGCTCCTCGACGTATGCGGGCTTGAAGAGCTGGCGGTAACGGAGGCGAAGCGCGATATCTTTAGGGTATCCATCCATCGAGCAAAGGTGCCCCATCAGCTCGGCGTCCGTCATCAGGTAAAAATTGTCCTTGGTGACCGCCTCGTCCCGCTCGATCGCAAACTCAACCGCGTTCATCAGCATCATCTCGGCCGCGCGCGTGGTGTGGTGAAAGTAGACCGAGGTGTACATCAGGGCGCGCGCGGTCAGCAGCCCCTCGACCGCCTCGATTCCCTTGCTCAGGATCGCCAGGCGCCCGCGATGCACGCAGAGGGTGTCCATCAGGCGGTCGATATCCACCATCCCGAGGGCCACGCCCGTGAAGTGGGCGTCGCGGAGCAGGAAATCCATCTGGTCGACATCGACATCGCCGTAGATGAGCTGCCCGAGGTAAGGCTTGCGGTGCTTCCCCAGCAACAACCGCGCGACCTCCCCCGGGTTTATGCCGTGGCGCTCGAGCACCTCGACCACGCTCGGCACCCGCAGCTCCCGAAGGTGTTTGACTTCCCCCGGCGGGCAAATGCTGAGCTTCCCCCGCAGGATATCCCCGGTCACCTGCATGTGGTCCTTCCCCACGTACTCCTTCGTCAGGTACTCGAGAGTGTGGGAGTAGGGGGCGTGGCCGACATCGTGGAGGGTTGCGGCGGCGAGGAGGAGGTTCAGCTCACGCCCGCGCAGCTTGAGCTCCTCGCTCATCCGCTTCAGGAGGTATGCGACGCCGAGGGCATGCTCGAAGCGGGAATGATTTGCGCCAGGGAACGCGAGGTTGGCGAGGCCGAGCTGCCGGATGCTTCGAAGGCGCTGGACCTCGGGGGTGTCGACGAGCTCGAGGACGAGGCCGCTCAGGCGCATGCTGCCGTGCACCGGGTCGTGAATAGTCTTCTCCTCGAGCGCCATGCTCTCAACCAAGCTTGGGTGTGCGTCGGTGGTTAAAAAACCGCCACCAATTTCCGTATGATCTCGCCCCTTGATGCACGAGGCTCCCGTCTTGCGGATTCTCGCCTTCTCATCAACAACTATATAAAGCTATAGCCGCTATAGTACTGAATGGGAGGAGAAATGGTCACGACTATCCAAGTCCAAGAGAGCACACGAGATTTGCTCAAGAGTGTTGGGGAGAAGGGGAAGACTTACGACCAGATCATTCACGAACTCATCGAAATACGTGAGGCGTTCATAGACGATCTTTTAAAGACCCTCAAGGAAGGCGAGTTCATACCGTTGGAGGAAGCGATTCGTGAAGTTGAACGTCGAAAGAAAGGTCTTAGATGATCTAAAGAAACTACCCTCAAAGGACTGGGCACTGATTCGAAGTAAACTCAGGGAATTCGAGAAAACTGGCAAAGGAGACATTCGAAAGATAAGAGACGGGCTTTTCAGGTTGAGGATAGGCAAGTGGCGGATTTTCTACTGGCAGGAGGAGGATGAGGCGTACATCCTCAAAATCCTACCGAGGGAAGTAGCATATCGCCTCGACGTCATCGACGAAATGATCAGGAGAATTGCTCGTTTAAGGGCGGGCAAGAAGGGAGAGATTTAGGGGGATAGCCCGCATTCACTTTCCTTTCTTGGAAACGTGGGTGTAGAACAGGAGCATCGCCGGCAGGAAGCCGAGGAGGAACCCAAGCTCGTGGGCCAGCACGTCGACCCCCGGTCCAGCGCTGAAGAAGGTCCCCGGGTCCAGAACCAGCTGGGACAGGAAAACAACCACGACTCCTATGGTGACCATGGACACGATGAATGTTTTCTCAAATTTTAGGACGAGCTTCAGTCTTCGCCGGATCTTCCTGGGTTTACGCCTCCGCGTGGCAACCGCCGCACGAAGGGCAGTCAGGTTGGAGGGGAGGTTGTAAAGGGCGCACGCCAGCAGAACCCCCATAGCGGCATAGACCACCCCCGATGCGCCCCACGAATTATCCGGCACGCCGGCCATCCCCCACGCCCCAAACTCGATGGCGTTCGCCGTGATGCCCGCGAGGAAGACCGCCCCGAGGAAAAACCTGCTCCACCATCTCCTCGCTTCCGCGCCGCTGAGCAAGTTCACGGTCACGAAGAGGGCGCTCCAGATCGTGAAGAAGAGCAGGTTGCCGGCGAGGTGATCGAGCTCCTGGTGGACGAACATCGAGGTCAGGATGCCCCAGGGGCGGTCGGCCGAGAGCCAGAGGTCCTCCAGCAGCGGGGGGTGCAGGGTGATTAGGAGGTAGAGGGCGAGGTTCAGGAGGAGGAACAGGGCGAAGGCTATGCCGACGGGGCGGAAGCCAATCAACTGTTTTCTTATCGCTTTTGTTCCAGTTGCTATGTTGCTCATCACGATTATGCTCCTGTTACACAAACAAAAAAGTAGAACCGACTAATTAAAGTTTAAAAGTTTAGGAAAATTTAGGAAAATTTTGTCTATTCCTCCAACTTTTCAGGATTTTTTCCCATTATAAAGAACCCCCGCCCAAAGCCTCGGCGGGAAAGATGAACAAAACGTTTGATACGAATCCAGCTAATTATATAAACTTATATAACCAACAATTCATGGTGGGAAGTACGCGAAAAAGACGGCAAATAATACACTACCCTCGGCTGGACACGGTCATGATGATCGAGGACGCCATCAGGAGCGCCAAGGAATACCCGACGAAGGCCGAGCTGCTCAGGCATCTGCCGAAGAAGGTGATGTACCAGACCTTTAATTTGGTCCTCGAGTACCTCCAGAGGTCAAACAAAATAATCGTGACGAAAGACGGCAGGATAGTCTGGGTGTTCGCTGACAGTGAAAAGCTGAGGAGATTGCTGGCGGAGAGCAAGAAGGTGTAGTAGCACTTGGGATCGAAAGTTGTTGAGACACAATTTTCCCCTTAATAAACAACCCCCACCCAAAGCCTAGCTGGAGGCAAGCCGGTCCCGTAGTCTAATGGAGAAGACACACCCCTCACGGAGGGTGAGATGCGGGTTCGAATCCCGTCGGGGCCACGACCACGCTGCCGTGGGCGTGGGCTTGCCTCCACTTTGGATACAAAAGCAGAGAATAAACGAGAAAAAAGAAAAATCAATGGGTTTAAAAACCGGGACCAACCCGGAAAAGACACACCCCTCACGGCAGTTAAGAATTGTTTTTACAGCAAATAAGGCTTTCGAGCGCTCTTGAGCATCGCCCCGACGATTTTTGCCCCCTTATAAAGAACCCCCGCCCAAAGCCTCGGCGGGAAGCGTTGAAGAAATCCGAGGCCACACCAGCAGATATTTATACAAATTTATACAACCTATACAATGAGGAGATGCCCGTGAAAACCGAGAGGCTAGTCTATCCGGTTGACCTCACGGGGAGCCAGAAGGATTTGAACGCGATTACGGAAAGGCTCAGGGTTTCGAAAGCGGAGGCGATAAGGGGGGCAATAAAACACTACGCCGAGCACCTTCGGGGCCTGGAAGTCGTCACCTACCGCGACGTGCCCAAGGGGCGGGCGAAGAAGGAGATCCAGCGGTACCTGAAGGGCAGGGAGCGCGTGCGTGCGGATGAGATAAGCGATGCCCTGAGGATAGACTTCGACCTCGTCAACGAGCTCCTGCTGGAACTGTGGGGGGAGGGTTGGGTTGAACCGGAGCGATAGGATAGAGGCGGAGAAGATAAGGTGCGTGGGCAGGCGGATCTCGAAGCCCAGGCTGATTCAGTGGACTTCGCGGCACCGGGCGATGGAGATTTTTGTCGAGGGGCGGCCGGCGCGAGCTGAAGCGGTGCGAACATGGCGGGTGCTTAGGGGTTAACTGATTCAATCAACCCAACTTATCATTTTTGATAATGTCGGTTAAATCAAGCCCCACGTTTTCCTCTTTATAAACAACCCCCGCGCAAAGCCTCGGCGGGAGTGTTTAAACCGGGCACCGAAAATCCACCCTAAAAAGTTAAATAAAGGTTAAACAAATGTTATACACGAAGGGGAAACGTCTGGTGATAACCAAGTCGGCACGGCGCGAGATGGATCACCTCGGCATGTCGGTTCAAAGGTTGGTCGCCGCGATAGAAGGTGGGGAGCGGAAACTTGAAAGTCGAAAGGCCGGAAAATGGCTGGCGCAGGACAAATTCGCCGGAAAGTTCGTCCTCATCAGGTATGCTGAACTGGCCGACAAAATCGTCGTGATAAACATTGGACAAACCACAAGGAGAGCGATATGATGGTCGGAAAATACCTCAAGCGATGCCCGATTTGCGGGGGGGCGGTCAAACGCGCGAGGGCACCCTACCTCATGGGACGGGTAGTCATCGAACCCAAGCTGGAGGTGGACAAATGTGCTAAATGTGGGGAGGAATTTTACACGGCCGAACAGGTCGCGCGGGCGCAGGAGAAGGCAATCAAGCTCGGGATCTGGAAGCCGTGGCTGGAGGAGGAGCGTGAGCTGAAGCAAGTCGGAGGGTCGCTGGTCGTCTCGATCCCGAGGGCCATGGCGAAGTCCCTGAACCTCGCCCCGCGGGAGAAGGTGAAGATAATGCTGACGGGGCAGGGAATCTCCATCACGAAGGGCAAGAAATCGACTACCTCCTCCGCTCATAGGTAGTTGGTTGTTTATCTCCCTAATTTTTCCCTCGGGATGATGAATTCGCCGAACTTCCCCATAATTATCCTCATCATTTGGTTGGGACTAACGATTTTGATACCCTTGAAACTCCTTAACCCCCGTAAATGGTGATCTCCAGAGACGACGTAGTCAGCCCTGCCATCGTGTGCGGTATTTAAGACAACATCATCTTTAGGGTCGTCTACAACTACTTTGAAATTTGACTTGATTTTTACTCTAACCGAAACGTTCCGAACAGCCCGAACGAAGGATTTTATATCACGAGCCGAATAGTGGAACCTTTCCTTAACCTCATTTCTCGATAAAACATCCCTGAGCTCTTCAAGTATGGGGGTGGACGAAATGAGCTGGATTTCCGGAAATGTTAAAAGAATGTCTAATAACCTCGCCGGCTGCCCTCGTTTTGAGATAAACGCCGAGACGAGTACATTCGTGTCGAGGGCAATCCTCATCTACCAACCTTTCTGAAGGAGTGGATCAGTCGGTCAACTTCTTTCTCCGTGAAACCAACTTTCTCGGCCATCTTTCTTGATCGCTCCAGCAGGCGTTTTAACCTTATTCGCTCTTGGGAAAGCTCCAGCCTCCTCAAGACGATCGTGTCTTCCAGCCCCATCACTACGAATCTGGTGCCCTCCCTTAGACCCATCTCCTTCCTCAGCTCATTTGGGATGACGATTTGCCCCTTCTCCGAGAGCCTTGTCATATCCAAAACCATATCTCCACCCGGTAAGATATATCTTACTTTAAGTATTTATAGCTACCTCCCCCGCTCATGGCGGGTAGTTGACTCGATCAACTCGAATCACCTGATATTTAATGGCGCAAAATAATCTAGGTTGATGTCAATGTTGAACCAGTTTAAGATCGAGAGATTGAAACACAACGGAGTGCTCGTCCCGATCTATGAATTCCGAGGCTTCACCATCTGCTGCAAGGGCAAGCGAATCAAATTGGCCCCGGAGCAGGAGGAGATGGCGCTTTCGTGGGTCAAGAAGCTGGGAACTGACTACGTGGAGGACCCGGTCTTCGTCAGAAACTTCGCCGGTGACTTCTCGAAGGCCCTGGGTCTTGAAACCTCAGCCAAGATAGCGGACTTCGATTTCTCAGAGATCATCCGATGGGTGGAGGCCGAAAAAGCGAGAAGGGAGGCGATGTCGCGCGAGGAGAGGAAAAATCTCGCTGAGGTCAGGAAAAAAGCCCGGGAGGAGAACAAGCAGAGATATGGGTATGCCGAGGTGAACGGCGAGGTTATCGAGATCGGCAGCTACACCGTAGAACCTCCCTCGATATTTATGGGGCGTGGGAAGCACCCGCTCCGAGGCCGGTGGAAGCCGAGGGTCAATTATGAAGACATTATCCTGAACCTGTCGCCCGATGCTCCAACCCCGGAACCTTCAAGCGGTGGGCACTGGAAGGAAAGGGTCTTCGATCCGCATGCCCTCTGGATAGCCAAGTGGCAGGACAAGCTCAGCGGGGAGCTCAAGTATCTATGGATAGCCGACACCGCGCGCTTCAAGCAGGAGCGCGAGATCGAAAAGTTCAACAGGGCGCGCGAGCTGGAGGGGCTCGTCGAGAGGGTTCGGCAGCACATCGAGGGGAACCTAGCCTCGGAGGAAATCGCCCAGCGCAAAATAGCGACCGTATCTTACCTGATCGACAACCTGAAGCTCAGGGTCGGTGACGAGAAGGACAAGGACGAGGCCGATACCATTGGGGCCACGACCCTGAGGGGCTCGCACATCAAGATAGACGGCTCCGGGCTGGTGAAATTTGACTTTCTGGGCAAGGACTCGGTGCGATGGCGTAGGACAATCAAGCCGCCGACCCAAGTCGTGAATAACCTGAGGTCCTTCATCGAGAAGCCCAGGGCGCCCATTTTCTCGGGGGTCCGCTCGGAGCACGTGAACGCTTTTTTGGGCCAAGTCATGCCCGGGCTCACGGCCAAGGTCTTCAGAACCTATCACGCCTCGAAGGTCGTCAGGGAGTACCTGGCGGGTTCCAAAGTTCGGCCGGAAGCCCAGGATTTCGAGAAGAATTATGTGGCCAAGCTCGCGAACCTCGAGGCTGCGATCACCTGCCACCACAAGCGGAAGCTCCCGAAGAACTGGAAGGAATCCCTCGGGAAAAAGGTTGACCGCATGAAGGCCTTGGAGGTGAAGCTGAAGGAGGTCAGGGGAAGGCCCCGCTCCCGCGCGCGTACAAAGCGGATAAAGAGCCTCCGGAGGCGGGTAAGAGCTGCTAGGCTTAAGGTGAAGCTGGCAAGGGCCACGCGCAACTACAACCTCGGGACATCGCTCAAATCTTACATCGACCCGCGCCTCTACGTCGGGTGGGCGGAGGAGGTTTCATACGACTGGAAAAGGATCTACCCCAAGACCCTCCAGCGGAAGTTCGCTTGGGCTGAGGATGTTCAGGAGACAGTATTTAAACGGTAAACCGATTTTTGAAGGCGTCATTTTTGTTGGTTTTTATTAATAATCATCACCGTCTATATCCCTAGTGAAAACGAGTGGATCGATCTTAGGGAGAGGAGAAAATGATGGCGGGAATTTGCTCGATCTGCGGCGGCGAGATGGTGGACAAGAGCGTCGACGTAGTTGATACCATCAATGGGAAGTTGGTCGTCATCCGAGGCGTCTCTGCGGAGGTCTGTATGCGGTGCGGCGAGAGGCTGTACTCCCAAGGCGAGCTCAAGAAGATGGAAAAATTACGGGAGAAGATTCAGGATAATTTGGTGAAGCCCATCACCGTCGAGGAAGTTGCGGTTTTCGCCGTTTAGGATAATTTCTCCGTTTGATATGGGATCCGACTTTCACGAGGAGGAAAAGAAAATGAGAGCATACCCGTGCAGATGCGGCGGAAAAACGCGCCTTGAGCACAAGCAGGAACGCACGGGCGACATCTCGATCAAAGGGGTGCCCGTACTGGTTTGCACGCGGTGCGGGGAGGAGTGGTATCCCCCTGGAGTAGCCACGATGATCGAGGGAATCAGGGAAGCCGTAAAAAATCTGGACCAAATCGAGGTATCCGCTGAGAGGGTCAAAGCTCTGGACTCGTGAAGTCGACCTCGCTGGAACTAAAGAGGGGGATCGTGTTATGGAAGCGAGAATAAAAAATGTGGAGGACATAGACGTCTCCTACGACAGGGATCATGACGTGCTCTACATCAGTTTCGGAGGGGTTCGGGAGGCGGATGACTCCGAGCTGACGGGCAACGACGTGGTAGTCAGGTACAGGAAGGGTGAGGTTATCGGCGTCACGGTGCTCGAATTTTCCAAGCGGGTCTCCATCGAGGCAGGGGAAGGCACGAGGGCTCCGGCCACTGCTTGAGAACTAGAGTAATGCTCGAGGGCATGTAGTTTCGATGTGTTTTATCTCATTTCAAGGGGCTATCCACGGTGTTTAACGGCCCTTGCGTGCTTCTCGCGTCCGACCTCCTCGAGGTAGCGGCGCAGGGTCTCCCTTCGAATGTACCAGCGACCCCCTCGCTTGACCGCGTCGATCCTACCCTTCCGCGCGAGCAGCCCCCAATATTCGACGCTGAATGGCGTTTCCTTCGCCGCCTCGGCTAGGGGGATGAATGTCGTTTCCGGCGTTGCAGCTTCGATTGCGGCGAGGTATAAATCGAGGGATTGCTCGACGCAGCGCCCGATGAAGTTGACGAGTGGGCGGGGGGCGCCGAAGTGGGCCCGCTCCAATGAATCGTAGTAGCGCCCCCGCTCCTCTCGACGGACGTAAGCGATGGGGTAGCCATGGCGCAGGAGAAAGAGGTTCATCAGGAGGCGGGCGACGCGGCCGTTGCCGTCGACGAATGGATGAACGTGGACGAGCTTGAAGTGCGCCAGCCCGGCCAGCTCAACCGGCCGCAGCTCCTCCGGGTTGCCGTTCAGCCAGCCAACGTAGTCGGTCATGAGGAAGGGAACCTCGTATGGGGGCGGGGGCCTGTAACGGCTGCCCGTGATCGCGACCTGCCCACGGCGGTAGGCCCCCGGCTCGGCCTCCCCGATTCCCTTCATCGCGACGCCATGGAGGTATGGGATGTCCTTTTCGCTGGTCGGCTTCTTGCCTTGAGCGAGGCGCTCGATGAACTCGATGGCCTTGGGGTGGTTGATCGCCTCGAGGTGGTAGCGGAGGGGCTTCCCCTTGACGGTGATTCCCTCCTGGATCACAAGCTGGGTCTCCCGAAGGGTCAGGGTGTTTCCCTCGATGACGTTCGTGTGGTAGGTGTACTCGATCACGAACTGCTCGCGGAGCTTCTCCAGCATCTCGGTGGAGAGGGGGCGGTGCACATCCAGCCTGCGCTTCTTCTCCAGCAGCCTTCGGTGCAGGCGCTCGCTTAACTGAACCATATCGATTCCATATTTTTATAGATAAACCGATACTTAAAAATATCGTTTTTAAGGGGGTAGGAGCTCACGTTGGGGGGCTGGTAGACCTGACCTGGGGCCGGGCACCATCGGTGTGCGGGCTGCCACGGGCCGCTGAGCGCGCAGGAGATCTCGGAGGGGGCGGAGCCCTGCTCGAAGGGCGAGCTCGAGGAGACGGGGACGGCGATGATCTACGATTTGGAGGAATAGTCGCCGATACTCGTCCACTCCCACCGAGGCCGGGCGCCCGGTCGCGAACCCGTGGGGGCTCACGTTGAGGGGGCCGACAAAAAGTATTAATACTTATGCTTACATACTTATTCAGGTAAAAATATGGTAAAAGCGATAATAAAAACTAAAAGCGGCACAGAAATGACGATAGAAAGCGACAGACGTACAGTAGAAGAAATAGTGATGGCGCTTTATAGACGGGAAGGGATGCTTGAAAGATCCAGAATGGAGCTTGTAAAAAGGAGAAATGAGATGGTTCATGGACGTAGGAAGCCAATAAGCGCAACAGACATGATTCTCAGGCTTAAAAACGAAGGATTTTTCAAAGAAAAAAGAACTCTTGGCGATATTCAGAAAGAGTTGGAGAAACATGGTTACATTTACCCCCAATCATCTTTATCTGCGATTGTTATTCGCCTTTTAAGAAAGGGAGAACTTGGTCGCGTTAGAGAAGAAAAAGGTTGGGTTTATGTTCAGCGGTGATACGTGTGAATGAAATGAAAATTGCCACAACAGCCCCA
>DAOVGS010000054.1 GCA_030672285.1 Hadesarchaea archaeon | reverse complement strand
TGGACCGGGACGGTTAAAGCCCCGCCTGTCGTTTGGCAGCTCATCGAAACTTGGACCGGCACCGTCAAGGCCCCAGTCGTGGAGATCGAGGCACCGACCCTCAAGTCACCGGAAAATGGAACGTTCACTCACGATGACACCCCAACCTTCAAATGGGAAAACACCTACGTCGCGGACAACTATGAACTCTGGGTGGACGACGACCCGACCTTCCCATCCGAGGCATCGGATAATATTTTGGAGAACACCACCGATAACTACCGCACGATCATGACCGCGCTCGCTGATGGCATCTACTACTGGCGCGTCCGTGCTTACAAGGGAGAACTGATCAGCGACTTCTCGGAGACTTGGACGTTCACCATCGATACCGCCAAGCCAGGCGCACCTTCTCTCGAGTCACCCCAAGATGGTGCCACAGTGTCAACAAACACCCCGAAGTTCGAGTGGTCAGATGTCTCCGACTTCTCCTTGCCCGTGACCTACACCCTCGAGATTATCGGCACCCTGACCGAGAACCTGACCTCGTCCTATTACACACTCACGAGTGGCGAGGCCCTCAGCGACGGCGGATATTCTTGGCATGTCCGGGCAAAGGACAACGCGGGCAACGTGGGCGATTGGTCCGTGACTTGGTCGCTGACCGTGGAAACTTCCGTTGTTCCACCGCCCCCACCACCCCCACCTGTTGGACTTCCACCTGTTTCCGAAGTCAATGAGATCGAGCCCTACTGGCAGACCTCGAGGCCATTCGCAATTACAGCCACGGCGATAGACCCGGACAGTAGCGTCGGGAGCGTCGAACTTTGGTACCGCTGGTCGTACGACAACTCGACTTGGATCCCGTGGACCTCCGGGGGCACCGACATCTCTAGCCCGTGGGAGTGGTCGTTCAATGCTCCAGCTGGCGATGGTTTCTATGAGTTCTACTCAATAGCAACAGATGATGACGGCAACGTCGAGAATGCTCCGAGCGTAGCTGATGCGAGATGCGGAGTCGACACGATCGCGCCACCTACACCTGAGCTGATAACGCCATCCGATAGAGCGATCGTGGACAACACCCCGAGCTTAGATTGGTCGGATGAAAATGACCCCCGTGGCGTCACCTATGAGCTCGTGATCGAGATCGATGGTAGACCCGTGTTGACTAAGACCGGGCTAACGGTTTCTGCTTATACGCTTGAAGCCGACGAAGCATTGTCAGTGGGCGCCTACAACTTGCGCGTTCGAGCCGTCGATGGGGTTGGCAACGCAAGCAGCTGGTCCGCAACGCAGATTTTCATAGTGGTACCAACCGTTGCAATTGACTGGATACCGGCTGGCGAGGCTCTAACGGTGGACTTCACCCAATATAACGTGTTTTTGCCAAAAGTAAAGGTAACTACGCTACGAGATGTTTATGACGCGGAGATCTTGATTAAGGAGTCCATCGGGAGGCCAGCTTGGGTACCAGAGCCTCCAGGGATAGTGTATCCCGGCTTCGCGATCATCACTACCAACATCGACCCCTCCGACATAAGCTCCGTTGCGGTGCAGTTCCGGTTGCCGAGGGCGTGGGTCGAGCAAAATGAAATAGACGAGAACACAATCAGGATACTCAGGTCTAGCAGTGAGTGGCACACTTTACCTACCACGTTCATCGAGGGAGATGAAAACTATTTGTACTTCGAGGGGGTCGCATCAGGGTTCTCGGTGTTCGCAACGACGGGCGAGAAGCGTGCAGCAATCCCACCATATGTTGAGCCCCCAGAGCCGCTCATATTCTACGCGTTGCTATCGCTCGGAGCGACGCTCGGTGGCTCCGCTTTGGCTTACAGGTTATACAGGTTAAGGAGGAAGCCCCCGAAGCCTATTCGCAAGCCCTACCTCATGCTCAAGCGGCTGGAGGAAGCGGTGGTCAAGCCAAGGGAGAGGCGCGTAAGGAAACCTTTGGTAAAGCCGGAGATCGCAGAGAAGCCCCCGAAGCCTATTCGCAAGCCCTACCTCATGCTCAAGCGGCTGGAGGAAGCGGTGGTCAAGCCAAGGGAGAGGCGCGTAAGGAAACCATTGGTAAAGCCGAAGGTCACCTCATTCGTGATCAACCGCGGCGCAAAAACTACATCCTCGCGCAAGGTGGCTTTGAGCATCGCCGTGTCAAAAGGGGTCTCGGACGTGGTGCAAATGAGGTTCAGCGATGACAAGCGGACCTGGTCGGCTTGGAAGCCTTTCTCGAAGAGCAAGGCCTACACCCTGCCCGCTGGAGATGGGCCAAAGAGGATCTACGTTAGGGTCAAGGATAAAGCGGGCTTGATCTCACCCATCGCGAGCGCTCCGATCAAGCTCAGGATTCGTCGCGTTGTCAAGCGTCGGGTTCCCACGCACGTTGGGTATTCGATCGAGGAGTTACGTCGCATCGAGGCTAAGCTCAAGCGATATTGAGGTAAATCACAGACGGAGGAAATTTGAGCGCCAGCGTTGTTGGGGTCAGCTCCTCGCGATATGTTCAATCAGGTATTCGCTTAGCTTCCTGAACTCAACGGCTGCTCGGGACTTGGGCTTGTAGCGCGCGATGGGGACGCCGGCTGCGGTGCTTTCGCGAACCCTGGCATCCTCCGGCACGACGGCGATGATCGGCCACCCCAAGGCCCTCTTCACGTCCTTGATGGGGAGCTCAAAAGGTTCCCCTCGGACCCTGTTCACGACCACACCGATTATCGGGATCTTGAACCGCTCCGCCAGACGGAAGGTCTTGAGGGTGCTCGCGATGGTCGGGACCTCGGGGTTGGTGACGATAAACATCTCATCGCACGCCTTCATCGCGGCGACCACCTCTGCCCCGATGCCAGGTGCAGAGTCGATGAGGATCACTTTGTAGTTTTTCCTCAGGGGCCTCAAGTAGTTCCCTAAATCGATGAGGTGAATCTCATCCCCGTACGCGATCGAGCCTAGGATAGTTTGCAAGCCATGATACTTCGTAATCGCCTTCTCGATGGGTACCTCCCCGGCCAGGGCATCGTGGATGGTTACGCTCGGGTTTAGTTCACCTAAGTGCAGGCCCAAATTCGGCGCGCCGAGGTTCGCGTCAACAGCCAAAACATCGTTTCCCAGATAGTCGGCCAAGCATAATCCAACGTTTGCCGCCGTCGTCGTTTTCCCGACGCCACCCTTGCAGGAGAAGATGCCGATTACGCGAGCTCGTTTGGGTTTTATACGGATTCCCCGATTCCGTGTGGGCTTGAGCGCGGACAGGAGCCCTCCAGGATTGTTCCGGCCCCTCCGTATTTTTTTCCAGCCCCTTCGTATTTTTTTATTCATCGATGCACCTTTTAAAATTTAATGTTAGTGATTTGTTTATAAATATATCTTAATAAACACCTTCGAACAAGCTTTTGGTCTACCTTCCCGCTGGATGGCAACTTTTGAAGCTGCTTGCTGGGGAAGGATAATTAGCAAGTTTTCGATTCTTGTTTGAACAGGCGATTTTGATCTAGGTTTCGCCGGAGTCAGGGGCGAACATCCGAGGGATAAACTCTAAACTTCATGCGGGGAAAATTGCTGCTGGCGAGCACATGCCCACCCAATTCATAACCGAGGGCGCGACGAAGCTTGAGGTTCCCGAGCTCGAGCGCTTCCGCACCCGGGCGGGGGACTACGCCCCCTCGCTCACGCCCGTCTTCTACAACCCGCAGATGGAGTTCTGTCGTGATATCTCGGTTTCGGCGGTGCAAGTCTTGGCCGGTGAGCTGGGCAACATCCGGGTTTGCGATTCACTCGCTGGCGTTGGGGCTCGCGGGCTGCGCTACGCTAAAGAAGTTGAGGGCGTCGCAAAGGTCATCGCCAACGATCGCTCTCGAGAGGCGTTCGAGTTGGCCAAGCGAAACGTCGAGCTCAACGGGCTGGCTTCGCTCGTCGAGGTTCTGAACGAGGATGCGAATGTTTTGCTATGGGGGAACCGCGGTAGGTTCGACTTCGTGGACCTCGACCCCTTCGGCTCACCCGCGCCATTCGTCGATGCCGCGTGTGCCGCGCTCTCCCGGAAGGGGATGCTGGCCATAACTGCGACCGACACCGCGCCGCTCTCAGGGACCCACGTGAAAGCATGTTTGCGGAGATACGGCGCCAAGCCCCTCAAGACGGAGTACTGTCACGAGCTTGGCATACGAATCCTCATCGGTTTCGTTCAGCGAGTCGCGGGAAAGCACGAACTAGCGCTCGCGCCCGTGCTCGCTCATGCGACGAGACACTATTTCAGGGTTTACCTGCGGGCGCGGAGGGGAGCTCAGCGCGCGGACGAGCTCTTGGCGCAGCAAGGGTACGTATCGCACTGCAGCGCTTGTGGGCGAAGGAGGTTCACCCAGGGCATGGCGGCCGGGTTGCCGAGTTCGTGCGAGTGCGGCAGCGAATTTGTCCACGCCGGCCCGCTCTGGCTCGGGCGACTAATGGACCGAGCGTTCGTCCACGAGGTTGCGGGAGATTTAGTGAAGAGAAACTTTAAATTTGGGCAACAGGAGCTCGTGCTGCTCAGCCGATGTGCCGAGGAAGCTGAGGGGCCGCCTGCGTTTTACGACCTACACGGGGTCGCAAGACGCGCAGGAGCTTCGCCACCCAAAATTATCGAATTCATAGCAAAGCTTCGGGAACGAGGTTACTTCGCTTCGCGCACCCATTTCTCAGGCACGGGCTTCCGGACCGATGCGCCCATGGATGAAATCGTCAAAATTTTCAAAAGCGCTTGAATCCCTTGGCGATGGCGTATGCTTCGGCACTTCCCTTGCGCGAGGCGGGTGGTTTGGAAATCTTTACGAATTCAAATTTTTCCCGAATTTTACTCACGAAATCTTCGAAGTACTCACCTTGAAAGACCTTGATGAGAGACCTCCCGCTCGGAGCCAGCATCCGCTCGGCGATCGTTAGCGCGGTACGAGCGAGTTCGACTGAGCGAGCATGGTCAACGCTCCAGACACCTGAGATTTTTGGGGAGACATCGGAGAGCACTACGTCCGCTGCGCGGGGGAGGTTATTTCCGAGCAGCTCTGGTGTCGAGGCGTCGGTGATGTCTGCCACGAGAGTTTTAACGTTTTCATAGGGGAGTTTTGCGATCCCTTGGAGGTCGACACCCAGCACGAACCCCTTTTCGCCAACTTCCTCGCGCGCAACCTGAAGCCACCCCCCAGGAGCAGCCCCAAGATCTACGACGACATCGCCGCGCCGGATGAGCTTGTAGCGTCGGTTTAGCTGTTTGAGTTTAAAAGCCGACCGCGCCCTATATCCAGCTCGTTTCGCCATTCGGTAGTAATGCTCGCGCTTTCGCCCCCGCCGCCGCTCAGCCATACCTGACACCTTTCTTCGGCTTGAGCCCACAAGCTTTGAACCCGAGTATCACCTGCCTGAGCAGCTCGTGAGGGTCCGGGCTGTAGAAAAGGTGGCTCTCGCACTTGCAATCGCTCGACCCGAAGCCCCGGATGTTTGAGAAGTTTTTCGCGAGCTCGCCAGCGACCGCACATTCTTTTCGTTCATCGCTCTCTGCGACGACGACATCGACCGCACGGGCTCGAGCGAGCAGGTAGTCGATGTGCCAGCGCGCGAGCTTCTTCCGCCTCAGATGGCGCCCGACACGCTTCTCGAGGCCGCCGAGAGCCGAGCCGACGTAGGCGTAGTAGCCCGCCTTAAAGGAGCGATTACCGAGTTCGCCGACGCTCAGCACGAGGTCGTAGGGCACGTGGGTGAGGAGCACGTAGGTTCCGCGCATGGGGCTCGATTGAATTTTGGTGGCAGGCTTATTGTGCCTTCCGCAGGGGCCCAGAGCCAAGCTTGCCCCCAGAGTCCGCCCAAAGTAATTTCAAAAAATTCGGAAGAAGTTTGCGTTAAAACAAAGAAGAAGGAAAAATAAAGCTGCTAGAGCTCAACATCTAGTCCTAGTTTCACACATAACTCTTTGTACCTGTTACGCACGGTTACCTCAGTAACGCGCGCCACATCTGCCACATCCCGCTGCGTCCGCCTCTCCCCACTGACAACGCTCGCGATGTAGATAGCCGCAGCCGCTACACCCGTCGGCCCCCGCCCGGAGGTCAGCCCCTTCTTCGTCGCCTCCTTGAGCAGCTCGATCGCCTTCGACTGGACCTCGCCGCTGAGCCCCAACTCGGACCCGAAGCGCGGGATGTAGTCGGTCGGGCTCGTCGGGCGCAGGTGGATGAGCAGCTCGCGCGCGATGAACCTGTAGCTTCGCCCGATCTCTTTCTTGCTCACCCGCGAGACGTCTGCAATTTCATCGAGCGTCCGAGGAACCTTGCACTCCCGGCAGGCAGCGTAAAGGGCCGCTGCGGCAACGCCCTCGATCGAACGCCCTCGGATCAATCGCTCTTCAACCGCCCGCCGGTAGATGACTGCCGCAGCCTCACGCACGTTTCGGGGCAGCCCCAAGTGCGAGGACATCCGGTCGACCTCCGAGAGCGCGAAGGCTAGGTTTCGTTCGGTCGCGTCGGAAACCCGAATTCGGCGCTGCCACTTTCGAAGGCGGTAAATCTGAGCACGACGTTTGGGCGTCAGGTCCTTCCCATGGGAGTCACGATCTCGCCAGTCGATCATCGTCGACAATCCTTTATCGTGAATCGTGAAGGTCATAGGTGCTCCAACCCGCCCCCGGCGCTCCCGCTGCTCTTGGTCGAAGGCCCTCCACTCGGGCCCCATGTCCATGATCTTGTCGTGGATGATGAAGCCGCATCCAGCACACACTAGCTCGGCGCGCTCGTAGTCACGCACGAGCTTTCCGCTTCCGCATTCCGGGCACTTTTTTTGCTTTTCGGTTCTTTCCATATCGCTCCCCCATATATAGCTCTGCACCGATGAGCCTCCCAAGTTCGGCTCGGCCCCCGCGGGCAGGTTTTATCACGGCGTAGGGTGCCGCGACGGGCCCGAACAGGTCGAGCACGCTCCCCACGCGCTCGCCTGCCCCGTCGTACACGGCTCCGCCGAGGTCCGGTACCTGCTCGGCGCGCAGCACGATTCCGCGATTGGTGATGTGGATGACCTTGCCTAATTTGCGCATTTGATCCCCTAAAAATTTAAAAAGGGTTCATCTATCCGATATATAAGCTTTTCGTAACCTATAAAAGACACGGTCGGCTGCCTCTTGAGCACCCATGAAAATTCTTAAGCCAATAGAGGTTCATTTGGATGTGAGGATTGAATGGCTAGAAGGATCCGCGCTCGAAAGCTCCGCAGGCTAGTACTCGATGTGCTCAAGCCGCACAGCCCCACGCTTCCCGAGTTCGCGACGAAGCTCGGCTCGATGCCGGGCGTCGACGGGGTGAACGTGACGCTCATCGAGATCGACAAGGACACCGAGACCCTCAAGGTAACCATCGAGGGCCAGTTGGATTATGGCACGATACGCTCGGCGATTGAGGAATGGGGTGGCGTCGTCCACAGCGTCGACGAGGTGGTAACAGGCAGCCTAGCGGGCGAGGCCACCGAACGCCGCACCTATGAAGGCAGGGGCTAACGCTTTCTGTACCAGCAATTTACCCGAGCGCATGTCACCGTCGCTTCATAGCGAAAGAGCTGAAAAAGCGAAGATGGAAGGTCGTGCATATCGTGGGTAAAGGGAAGCAACAAACGTCATGATTTTTCTTCGGGCACCGCGGGCTTTTCAGCGGGTTTCTCAGCTTCAACGGGTTTGGTCTCGAGCAGCACGGCATCGATGCAGCCGCTCTGTCCAGGCCGGCTGGTTACGCGTGCGCGGCCGAGCTCGGTCTCGATTATCGCTCCCTTCGTCAGGACATTTCTGCGGACGAAGTGCGGGTCAGCTAGATTCTCAAGGACCGTGAGTATCTTGGATTTTTTTGCCTGCCCGGTTCTCAGGTCCATGACGTTGGCGACATCGGCACTGAGTGAGCTGATTTTTATCTCACCGCCGGAGGCACGCCGCTCGATCCGTTTTGTCGGCCCGAGCTCGGTTTCGACGAACTCGCTCCCTATCTCCCGCTTGCGCTTCTTCCGGCTGGCCCATATTCGCCCCCCACTCGACTTCTTTAGCGACCTACCCTGCCACTTAGCCATTTAGGCACCACTTGCAACTTTTCTACGCATGGGTATAAAAAGTCCCTATCGCATGAGTTCCTCAATTTGCTCACGGATCTTGTCCATATCATCCTCGAAGCCGAAGTAGCCAGCGAACCTCCGTGAGGTCCGGAGCACTCTCGTCCGTTCGAAGGGCCTAGATTCGATAAAGCCGATCGTCCCCAGCTGCTTAACGTGATCGTAAACTCGGCTGCCCCGGAGGTCGGCGAGCCTAGCTTGGTAGACGGGCTGCTTGTAGGCGATAATGGCGAGGGTCTTCAGTGCTCCCCGCGAGAGCCTAGCTTTGGGCACCACCCCCTCCAACTTCGGCATGTACTCCTCGCGGAGGCGAAGCGAAAAAGTTTCCCGCGAGGTTTCGGTGAGCACGAGGGGGCCGCCCCGCTTTCTGTAGTCGGCGATGAGCTCATCCACGAGTTTGCGTGCGTAGGTCTCGGAGGATGTCCCCAGGATTCCGCGCAGCTCCCCCAGAGTCAGCGGGCGGTCGGCCGCGTAGAGAGCGGCTTCGATAATTGAGCGATCCTCCTTGCTTCCCATGCTACCCCTCCCCCGGCACGGAGGCGAATATTTCACCGAATGGTTCGGGCTGTTGTAGTATCACCTTGCCCTGAATGCTGAGGAACAGTAGGAGGAGGAGAGTTCGGGCCACCGCGAGCCTAGTTCGTTCGAGGACGAGCGCTGAGAGCGGGACCTCCTGCCCAGAGGCGGCGAGAACTTTTATTCGCTGGTATAACTCCTCGAGGTACCGCTCGATGTTTATGTGATACTCACTGAGCGTCCGCATGATTTTTTCAAGCTTCCTCCTTTGGAGGGGTTTCCGCGTCGGGATATCTTTGAGTGCCTCCTGCAGCGCACCCATGAGATCGAGAAGCATGATCTTACGGGGCGAGCGTTGCACGATGGTCACTTGCCCGAGCTCCAAGTCGAGGTCGAGCACTTCCTCGAGCCCCTCCTCCACGGCCGACTCTTTCCGCCCGTTGAGCACGAAATCGGATTTCATCCGCAGGAGCACCGAGGCCGAGAGCAGCGTCCGACCCGAGACGCGAAGGTCGAACTCCCGCATCTCACGCACGCGCTGTAAGTAAACACCGGCGAGCTTCTCGATGTCGACATCCCACGGATTGAGCTTCTGCTCCTGCACCAGCCCGAGCAGGATCTGGAAAGGCTGATCGGCGATAGTCGTCATGTTTTCACCTCACGCCGCAAGCCCCGCTAGCTCCACCGAGAACAGGCGAGAGATTCCGCTCTTCTCCATCGTGACGCCGAACAAACGATCGGCCACGGACATCATCGAATCGTGCAGCGTGACGAGGATGACTTGCGACTCACGCGAGGACCGGCGGATGAGTTCCGCGATCCGGTGGAGGTTCTGGGGGTCGAGGTGGGCGTCGATCTCATCGAGCACGTAGAGTGTGGTGGGTCGGAAGTGCTGGAGGGCGAAGATAAAAGCGAGCGCGGTCAAGGCTTTTTCACCCCCCGAAAGGACATCCACACGAGTGATCTCCTTGCCCCTCGGTTTGGCCTCGATTTCGAGTCCCCCTTCAAATGGGCTCTCCTCGTTCTCCAGGACAAGCTTCGCCACGCCTCCCGGCGATAGCTCGCTGAAGATCTTGCTGAAGTGTTGTGAGAGTTCGTTGAAAGTCTGCATGAACACTTCTTTTTTCTTCTCATCTATCTCCCGCATGAAATCGAGGATTGCCTGCCTCTCCGCGACCAGCTTGTCGTGCTTCAATTTTTCGGAGTTGTAGCGGCGTTCGGCATTTCTGAAATCTTGAATGGCCCGAAAGTTCACTGCCCCCAGTGCTCCGACTTCCGCCTCCAATGCCTCAACTCTTCGTTCGAGCTTAGCTTGGTCGATATCGCGAGAGATTTCAGCCCCCACCTTGACTTGCGTTAGCTCCCCCTCGATGTTTTCGAGTTGAGGTCGCAGCGAGGCCTCCTCGACCCTGTACGCCTGCAGTTCATCGCTGAGTCGCCCTATCACATCATCTAGGCGGCCCGCTTTCCCCTTGAGGCTTCCAGCTCTGCGTCGAAGTTTTTCCCTCTCCTCGCGAAGGCCCCTGATCGAGGATCGCTCTTCCTCTTCCAGCGTGGTGGCCTTACCGAGCTCGGCCTGGGTTTCCTGAACCTGTTGTTGTAGCTGTTTTAACCTATGCTCCAGCTGGGAGTGCACAGCTTCCAAGCTTATGAGATGGTGCTGAAGTTGGGCCCTCGCCTCGAACTCGTTTGGCTTCTCGAGCGATGGCACACCCTTGAGAAGCTCCGAGGCCTGCGCGAGATGTTTAGAAAAGTCGTCCAAAACGGAACGTAGGTCACCCAGAACCTCGCGGAGCTCTTGAATCATTTTTTCAGTTTCCGCACGCGAGCTGCTTGGACCGAGGGTTTGAGTCAGCGCGTTAAATCTCGCGTGAAGGTCTTCGAACCTCAAGGAAAGCGAGGCTATTTTTTCAGATAGGACATCCCGCTCATCGTGAGGCTCAATTTTTTTGATCTGGGCGCTGAGGTCGGCAATCTCACCCTCTATTTTCGAGTACTCCCCAGCTGTCGAGTTGAGCATTTTGTTGAATAATTTGAGGCGTTCACGTATTTTTACCGCTTCTGCAAATGCACCTGTATTTTGTTTCCCCTCTATAATTTCCTCCAGGGGCCCGATTTTTCGATCGTAGCTCCCAGCTTCCTCCAAAATTTCTCGACGTTTGCCGCGCAGCTCTTGTAATGTCGCCTCCTTCATTTTTATCCTCTGTTGTAGTTGAGAAAGTTTTCTCCGGCAGGCGGCACGTCGAACGCTGAGGAGCGCGGCTTGAATATGCCCGAGCTCTTGCTTCAGCTCCCTGTAACGAATGGCGTCCTCCCGTTCAGATCGGAGTTTTTCCATCTGCGTCGAGATCTCGCCTAGGACGGCGCCCATCGAGTTGAGGTTAGTTTCGACGCGCTGGAGTTCCGAGAGCGATCGCTGCTTCTTTTCATCGTACTCAGCGACCCCCGCTAAGTCATCGATGATTATACGGCGGTCGAACGGGTCGATCTTTATGAAGCGGTCGACATCCCCCTGCATGATGAAGTTGTAGCCTCCGGGGCTGGACATGCTCTTCGAGAGCAGGTCGACGATTTCCTGACGCGAGGCGCGTTTCTTGTTTATCCGATACACGCATTTGCCGCTCCGGTCCACCCTTCGAGATATCGTCACCGTCGTCGAGTTGATATGCAGCGCGCTGTCCTCATTATTGAAATGAAGCGAAACCTCGGCGAATGGGGCTGGGCGCTGGCCGTTGCCTCCGTTAAAGAGGAGGTCAGAGAATCGCTCGGCGCGCATGAGCTTCGCGCTCATCCTGCCCAGCACGAAGCAAAGTGCATCGACGACGTTGCTCTTGCCCGAACCATTTGGCCCGACGATGGCTGTCAAACCCCTCGAGAGGGGAATGCTCACCTTAGAATTTCCAAACGACTTGAAGCCCCGGAGCTCGATCTTGCTTACGTATGCCACATTTTCTACCTTGGGAGGGTTATTCACCCCCCCTCCCCGTCAGCCTCCAAAAGCGGTTTTATTTTCTTCTTAATGGTTAAAAATTTTTCGTTTCCGAGTTTTTCGGCGCTTTCTACGAAGATTTGGTAAAACTAGGGAATTTTGGATTTCATCGTAGGCTTCCCAGCTCGCACGGGCGCCGCATACACATCATCATTTTCAGTATTTCTATTTATTTCACCGGGCTTGGCCCTAAAAGTTTAAAGCAATATAGAGGAGTTGTTTTGGGGTCACGTGGTCATCGAAAAGCTTCCAATAGTGAAATTGCCAGGCGTAGCTAAGCTGCGGGCCATGGCGGCGAAGTACTACGAGCAGCAGCTGTTGGAGGAGGTGACGCGGCGAGGGCACATCCCGCGGCACGTGGCGATAATTTTAGACGGCAACCGCCGCTTCGCGCAGAAGGAGGGGCTGGATAAGCTGCAGGGTCACGCGCTGGGGGCGAATAAGCTCGAGGAGGTGCTGGGGTGGTGTCAGGAAATCGGCATCAAGCACGTCACGATTTACGCCTTTTCAATCGAGAACTTCAACCGCTCCAGCGAAGAGGTAAAAGTGCTCATGGACCTGTTTGTCGAGAAGTTCAAAAAAATGGTGAAGGACGAGCGCATTCATAAGTACAAAATACGCGTTCGTGCGATAGGCGACCTGAGTTGCTTACCCGAGCAGGTGAGGGAAGCGATCGAGGAAGCGCAGGGGGCAACCCAGGGCTACGATGGATACACCATAAACGTCGCTGTTGGCTACGGCGGCAGGGCCGAGCTCGCCGAGGCGGTCCGGCGAATATGCGAGCGCATCGAACGGGGCGAGCTCAAGCCGAGCGACGTCGACGAAAGCGTCATAAATAGCCACCTCTACACCGCCGGCCTGCCCGACCCTGACCTGATCATCCGCACCAGCGGGGAGGAGCGGCTGAGCGGTTTCCTGATCTGGCAGTCAGCTTACAGCGAGCTCTACTTCTGCGAGGCGAACTGGCCTGAGTTCAACAAGATTGAATTCCTGCGCGCTATCCGCACCTACCAGGGGCGAGAGCGAAGGTTCGGAAAATGAGGGCGGAGATCGCGATAATCGGCGGCTCCGGCGTTTACTCGATAGGCGCCCTCGAGGGAGCGAGCACCACCGTCGTGAGCACCCCATACGGCAACTCACCCGAGATCGTCATCGGCAGGCTGGGCGGGCGCCGAGTCGCATTTTTACCCCGCCACGGCAAGGGGCACACCGCGCCGCCCCACCTCATCAACTATCGTGCGAACCTCTGGGCGCTCCATGAGTTGGGAGTGAAGCGGGTGTTCGCGACGACTGCTTGTGGCTCGCTCAACCCACGAATGCGGCCAGGTGAACTCGCGCTCCTCTACCAGTTCATCGACTTCACAAAACGGCGCCCCCAGACTTTTTACGAGGGAGGCAAGGGAGGCGTCGTGCATGTCGACGTTGCGGAGCCCTACTGCCCTGAGCTGCGAGATACCTTACGTAAGACAGCCAAAGGTCTCAAGTCCAAGCTTCATCTCCGCGCGACCTATGGGTGCACCGAGGGCCCGCGCTTCGAAACGGCCGCTGAGATCAAAGCGTTGCGTCGCTTGGGCTGCGACCTAGTGGGAATGACGAACGTGCCCGAGTGCGTGCTGGCCCGGGAGCTTGAGATCTGCTACGCGGCGGTTGCGGTCGTGACGAACTTCGCGGCCGGCATCTCGAAGGTGAAGCTCACCCACGCGGAGGTTGCCGAGCTGATGAGGAAGAACATCGGCCGAGTTCAAAAGTTGCTGTTCAGGGCGATCCCGAGGGTACCAGAAAAACGCTCGTGCGCATGTGGTCGTACGCTTGAGGGGGCAGCGGTAAAGATCTAGCTATTCTCCCTCGGAAATCTCCTCGTAGTACTCCGGGGACTCCAGCTCGTACTCCCGTTCGGTGGGCTTTTTCTTTTTTTTCGCCTCGACGATGACGGGAACCTCTTTTGCCTCTTTCCCCTTCTCGCTGATTCTGTAGGCCGCGCGCTTCTTTATCTTGCTTTTATAGCCGCAGCGCGGGCAGGCCAGTCGCTTCGAACGCCCGACCTTCTTAGGGATAAGCATGCTGCCACACTTTGGGCAAAATTCCATGAGCATCACCAACTGAATTGAATTTTTAGGGGTAAAACTGCCTTATAAAGGTATCGCTCGAGGGCTCGAGGGGGCTTTGCTCAAAAATTGGTTTTCTGCACAAAAAATAGTTCAGGGACTAGGTCCCCACGAGATAGAGTAGATTGAGCTCGGCCAGTGAGGTTCTCTTCCGTTTACTTGGCCTTGGTCGCCACCCGCTCGACGCGCTCCTCTATCGTTCTGGGCTGGTCCAAACGCTCATCTATGCGGAGCGTCGTGATCACACGCTTGGCACCCGCCCCTATGACGGCTCGATGGGCGGCTTTCGCGACCTCCAGCGCGGTCTCCAGCTCGGCCTCGAAGACCGTGCTCGTGGGGCAGAGTTGGTACTTCACCCCAGCCCGCTTGACCTCGCGCAGGGCGGCCGCGACGTAATCGCTCAGCCCAGTGCTCGATGTACCTACGGGCACCACGGAGAGTTCGGCCACCACGAATTTTTTCACCCGGTTCACCGTGAGCCAATATATACATGAACCCAATAAGTATGCGCGGTGAGCAAGTGTATCTCGTGCTCGGCTGCGGTGATGTCGGGTTTTCGGTGGCGGGCAGGCTCAAGGAGCGCGGCGTGGAGCTGGTGGTGGTCGATAGGGACGTTAAAAAAACCGAACAGCTCAAGGAGATGGGCTTTAGCGCTCTCGTGGGCGACTTTTGCCTCCCCAAGGTGCTCAAAGACGCCGGAATCTCGCGAGCGGAGGTCGTACTCCTCATGGTTCCGGATTTCCGCGCCACCGAGCGGGCGCTGGGGACGATCAACCGCTTGAAGACGGAGCTGAAGATAGACCCCGTGGTGGTCACTCGAGTTCTGGACGAGGCGGAGACGGCGGAGGCGAAGCGACTCGGCGCCAGCGATGCTCTACCATCATCCCAGATCCTCGCGAACTTCGCCCTCAGTAGGTTTGAGGAGCTGAAGGGGATGGCTAAGGAGAAGCGCCTGCGCGCGCTGCTCCAGGAGCTCAGCGGGGGGCGAATGGCGATCATGCTCCAGACGAACCCCGACCCAGACGGGATCGCGAGCGGTGTGGCGCTGAAGCGCTATGCGAAGGCGTTCGGGATCGACGCCGATATCATCTACGATGGTAGCATCGGGCTCCCGCAAAACCGAGCCCTCGTGAACTTGCTCGAGCTGAACCTCCTGCGGGCAGAGGAAGTCAATTTCACCGGATATACAGCTTTCGCGCTCGTCGATGTCGCGACCCACGCGAACTGCGCCCTCCCCAAGAACATTCTGCCCACGATCGTGATTGACCACCACCTCGTGCCCGCGAGCGAGGTGGGGGCGAGGTACCAGGACATCACGGTCATCGGGTCCACATCGACGCTCCTGACGAATTACCTCAGGTTCGCCGCGGTCGAGGTCGATAGGGCAACTGCAGCCGCGCTCGTGATCGGGATCCTCACCGACACCATGAACCTCACGCGGGGGGCAACTCCCACCGACTTCGACGCATTCGAGCACCTCATGGAGCTGGCCGACCTCGACCTGATCGGGAGGCTCCAGTCCCCCGCGGTTTCCCCCGAGGCTCTCAACGTGCTCGCGCGGGCCATCAAGGGGAGCAAGCTCAAGGGAGGATACCTGATAACCAACGTGGGCGAGGTCAAGGATCACGACCTAATCGCCCAGACCGCGGACTTCCTGCTGAAGCGCGAGGGAGTGATGACCGCGTTCGTCTACGGAATCTGCGGTAATGTCGTTTACGCCTCGGCTCGAACGAACGATGTGGCACTGCACTTGGGGCAAGCGCTCAAGGAGGCATTCATCCCGATTGGCTCGGCTGGCGGGCACGCGCGGATGGCGGGAGCGACGATTTCGCTCAAGGCTTTCGGCAGGATCTCGAAAAAAAGGGACCTCAAGGCAGAGATCGACCGCAAGGTTGGACGGAAGTTTTTGGAAGTGGTCGGCGCGGTCAAGCCAGGGGTCAAACGAAAGCGGGCCAAACGTTGAAAAGTGGCTCCCCATGCGATACCTGCGCGCAGCCCTCGGGGATAGGTTGACGAGCGAGGAACTTGGGCTTTTACCCGCGGGTTTTGACCGGGTGGGGGACATCGTGAGCGTTTCCCTGCCGCCCGAGCTGATGCATAGGGCACCGGAGGTCGCGCAAGCGTTGCTCGAACTTAAAGATGTCCGTACGGTCGCGCTCCGAGAGGGTGGAATCGCTGGGAGGCTCCGCAGACCGAGGATAAGGGTCATCGCAGGCGGCCCGTCGACGGAGACCACTCATCGTGAGGGGGGCTGTCTGTTCAAGCTCGACGTCGCGCGGGTGATGTTCTCGCCGGGAAACCTCTACGAGCGCGCGAGATTGCCGAAGCTCGTGGGGCCCGGTGAGGTCATCGTCGATTTGTTTGCTGGCGTTGGGCAGTTCAGCATCCCCATCGCGAGACACGCGAGGCCGAGCCGGGTTTGCGCGATCGAACTGAACCCCGTCGCTTACGGTTACCTGCGCGAAAACATCAGGTTGAACCGGGTCGGACACATCGTGAGACCATTGCTGGGTGATTGCTCGACGGTCGCTCCTCGGGGTGTTGCGGATCGGGTGGTGCTCGGCATCCTGCACGTGACGCACCGGTATCTGCCGTTAGCGCTCGAGGTGCTCAAGCCTAGCGGGGGCGTCATCCACTACCACGAGAGCGTCCCCTCGGGTCTACGATTCGAGCGCCCGGTCAAACGGATCTTGCAGGCGGCAGCTGGGCGGGAGGTTGAAATCGTTGGCAAGCGTGTGGTGAAGCGTTATGCCCCGGGCGTCGACCACGTTGTCGTGGATGCTCGAATTGGGTCAAGCACGGGCTAATTTTTGGCAAGTTTCGAAATCCCGTTTCAAAAATCATGTCAAACGTTTGTCAAGGATGTCAAACGTTTATCACGTGAACAGGTGCCAGATATCAAACGTTTGACGTTAGTCGTTACAGGGAATGAGATTTTTGGCGCCGGGATACTTAGTATGGTGGTTGTCTGCAGGAGTCGACGTTCAAGGAGCTTTCAAAGCTCCGGGCCGTGGCGGATTACCTCTTCGACCGAGGCGTCGGGCGGGCGCTCTTCCCTGACGGTGTCCGCATCGTGAAGACACGTGGACGCATACGCCAAGTCTGGCTAGGGGACGAGATCCTGTGCTCGATCCGTGCTTCCGATGGTTTCATCGTGCTCAACCGGAAAGGGGCAGAATTCGTGCACGCCGCACTCAAGCCCACCCGCCTGCGCGTGGTGGTGAGCGACGATGCGGCACCATTTGTGGCGCGGGGTAAGACGGTGTTCGCGAAGCACGTCGTGGGCGCCGACCCGGAGATAAGGCCGGCCGAGGAGGTGCTCGTCGTGGACTCGCGCGACCGCCTGTTAGCGAGCGGCAAAGCCTTATTGGCAGGTGAGGAAATGATAGCGTTTAAAATCGGAAAAGCAGTAGTTGTCAGGCGAGGTTTCGGAGGCGAGTGAATGTTCCCCAAGCGGATAGATCGGCGACAGATGGAGCGGGCGATGCGGCAGATGGGAGTCAAGATGGAGGAGCTCGAGGGCGTGCGAGAGGTCGTGATTAAGCTCGTCGATAAAGATATTGTGATCCCGAACGCGCAGGTGACGCGCACCGAGATGGCAGGGCAGCGGAGCTATCAGGTGAGCGGGCAGGAGTTCGAGCGGAAGCCGGAGTTCGAGCCGAGCGAAGCCGATGTCAAGCTGGTGATGGAGCAGGCGGGGGTCGAGCGAGAGGCCGCGATGCAAGTACTCAAGGAAACAGGTGGCGACATCGCGGAGGCAATTTTGAAGCTGAAGGAGAAAAGTTAAGGAACCCACCCAAGTTTCTGGAAGAGGGAACGCCTAAGCCTGCTGAAGAGCTTCTCGTCCACGATTACCCCTGCTTTGTCTACCTCTATGATTGCGGTTATCCCGACCAAGGAGTTTGTGAAAAACGCGCCCTGGGAGACGAGGACTTCATCTAGGTTGAATTTTCCTTCCTTCACCTCGAGGTCCAGCTCAGGGGCAAGCGAGATGAGTGCCTCGCGAGTGATGCCCGGCAAGAGCCCGCACTCCGGAGCTGGGGTGTGGAGAATACCTCCCCTCACCCAAAAGACATTCGTCGAGCTCCCCTCGGCCACCTCTCCGCGCTCGTTGAGGAACAGCGCCTCGTCATAGCCCATGCGCTCGGCCTCCCTCCGGGCGAGCACGTTCTCGAGGTAGTTCAGCGATTTGGCGCGGAGCAGGGGCGAAGATGAAGCCCGCTTGAACGGGGCGACATGGGCCCTCATGTGTTCCTTCGGCGGCTCATACTCCCTGACCACAACTAACACCTGTCCCTCGTCCGCCCTCTCGTGGAATTTCAGGGAGCCAGAGGAGAGAAGGCAGAGTTTTACGTAGGCATCCTTCACGCCGGATTTGTTCACCGCTTCCTCCACGGCATTTTTGATTTTTTCCTCACCCGGGAAGGGTATGCTAAGGAGCCCGGAGCCCTGCTTCATCCGCTCGAGATGCTTTCGCAGGAAGACGGGCGGCGAACCCTTCCACCTAAAAGTCTCGAAAAGTCCCTCGCCGAAGAACAGCGAGCGCAGCGGGAGTTTTTGCTCGAGAGGCTTTCCATCCAAGAACAAAAATTCATTCATCCTATCCCCCCGCGCAATGCCCTTACCGTAGCGCCAGCCTTTATCAATGTCTCCTCGTACTCCCGCTCGGGCACCGAGTCCCACATAATCCCGCCGCCCACCCAAAAGGTACCTTTGCCCCGCGAGGCGACGAGAACCCGAATTGCGACGCTCAGCGTGAAATCGCCACTGGGCTCGAAAATGCCTATCGCGCCGCAGTACGGGCCCCGCAGATGTGGCTCGAGCTCATCGATGATTTCCATCGCCCGCCGCTTCGGCGCCCCGGTGACCGATCCGGGTGGGAAAGTGGCGTGAATGATTTCACCCATCGTGACCCCCTCGCGCAGGGTACCTTCGACCTCCGACACCATCTGGTAGAGCGTGGTGTACGGCTCGACCTCGAAGAGCCGGTTCACCCGCACGCTGCCGTACTCGCAGACCCGTCCGAGGTCGTTCCGCATGAGGTCGACTATCATGAGATTTTCCGCCCGCTCCTTCTCGCTCGCCAGCAGCTCCTCCCGTAGGGCTTCGTCCTCGCGCCCGTCCTGCCCCCGCGCGCGCGTGCCCTTGATCGGCCTCGTCACCAGCCGCTGCCCAACCTTTCGCAGGAAGAGCTCCATGGAACCGCTGAGGAGCTGGAATTTCCCGAAGTCGAGGCAGCAGGCGAAGGGCACGGGTTGCGCCTCGTAAAGTTTGGCGAGGAAGTGAGCTGGCGGGATTTCGAAGGGGACCTCGAAGCGCTGCGAGAGGTTGACCTGATAGACGTCGCCCCCCGCGATGTACTCACGCGCCCGATTCACCATGCGCATGAAGCTCGTTTTCGTCATGTTTGAGTGCGGGTCGGGGTTTCCAACCGGGTCGATCGCCTCTTCTAGCTCATCCCGCCACTCATCGATTTTCCCCCGTGCGGGGTCGCTCTCAAAAAACAGGAAGCAAGCATCTGGGAGTTTGATTCCATCCTTGCGCGGGTCTGGCGTGAAGTCTTGTTCGATGAATCTGAAGAATTCGTAGCCGAGGTACCCGACCGCGAGGTAGCCCTGGTTAAGGAAATTTTCCAAGAGGGCGAGCGGATTCCCCTTCAGCCTCAGCTTACGCGTGCGCGATTCTAAGGTCGCAGCGCCGTTTTGAAATGAGAGGGTGAAGGCAGGGTTCGTAAAATGGGTGAAGGATTCCCCCCCAAGCGCCCAGCCATCCCTAGAGCTCAGGAGGAGCGCTTGCCGCTCAGCCCGCCGCCGGCGAAGCGCAAGCCGCGTCGAGACCATGTCATACCCCCTTATCACGAGGGGCTTTGACATTAAATTTTAACTTTAGCGGCGGAAGTCCCCTTCCTTCAGGGAGGGGATAAAAGCCGCCGAATACTTTCGGTGACCTCTCCCCACAAAGTATGGGTGATTTGGATAATAGTAAATATTGATGCAACTGACCTACCGATATAGGCTCTACCCGTCGCGGGCGCGGGAGCAGAAGTTGCTTGCCACACTCGACTCGTGCAGGTGGCTCTACAATCATTTCTTGGAGCGACTGAACCAGAAGGAGAAAGGCAGGACGCTCAGTCGGCGCAAGCTTCAGGCGACGCTACCAGGGCTGAAGCGAGAGCGCCCTCATCTAAAACAGGTTCACTCGAAAGTCTTGCAGATGGTTCTCCACCAGCTCTACTCGAACCTCCGTGCCCTCGCCGAGCTGAAGCGAAACGGCAGGAAAGTCGGCAGACTCCGCTTCAAGGGGCGCGGCTGGTTCAAGTCGTTCACCTACAACCAGTCGGGCTTCAAGATCGTTGAAGGTAACGGGAAGCGCAGGGAGCTTTGGCTGTCAAAGATAGGTGAAATTCCAATAGTGCTGCACCGTGAGCTGGATGGTGAGGTCAAGCAGGTTCATATCAAGCGCGAACGTTCGGGGAAGTGGTTTGTCTGCTTCAGCGTGGAGGTCGAGGAAGCGCCGAAAGTCAGGAAAGTCTCCACGCCCATCGGCATCGATTTGGGCATCACGCACTATATCGCCGACACCAACGGCAACTTTGCCGAGCATCAACACAACGTCACCAAATCCGAGTGGAGGCTAAAGCGGGAGCAGCGCAGGCTTTCGAGGAAGAAGCGCGGCTCGAAGAACAGGGCGAAGCAACGTTTCAAGCTGGCGCTTGTTCACGAGCGAATCCGTAATCAGCGCCTCGATTTTCTCCACAAGCTCAGTCGGCACTACGTCAACGGTCACGACTTCATTGCTGTTGAAGATTTGGGTGTGAAAGAGCTAATTGAGATGGCCCACAACGGAAAAAATCGTGCGGACGCAGCTTGGGCCACCTTCCTTCATATGCTCACCTACAAGGCCGAGCGAGCTGGCAGGTGGGTTGTGAAGGTTGAGCCGAGAGGGACGACGGATAGGTGTTCGAGGTGCGGTGAGATAGTCGAGAAACCACTTTGGGTAAGGGTACACAAATGTCCGAACTGTGGATTGGAGCTTGACCGAGACCTGAACGCCGCACGAAACATCCTTCAAGATGGACTAAATAAAATAGGTTGGGAACCAGCCGAATTCGCGCCTGTGGAGATTGGGCCTCTACCCGCGAGGGCGAGCTCGGTCGTCGAAGCAGGAAGCCCCGCCCTTTAGGGCGGGGTAGTTCACCGCGTTCGCTCTACCTCATCAGGAAGTAGGCGATGGGCGGGATAGCCGAGAGGGCGAGCAGGAGAGGCGAGGAGCAACACGAGGGCAGCACCCACGAGGATCAGGGCAATGCCGAGCCAAGTCAGCGGGTGCATCCCGTCGACCTAAAGGATTTCGCTCCGCTCCATGTGCCCGCCGCAGTATTTTCGGGTGTAGGTGGCAAGCGCGTTGACAGCGGCCTCCACCTGCTCGCGCCCGATGCCGGGGGCGTTCCAGAGCACGATTAGGGCGTTCGAGGTCTTCTGGGATACCATCGTCCCCTTTGCGTCTCCGAGGGTGTAAGCGGCCAACAGCTTCTGGTCGTCGCGCAGGATGATCTCGTCGGGCTTCGGGCTGAGCTTTCGCCCGTCGGTCAGCTCGAATGGCTTGGTCTCGACCGCCAGCGTGGTCAGGGTGTCTCCCTTGATCTTCTCGGCGTCGTAAACCCCTGCTGCCACCCAGTGCTCGACCGTCGTGAGCAGGCAGACGTCAACCAAGTTGTTGATGGCGGGAAATCGATCGTCGAGCGCCCGGCGAAGCAGATATTCCGGCGCGGGGCGGTAGCTCGAAGGGTCCGCTCCCATCGCCTTGAAGAAAGCGCGGTATGCCTTCGCCTCGGCTAGGTCGAGCACGTTCAGGGCCCCATAGCGCGCCTTGAGGTCGCTGAACACCTCGCGCTTCCGCTCGACCAGCCCCTCGACGGTCGGCTCGATGGTCACGCCGCTCACGAGGATGTAACCCACGATGAAGTCGGGGTACTTTTCGCGAACTCTCGGGTCAAGCTTCAATATTTTAACCTCCAACCCTAGCTAGGGCAGACGACTTTTTAATCGTTGTTATAATGTCATTTGGATAGAGAGTCACACTCATATTGGGGATAAGCATGAAAGCCGACACACGATGTTTTCCCTGCCTCAAGCGTTTAGCCACTCAAGCGGTTGAGCTGGCAACCACCGACCCGGAGCTGAGGACGGTAGTGTTAGGTGAGGCCCTGAAAATCCTCGAGCGAAATTTCTCCGCCGATGTCGTTCCAACCTCCATCTCAGATGAAATGCACGCGAAGATAAAAGAACTAACAAAGTCGGTCGATCCCTACCAGGAAGTGAAAAAGCGCGAGATGGAAATGGCAAAGGAATTGAGCGAGCGAGTGAGGCAAAGTTACGGCGATGATCTCCGCTCACGTATCGAATATGCCGTAATAGGCAACACGTTTGACTTCTTCCGCGACTTCGAAGAAGTGCGGAAGGACGCGCAGCGAAGACCGAAGTTCGCGATCGATGATATCGACAAGCTTAAGGAACGGCTTAAGCACGCTGGGCACATCCTCTACCTCGCAGATAACGCTGGGGAGTGTTACTTCGATCTCCCGTTGTTAGAAAAGCTGCGAGATTTCGCCGACGTGTTCTATGTGGTTAAAGGTGCCCCAATCCAAAACGACATTACCTTAGAGGACTTGGGGCGGTCAGGAATTCAAACAGAGGTTGGTAGAGTGATTACAACGGGTGCGGCAACCGTTGGAATAAATTTGTGCAAATGCTCCCCAAAATTCAGGGCCAAGTTCGACCGGGCCGATTTGATAGTCGCAAAGGGGATGGGCCACTATGAAACGCTCTCGGAGCTACCGGAGCGCGGGAGGGTTTTCTATCTCCTGATGGCTAAATGCCACCCAGTGGCACGAAGCTTGGGCATTCTCGAAGGCGAGTACGCCGCGATGCTGAGGTAATAACATGGGGGTTCTTCCTCTATCGTTTTACGAGCGCGACACCGCCACGGTCGCTAGGGAGCTGCTCGGCAAGGTGCTCGTTCACCGCGCGAGCGAAAGCCCAACGAGTGGAAAGATTGTCGAGGTCGAAGCGTACTACGGCAAGGGGGACCCGGCTTCCCGAGCCTCGCGCAGGCGCACACGGCTCAACGAGCTCATGTGGGGGCGAGGGGGCCTAGCGTTCGTGTATATGGTGCACGCGGTCTGGTTGTTCAACGTGACGACCGAGCGCGAAGAGGTTCCCGGGGCGGTGCTGATTCGAGCGCTCGAGCCGGTAGCTGGCGTGGGGCTTATGCATAGGCGGAGACGGGTCTCGAACGAGCGAGAGCTCACCTCCGGGCCAGGAAAGTTAACTCGAGCGATGGGGATAACGCACGAGCATCATGGACTCGATTTGACCGGCGCACGGAGTGAGCTCGTCATTGTAGAGGGTGAGGTGGAGCGCTTCGAGGTCGCGAGTTCCCACCGCATCGGGGTGAGTGCTGACCTAGAGCGGAAGCTGAGGTTTTACATCAGCTCGAATCCCCACGTGTCAAAGTAAGCGAAATCATCAGGTGGTCGTTGCCCAGAGAGAAGGGGTAAAAAGAATAAAAGATGAAAACATGGATGAAGGAGGAATTTTTCTGTTAAAGGGGGCAGAGATAGACGCGCTAGAAAGGGAGTACGAGGCGATTTTGAAAAGGGGAGAAGTACATCTCGTCTACGGGCCGAACCCAGATGGAACCGAAAGCGAGACCTCGGATGTTTATCAGATTCTCGACGAGGGTTACATGGACAAAGGAGCACTCGGTCGCCTGCCAGTGGATGAAAAGAAAATAACGAATCTCATTGAGGTGTTTAATATCTTGAATCGTTCATACGAGAAAAACCGTGTGAACGAAAGCGCCGAACTGAAAGTTTACCTCCACGAAATTCTCAGGTTATCTAAAGGGGAGTACAGATGCTATTCTGCATATCTCGGCTCACTCAGCATGAAGGGGCCATCCAGAACCATTTAC
>DAOVGS010000060.1 GCA_030672285.1 Hadesarchaea archaeon | reverse complement strand
GAAACGCCAGCGTGCTACTCAAATTAGCATGGCGAGTTGATAAAAAACGAGTGAAAGATATCCTTCGAGCGGAAGCCAAACGTTATTCGTCTGAACTCCGACGGATCGGAATCGCCTTTTAATGTCAACAGGGGTGTTTACTGTCTGAGCACCTAAAGCTCGGGAATCTCGGGCATGCGGAGCTTGTGGGCCATCTGCCGCTCTCGCCCGATGAAGCGATTTACATCCTCGATCTTCACGCCGGCAGCGTTAGCTATTGAATTCGGCTCCAAACCGAGGTCGAGCCCGGCATAGATCACGTCGAGCTTTTCATAGGTGAGGCCGAGTTCCCCTTCGTCGGTCTGTCCCCGCCAGAGACCGGCCGATGGCGCCTTCTCGATTATCCGTTTTGGCACGTTCAGGTGTGCGGCGAGCTGTCTAACCTGCGTCTTGTAAAGGCAGCCAAGCGGCAGGGTGTCGACCGCGCCATCCCCATGCTTGGTGAAATAGCCCGCGCGGAGCTCGCTTCGGTTACCGCTTCCAACCACGAGGCGGTTGAGCAGATTTGCGTAATAGTAGAGAATCGTCATTCGCACTCGGGGTTTGATGTTGGCAGCCGGGATGCGTGCCCCGGCCCTGAAATCGGATAGGTTTTGGCGGATCCCTAATACCGCCGGCGTGATGTCGACCACCCTAAATCTTATGCCTAACCTGTTCGAGACATCGCGCGCGTCGGCAACATCTTGAGGATCCGTGACTCCCGCCTCGGGCATGCTGACCCCTAACACATCGATTTTGCCCAAGGCCTTCTTGCACAGGGTGGCCACCACCGATGAGTCCATTCCCCCGCTGAGCCCGACCACCGCACCCTCGGCCCTCGCTTCCTTGATTTTTCGCTTGATGAATGCGACGAGCTTGCGCTCTACGACTGGGAGATTTATCTTGAGTGAGCGTTTGATTAACTTCGCAGTGTCATTTTCAGTCATCCGTGCCACCTAGTATCGCTTCGGGTATGAGCCGAGCACCTTGAGCTTCGCCGTCTTCGGCTTCACGCTGTTGAGTGCTTCCTTGGCATTCGGATCCTCGCGGTGTCCTTCGAAGTCGATGAAGAAGAGATAATCGCCGAGCGCCTTCTTCGACGGGCGGGACTCAATCTTCGTCAAGTTTATGTTACGAACTGCGAACTCACCCAGGATCTCGTGGAGGAAACCTGGTCTGTCTTGGGCGGTGTAAAACATGATCGAAGTCTTGTCACGGCCGGTGGGTTTGCTGTCTTCCCTCGCGAGGCAGAAGAAGCGGGTGATGTTAAACTCGCCCGACTGGATATCCTCACTAAGCACCTTCAGCCCGTAGATGTCCGCGAGCGCCTTTGGCCCGACCGCCGCCATGTGGGGCTGCTTGCGCTTGCCAACCTGCTCCGCGGCTTTGGCGGTACTCGTCATCTCGGTGAGTTCCGCTTTTGGTAGGTTCTTTCGCAAGAACTCGCGGCTCTGGGCCAGCGCTTGAGAATGGGAGAGTACTTGGGTGATCTCCCCAAGCTTCGCTCCCAGCACCCCGAGCAAGGAGTGCGAGATCGGGACGACGACTTCGGCTTGGACTTTGACATCGATCCACGCGAGCGCATCGAGCGCCTCCCCCACGGAACCCTCCCGCAAGCTCTCGATAGGGATGACGCCCACCTGAACGTCGCCGCGCGCCACGGCTTCAGCGACATTCGTGATCATGGGATAGGGCACCACCTCAATTTTCTCCCCGAACTGGGAGCGCGCGGCCAGCTCGGCGTACGTGCCCCTAGGCCCGAGGACCCCCACCTTCATGTTTTATCACCCTCAAATCGTTCGTACACTCTTTTGTAGGCATTTTTGACTTCAGCCGATTTCCATGGGGCTAGGGCCTCCTTAAAAATCGCCTTGACGCTTTTTGCATTGCCCGCAGAGAATGCGACGTCCAGCGAGCGGCAGGCCTCAAGGAGCGAGCTCCGCACGACCCGCGCGTATCGGTTGTGCACCTGAAGCTCGCCGTAGAGCTCAGGGTTTCCCGCGAGCACGGCTTTAGTCAGATCGAGTAAGGTCGCGAACATCGGGGTACGGAGCTTCTCCGCTCGTTTAACGTCCTTCATCGACTTGAGCGCGTCGAGGTAGGCCAGGAGCACGAAGTGAGTCATACACTGAATTATCGCCATCAAATGGTCGTGGTCCTCCGCTTCCATCTCAGTGACCCGCGCCCCAAGCTCGAGCAGGCGACGCTTGAGCGCGGCGTAGCGTTTACCGGGCTTCACGGGCACCGCCACGAAATTCTTCCCCTTGACGCTCGTCGCACCCGGGCCGAAGAGCGGGTGGAGCGATACGAGCTCGATTTTTGCTTCTATGGTTTGCATGGCCTCGATGACATCGCTCTTCACCGAGGCGACATCGGCTAGTAGCGCCCCCCGCTGCACCTGCCCAGCGAGCGATT
>DAOVGS010000011.1 GCA_030672285.1 Hadesarchaea archaeon | reverse complement strand
TATTTTACTAGTTATAAGAAAACAGGAGAGAGGAAAAAGAAGAATGTGAAGATTAAACTTGATGTCTTGAAGTCAATGAAATACAGTGGGTGGATGGTTGCAGAGCGCTGGGGGCCCAAGAACTCCCTCGAAACTGGGAGGAGGGGCTGGAAAACACCAGGAAGCTTTGGGGGTTATCTGATTTCCGCGATGACTGTGGTGAAAACAGGTCCTCGGACGTCGATGCGTTTCTTGTTGTCCGTGATGTAGCGCTGTGCAGCCTTATCGAGGACGAGGTTGATATCGCTCAGTAACTTCACCGCCCGCACGCGGACTTTCACCTTTCGTCCGCTCCTTCGCGCCGCTCGCTCGATCTCGTGCGCCGCCAGGGCCGCGAACGCATCCATGTACCGAATGCCCGTCGAAATCCCCCACTCACGGACGGTGTTCAGGAACCTGTCCTTCTCCCAGCCCTTGGGCGGCACGCCGATAAAGTTGCCATCGTATACGAAAATCGTGTTGAATCCAGCTGGCCCGATGAGTTTGGTGCCGCGCTCGGGCTCCACCACGCTGACGCTCACGCGCCTGCCCGACAGCCTGCCTTCGAATGCCTTGAACTCGCATGGGCTCGGCTCCTCCGCGTGCTGCTCGGCCACGCGCGCGATTGCCGCAGCGATCTCTCGCCCCGCCCCGCCCTCGGGCGTGCGCTCGAGCTTAATCATTTTAGCCAGTTGCGCGTCCGAGAACTCGGCTGGTTTGTAGAGGTAAGGGTAGACGAGCGCACGTATGTCCGCCTCACCCGTCTCAATCATCAGCACGCGCTCGAGCCCTATGCCGAGGTTGAAGACGGGGTAAGCGATATTGTAGTTGCTCAGCGCCACCGGGCTGTAGAAGCCGGCATCTCCAACCTCGAGGTACTCCTTCGTACGAGGATGCTTGATGAAAACCTCGGACTCGGTCTGAGGCGCGTAATATTTCGAGGTCGCCTTTTTGCGGGTAAGCTTCACATCCTCGAACCCTAGCTTGGCGAGCACCTCCCGCGTCAATCGCTCTCCATCCTCCACGCTTATCCTCTCAGCCATCACCACGATCGAGGCCGTCCAAGACTCGTAGAGGTGGCTCTCGTCCAAACGCTGTTCGCGCCTGAACTTGGGGCCAATCGAGAAGAGCTGGAGGGGCAGGGGCTCGCGGCGTTGGAGCTCGCGGAGCACCCCAAACCAGCCCGCGGTCGTGTGTGACCGAAGCGTGAGGTCCATGGGCACTGGCTTCAGCTCCTTGAACTCGGAGAAGAGTGAGAGAATCCCCGTTGCCTGTTCTTCCTTCAGGCCAAGCTCGCGCATCATGACTTCTACCAAATCGTCTGCCACTATCTTGCCCTGCTTGTACCGCCTGAAAATCGCCTGGAGTTTCTTGATATTTTTGAACTTGGGCGCCAATTTTTTGATTTGCTGGATTTTTTTGTGGCTGATGCCTATGTCGGGACGCTCGAGCCCAGCTAGGAAAAAGATCCTATCCAAGATTACGGGCGCTTCCACCCCGTATTGGGAATATACCTCCCTCTTGTCCACGAGCATCGGCACAACGACCTCGGTGAACCCCAGCCTCAGCAGAACATGCCTCACCCTCTCGAACAGGTCAAAAAGTGGGTGGGGTTTGCTCTTGGCCCTGAGCGAGAAGAGTTCCCCTTTTTTCTCGATGAGTTTTGCGCCCTCCAGCCAGGCCCGCTCGTAATCCTTCTTCGCGCTCGCTCGTAGCTTCCGGATGTCGAACTTCGTCATTTGCCGCTCCCCCGCTCGGCCCGCTCAAGGGCACGCTCAAGCTTTCGCTGCCTGAGGGCAATCGTGAGGTCATCCCGCGTGCGCTCGAGCACTCGCCGGACCATATCCTGCCTCCGCTTCATCCCGGGCAAAATAGCATCCGGGTAGTCGAACTCCATAAGCAGCTCGAAGATCTCCTCCATGAGCTTGAGCACCTGCTCCGCCCGCTCTACATCGTCTGCCCTTATCGAGTCAAGCGTGTGCCGTCGGAGCTCGCCCGCGGCATCGGCGAGGGCAGCGAGGTAGGGTTTGTAGGGGACGCCAAGCTCCTCAGGGGTCAAAAGTTTTCCATCCCGGATCAGTGCCTGAACCAGTTTGGCTTCACCGTATTCCTGGTAAGCCGCAAGGATAATGCCGGAATCAGATAGGTGGGGCTCGGCCTTCACAGCCTCCGTGAGGGTTGCAAGTGCGTCGCGAGCCTTCGTTAAGAGCTCGTCGGCGCCCGATCGATCCCCCCGATGGGTCGCGGCTATGGCCCGGGCGGAGGCCCTGATGACCTCTCGCGATGCATCCAGCACCCGCTCCCGGAGTTCCCCCCGGGCGTCGAAGTGCCTGCGCATCCGTTCGAGCATTCCCTTCAAATCTATCCCCATCTATCTAAGATAATCAACCTATTCAAGGCTTTGTAAAACCAAAACGTGTCCCCCTAAATTGAACCCCTAAAATGGAGCTTTAATTTGTTTCGAGCCTAACAGGGGGCCTATAATCCCCTTTTAAAGTTGTTGCATAGTTAAGATTGGGGTGTCGACTTGGCGTGGAGATATAAATATAAGATAAGCAAGGGTGGCAAGGATCTTCCAGCATTCTTTGCTGTCATCTACGTACTACTCCCTAAGGAGTACGTTATCCCAGTAATGATGGAGGGCAAGTTACCTTCTAAGAGTGAAAGCATTCTTGAGAAAAATTTTCCTTCTCTTTCACTAGGTAAACTTGCTAAGAAGCTCCCAGGATTCTCTAAGCCAATGCTGCGTAAGTGGTTGCCGTTGTGGGGAAGTAGTGGGTTTATCAAGTGCCCATATTTCGATTACTCCCCGACCCTAAGGGAATGGAAAATTCAAGTAACTAAACGCGGCATAGAAAAGTTTCTTGAAGGAACTCGGGGTCCTGATATTGTACGTGGATTAAAAGCGATGGACTGGATAAGGGACTAATGACAGATGGTTTTTTATTATGGAGATATCCAAACGGTGAGGTACCCCTCTGGCCTCTCTTGAACAAGATTAAATGAGCGATTTTTTATCCAATTCCTCTTGTTTTGAACATATCTTTTAGCACTCTCGGTAAAACCTGAGGTTGAAACAACTACTATTGCGCATAATCGAGTTTTAGTTCTATTTATTACGTCTGATGTTTCGCCGCGCAATTTCGCCAGTTCTTTTCTGCCTATGGGCTCTTTTTTGTCAAATCGTTTCACAAATATACTGCCATGCTTGCGTAGTTTTGATTTGAGTTTTTTCGCCCATTTGCCTTCTTTCCTCTTTAAGATCTCATCGCTAATGTAAACATCAAAAATGTGTTCAGTTTTTTTGCCACTGACCTTAACATTCAAGAAATCTTTAAACGTGAAGAATCGCTCCTTTTGATACTTGCTTATGTATTCCCCTAAATCCTCAGAGTAAACATTTTGCAACTGATGGAAAATTTTTTCTTGGGGAGTAGCACCTCTAGGAGGATACATTTCAAATCTAAAAGAATGTAAGAACCTCGTAAAAGCCGTGTTCCACCATCCCATTTTGGCCCTCAGCGGACGCTCCCAATGCAAAAAGACAAAAACCGCAATCGTTAATATTGCAATAGATCCCCCCCACAATAAAATTTTTCCGACAAAAAATATCGAAATAATTATGTTGATAAAAAATGCATAAGAAAGGATAAGCAACCCAATCGTAACTTGATCGATCTTTAACATGAGCGAGCGTAGTTCTTCTGTAAACCATATTGCAGGAGGATAAGTAACTTTTTTCCAATCGGTTTTTTCCTTCACTGTTATCTCCACTAGGAAAGGGAACAACGATGGATTTAAGGAGGGGGGGAATTTTTTCCCCGATGAGTTTTTTCTTTAGGAAATTTTTTGTTTCCTCGATTAAATACCCCCGCCAACACATCTAACATAGAACCGGGGCCGGTGTCGTTAAGAAAAAATCGGAGAATCCTCCTCGGGCAGGATGATTCACCTCCAACCGATCGGCCCGGCCCCGCGCTCAAGATGATTGGAAATGCCGACATTAAAGGAAAAATCGAAAAGAGATATATCTTCTTTATTTTGTTTATCTTGGGGCTTGCTTTTTGTGAAAATTGGGGTGATTCATGATGCCTGATGAGGTTGGAATCCTCACCCATAGGGATGTAGATGGAGTTTGCTCGGCTGCAATTGCTAAAATTGCCTACCCTGGAGCATACGTTGAGTTTGCAGAAGCATATGAACTGGCGTCAAGATTGCGTGCACTGCCAGCTTGGGATAAGGTCATCGTTTTGGACTTGGGGTTCAACGGGGCCCAAAAAACAAAAGTGAGAAATGCGTTTAAAGAAGCGTGCAAGTCCCATGAGATTATTTACATCGACCATCATCCCCTCCCCCTGGGGATAACACGAAGGATCCTACCCTGCGACACATTTGTGCATAAGGTAAATGTTAGCTGTTCTGAGTTAGCCCTAGCTTTTTTTAAACCACCCGTCTCTTTGCAATACATCGCAGCATTGGGGGCAATAGGGGACTATCAAGAGCATACGGGAAGAATGCAGAGATTGATTATGAAATACGGCTGGAGGTCGATTTATCTGGAGGAATTTCTGTTGGAGCAGGCGATCGAGGCCGGCAGGAGGAACCATCACTTTAAGCGGGAGGTAATTCAAGGGCTCGCTCAAGGGCTATGGCCGTCCAAGATACCCGATCTAGTGGAGCAGGCCCGTTTTGGGGCAGAGCGCGAAAGAACGATAGAAAATTACGTGAGGAGAAATTGCAAAAAAAATGGCAAAAATATAGCAGTTGTAACCGATTTGCCTTTTATGGCTACAGGACTAGCGGCTTTTTATGCGCTCAGAATAGCAAACGCTGAGATTGGCATCGGGAGTTACCGATTGGGGAATTACGTGCGCTTTAGCATGCGAAAGGATAAAAAATCAAATCTGAATCTAAATATACTAATCACAAAAACGACCTCGAAGATAAGTGGCAGCAGCGGAGGGGGTCATGCGGAAGCTGTGGGTGGAAGGGTCCCCATTCGAAAATTCGACGCTTTTTTGGGACAGTTAAAACGGGAGATATCTGTAGAAGCTTAGTTCGAGCTAGACTATTTTATTTGTCATCTCTTGGGGCAGCCCCTACAGCGTGATGGTGCGGGGGCAGGCTAGCCTTTTGTGCGAGTACCCCACCCACATGTAACCTTTCGCCTCGACAAAGTCCGGCGCGGCTTAGCGTCCGGCAAACTCCTCACTCACCTTCAAAATATTGGTCTTGAAATAACGCGTCTTCGTTATCGCGTGCTTCCGCTCGAGGTTGTTTACGAGGGCGCTTAGCTTGGACTTCGACATGTCGAGCTCGCGCCTGAGCTTGTCCTGGCGGGCCTCGCCGCCCGAGCGCAAGATCGCCTCAAAGACGTGGCGCTCATCATCGGTGAGGGTCATCAGCGCCACCCGCAAGGTGCGCTCGGCAGCGTAGCGTTTGAAGAGGAAGACGAGCACCGTCGCGATCCCGCCGGCGACCGCAGCCATCATCCCGATCGCAATCACAATCGCGGAGAGCTCCAGGCCGGGCGCAGGCTTGAGCGGTCCGTAGAGAAGCAGGCCCAGGCAAAGTTGGAGCACCACGACCAACGCCACGATGCCGAAAGCTTCTCGAATTGTCATCGACCGACCATAGTTTTGAACATTTTGAGCAACATAAATCTTTCGAAGTAAATAGGTCTAAAATCAAAAAGCGGGATTATTGGGACTATTTGAACGATAAGGAGGGAAAATAGTTGACTTTTACTTACAAATCGGGCCCTGGAGTCAGAGCTGGACGGGAATTGGACGGTTTTTCGAGACTTGGTAAATACCCCCTCAACCAAAATTTCACACGAAGGAGTCAAAAAAAATGACCCCCGCGGAAAAGTTGGCCGCACGATACTGGGAGCAGTACTGGGTGTGGGAACGGTGCTGGAGGATGCTCAAAAGAGGGAGCGGTTAATTGGAAAAATATTGAAAAACAAAAAGGAGGTGGTAAAAGGATGAGGAAACTTGACCAGAGAGGCGTGGCGGCGTTGACGGTAGTAGTAGTCATCGCTGCATCGACGGGCGCGGCTGTGGCGACGCCTGTGATAGTTGACGTGGCAGATGTCGACCCAGACCACCCACTTTACGGGCTCGAGCGCTTAGGGGAGCGGATCCGA
>DAOVGS010000016.1 GCA_030672285.1 Hadesarchaea archaeon | reverse complement strand
AAGTTCATCGCCTCGGTCTTCGAGCGAGTAACAACAGTGGTGCGGGAGTTGGGTAGAAAGCCGAGTTTTGACGAGGTCAGGGCCGCGATGCGGACTGGGTTCGAGCGCTCGCTTGGTGCCAAACTAGTTGAGGGGGAACTGGCGAGAGAGGAGCTGGAGCTGGCAGCGAAACTCAAGCCCAAGTACGCGTCAAACGAATGGTTGAGGAAACGTTGATGGTTACTGAACTTCAACGCCGCGCATTTTCGATGAAGCTTAAACACGATCCCACATTTTACGCTTGCTACCCCCACCCGAAGTTTCCCACACTCTCGATTACTGGCGATGAATGCGCTTTAAACTGCAAGCACTGCAATCGCCACTACCTACGACACATGCTACCTTGCCTTACGCCCGATGTCTTATTTACGACATGCTTAAACCTGGCCTCGAACGGCGCATGTGGAGTGCTACTTAGCGGGGGCTACAATGACGAGGGCTATTTACCATTTGAAAATTACCTCGACGCGATCGAGCGGGTGAAGCGCGAGACGGGGCTATTCATCAGCGCCCACACAGGTCTAGTGCCGGGCTGGCTCGCGCACGAACTGGGCCGCGCTGGCATCGACTTGGCCGACTTCGACCTGATAGGTGATGATGAGACGATAAAGCTCGTGCTCGGGATCGATCGAACTGCTGAGGATTACCGACGCTCGCTCCACGTGCTCAAGCGCTCGCTTCCCCACGTCGCCCCCCATATTTGCATAGGCCTGCATGCGGGCGAGATCAAGGGCGAACGAGCGGCGCTTGAGTTCGCAGCTGAGATTAGCCCACATGCGCTGGTTTTGCTCGTGCTCATGCCAACGCTCGGAACCGAGTTTGAGCGCATTACCGGGCCGAGTCCAGCGGAGGTCGGCGAACTCATCGCAGAGGCCCGACTCAAGTTTCCGAAGGCGATGCTGGCGCTGGGCTGTATGCGGCCGCGCGACGCTGGGCGGGTCGAACTCGAGCTTCAAGCTTTGCGTTCGGGCATCGATCGAATGGAGGTTCCGAGCGAGCAGACAATAGAAGCTGCGCGCAAGCTCGGGCTTCAGGTGCTGAGGCTCGATGCATGCTGTTCAGTCCCGAGTGAGCTGACAGGGGTATCAACTTGGTCGAGCACGTAAGGGTCGCTTTTGGTACCGGCATCCTGCTGGGTCTATGGCGGGGGCAACTCGCGGTAGCCCCGACGACCGCCCACCTGCTGACTTACTACGAAGGTCGCTGCAGCGCAAACTGCAAGTTCTGCCCCCAAGCGCGAGAGGCCACGGCCGACCTGCGAATGTTATCGCGCGTCATCTGGCCCCGCTGCGAGTTGAAAAAAGTTCTCGCGAGGTTGAAAGAGAATTCGAATAAATTTGAGCGCGTTTGTATCCAAGCTGTCAACTACCTGAACGTCGTCGATGATCTCTGTGAGCTCGTGACGTGCGTGCGCAGCGCTTGCGCACTTCCGATTTCCGTCTCCTGCCAGCCGCTGACCAGACAAGATATCGAGCGCCTCGATGAAGCCGGGGCCGAGCGGGTGAGCATTGCCCTTGATGCAGCGACGCCCGAACTCTTCGAGCGCATAAAGGGCGGCAGCTACACATGGCAGGCACATCTCGGGGCGCTGGAACACGCTCGAGCCGTCTTCGGCGATCGAGTTTCGACCCATCTCATGGTCGGGTTGGGCGAGGGTGAGCAGGATATGGTGGATGGGATTCAACTTTTGCACGATCGAGGCATCACGGTCGCGTTGTTCGCGTTCACCCCCATCGCAGGCACCCCGCTCTCGAGCCACCCTCAGCCGGATGTTGCTAGCTACCGTAGGATTCAGCTCGCTAGATTTTTGATCGTTAACAACCTGAGCAGGGCCGAGCGGATGCGTTTCGAGAGCGGGTGGGTCGCGGATTTCGGGGTTGAGCGAGATGTCCTAGATAGAACAGTCAAATCAGGAGAGCCATTCCGCACGTCGGGCTGCCCAGGATGCAACCGCCCGTTTTACAATGAATCGCCGAGAGGACCGATCTACAACTATCCAAAGAGGCTATCATCTCAAGATTTCGTAGCTATCCATAACCAGTTGGGCACGGCCTAGCCACTGTAACCTTTAAGTTTTGGCGCGCGAGTTTTAGCTGGTGAGGTGAACATGGTGAAAGTAGGCAATTATGACGTGCCCGAGGGTCTTTACTACAGCCGCGAGCACGAGTGGGTCAAGCTCGAGGGAAAGCTAGCCCGCGTGGGGGCAACCGATTACGCACAGAGCAAGCTGGGTGATGTTGTCTACGTTGAGCTACCAGAGGTCGGCAAGCAAGTCAAGCAGGCAACTGAGCCAAAAACCAAGGAGATGGAGCTTGGGGCAGTTGAGTCGATCAAAGCCGTTTCAGCCGTTTATAGCCCGCTGAGTGGTGCAGTAAAAGAGACAAACGCGGCGCTTCAGGAGCGCCCAGAGCTTATCAACACGAGCCCCTACAACGAAGGCTGGATCTGCGTGCTTGAGCCGAGCGCGCTTGAAACAGAGCTCAAAAATTTAATGGACGCGAAGGCATACGTGGAATTTCTGAAGAAACCCGAGTGAGTCGATGCGATGGGCCACCCATACATCCCGAACACGCGGGAGATTCGAGAAAAGATGCTGCGCGAGATTGGCGCCGCGAGCATCGACGAGCTCTTCGCCGACATCCCGCCCAAAATTCGCCTCAAGCGCGAGCTGAAACTGCCCCCCGCGATGCCCGAGCTCGAGGTCAAACGCCACGTGCAAGCGATACTCGCGAAAAACAAACCATTCACCCAAATGCTCTCTTTCCTCGGGGGAGGTGTCTGGCCCCACCACGTACCCGCACACGTCCGCTCGCTCGTGCAGCGTTCCGAGTTTCTCACCTCCTACACTCCTTATCAACCCGAGGCAAGCCAGGGCATGCTCCAAGCGTTGTTCGAGTACCAAAGTATGATCGCCGAGCTGGTCGGGCTTGAGGTCGCGAACTCCTCGATGTATGATTGGGCAACCGCGTTAGGCGAGGCGGCGCTGATGTGTGCACGGGTCACCCGACGGAAGAAGTTCTTGGTGCCGGAGCTCATCGGCCCCGAGCGATTTTCGACCCTGCAAAACTACGCTTCCGGGCCGGGATTGGAGCCCGTGAAAATTGGCTACGACCGCACCACGGGACAGCTCGACCTGGGCCAGCTTCGGAAAGAGCTTGGCCAAGCGGTCGCGGGTGTTTACATCGAGAACCCGAGCTATTTGGGCTTTTTGGAGACGCAGGTTGACGAGATAGCGGCCGCGGCGCATAAAGCTGGAGCGCTTTTCGTGGTGGGGGTCAATCCAATCTCACTCGGCCTGCTCAAGCCCCCCGGCGACTACGGTGCCGACATCGTCGTGGGTGAGGGGCAGCCGCTCGGCAACCCAGTCAGCTTCGGGGGCCCATCGCTGGGGATCTTCGCATGTCGCGGTGAGACGAAGCTCATGAGACAAATACCAGGTAGGCTGATAGGGATGACGACCACGCTCGACGGCGGGACGCGCGGCTACTGCATGGTCCTACAGACGCGGGAGCAACACATCCGCCGCGAACGAGCAACATCGAGCATTTGCACGAACGAGGCGCTCTGCGCGGTGGCAGCGGCAATTTACCTTGCTTCATTAGGCCCACGAGGATTGAACGACCTCGCTGAACTTTGCGCTAGCAACGCAAGCTATGCGATGAAAAAACTAAACGCGGTTAAAGGTTTGAAGGCGCCGATCTTCGATGCCCCCCACTTCAACGAGTTCACGATGAACTGCACCGACACACGTATATCAATCCAAAAACTCAATGCTGGGCTGCTGAAGCGTAACATCCAAGGTGGCAAACTACTTCGCACGGAGTTTCCGGAGCTGGGGGAAACAGCTTTGCTCTGCACGACCGAGCTGCACTCACGCGAGGACATCGACCGCTTGGCGAACGCGCTAAAGGAGCTCTTAGGGGGGAGGCGATGAGCTATCAGCAAGCGCGATGGATTGAGCCGTTAATTTTCGAGCTCAGCAAGCCGGGGCGCGTTGGGAGCTCGTTGCCCGGAAAACCACGTGGGAGTATAAACGTGCCCAAGGAGCTCCTGCGCGAGAAGCTAGAGCTGCCCGAGCTCTCGGAGCCGGAGGTCGTTCGGCACTACACCCGCCTCTCGCAGATGAACTACGGCGTTGACTCTGGCTTCTACCCGCTCGGCTCGTGCACGATGAAGTACAACCCGAAGGTATGTGAGGAGCTTGCTGCACTCGAAACCGCGAGCTGCATTCACCCCCATCAAGCTGAGGAGACGGTGCAGGGGGCGCTCGAGTTAATGTACAGGCTGGAGCGTTTCCTCGCGGAAATCGCAGGCGTCGCGCGCATTTCCTTACAACCCTCTGCTGGTGCACACGGCGAGTTTATCGCGATGTTGCTCACGCGTGCTTATCACAAATCCGAGCGCGACGGCAAACGTGATCGGGTCATAGTACCTGACTCTGCACACGGCACGAATCCAGCGAGCGCGGCGATGGCCGGTTATGAGGTTGTGACCGTGCCGTCAAATGCTCGTGGGCGCGTCGACCTCGAGGCTCTGAAGGCGGCAGTCTCCGAACGCACCGCAGCTTTGATGCTGACGAACCCGAACACGTTGGGGCTGTTCGAGAATCAAATCATCGACATCGCCGAAGTGATTCACGATGCCGGCGGCTTGTTGTTCTACGACGGCGCGAACTTGAACGGTATCTTGGGTAAGACGCGTCCGGGTGACATGGGCTTCGACATCGTTCACTTCAACCTACACAAGACCTTCGCAACCCCTCACGGCGGGGGCGGCCCGGGGGCTGGGCCCATCGGTGTGCAGAAGGAACTTGAGAAGTTCCTCCCCGTGCCCGTGGTTGAATACGACCGCAAACGCAAACGCTACTACTTCGACTACAATCGTCCACACTCGATCGGCAAAATCAAGGGATTCTACGGAAACTTCGGCGTGCTCGTGAAGGCGTATGCTTACCTCCTGCTTATGGGTGCCGAAGGATTGAACGAGGTGACCGAGGCGGCGGTACTCAACGCGAACTACATTATGCACAAGTTACTCGGCGTCAAGGGCTATGAGCTGAAGTTCGACGCGAGCGGTCCATGTAAGCACGAGGTCGTCTTCAGCACGGAGTCCCTAAAGCTGGAGACGGGCGTAACCGCGCGTGATGTTGCGAAGCGCCTGCTCGATCACGGCATACACGCGCCAACCTACTACTTCCCCCCCATTGTGCCTGAAGCGTTGATGATCGAGCCTACGGAAACAGAGCCCCGTGAGGAGCTCGATCATTTTGTTGACGTGCTCAATACGATAGCCCAAGAGGCTCGCTCGAATCCAGAGAAGTTACGCTCAGCCCCGACTGCAACAGCGATAGGGAAACTTGACGAAGCCAAGGCCTCGCGTGAACCTATTTTGAGCTGGGGCACACATCGTAAATCGGCGAAGAAATGAAAAAGCTCGGTCTCATCGTCAACCCGATTGCAGGCATGGGCGGACGAGTCGGATTGAAAGGCACGAATGGCGCGGACATAATTGCGAAAGCTCTGGAACTCAGTGCTGAGCCGGTTTCCCCAGCTAGGGCGGTAGAAACGCTGCGGAGTTTAAAGCGTGCTGGGGTGAAGTTCGAGCTGATAACTTATCCAGCTGAGATGGGGGCAGCAGAGGCAAGCGAGGCGGGTCTGGAAGCTCGGGTGATTGGGCACATAACCTCAGGCAAAACCACCGCTGAGGACACAAAGCGCGCGGCCAAGGAAATGTTAGAGCAGGGCGTCGACCTCATCCTCCTTGCTGGCGGCGATGGCACGATGAGTGATATGATCGAAGCGATAGGAACTCAAGTGCCGATTTTGGGCATCCCGACCGGCGTGAAGATGCACAGCGCCGCTTTCGCCAACACACCTCAAACGGCAGGTGAAGTTGTAGCACGTTTCTTGAGCGAGGAGTTGCCGCTACGAGAGGCAGAGGTCATGGACATCGATGAAGAAGCCTACCGCGAGAACCGTCTCGTAGCGAAGCTCAAGGGCTATGTGCGGGTGCCATACGAACCAGTCATGATGCAGGCGACCAAGGAGGGAAGCACCGGTTACGAGCTCGCTGACCAAAAAGCGATTGCACGCTGGGTGGTCGAGTCGATGGAGAAGGGGCGTACATACGCACTTGGCCCCGGCACGACCACGCGAGCGGTTGCGGAGGAGCTTGGCATCTACGACTCAACCTTGCTTGGTGTGGATTTGATTGAGAATTACAAGTTACTCGCGCGTGATACGAATGAACAATATATCCTTGAGGTGCTCGGGAAAAAACCGATGACGATAATCGTGAGCCCTATTGGGGGGCAGGGTTTTATCCTAGGGCGCGGCAACCAGCAGTTCAGCCCTGCCATCGCCAAACGCGTTGGCAAGGAGAACGTCTGGGTGCTGGTGACCCCCCACAAGTTAAGGGCAACCTCCACACTAAAAGTCGACACTGGAGATACCGAACTCGATCGCGAGTTTCGGGGCTACATGCGGGTGATAACGGGCTATCGCCAGACGTGTATGGCCAAAGTGGTCTGACGGTGCAGTTTTCGCCGGCAGGTCTTGCAGAAAGCAGGTTTCTTCTTGTCCGCATCGAGAATGGAATTTGAGAACGACATGACGCAGCTCGGGTTCGCGCAGTGCCCGAGCCTGAAAGTGTGCCCGAGCTCGTGGATAACTTCCTTCGTCGCGCGCTTGAGGAAAAGCTTGCGGTCGGGTGGTGCCCCGTAGAAAGTTGGGTCGAGGCGGCAAAGCGAGACGAGCGCCACCCTGCCCGGACATTGTGCTTGGCCGAAGATGAAATTGAGGTTGTGTGAGCGGGTGTAGAGGTCTGTAGTGAGCAACGCGAGCACTCGGTTTTCACCGGTTATCCTGTGCAGCACCCGCTCCAGAATTAGGTCTGCGTCGTACTGGTTGCGTCGAGCGTTGTATGCGGCCGGTGGCATTTGGAGTGAGGCGCCGATGAGGCAACTCTCGACGAGCGGGGCGTAGGCTTTCGTGAGCTCGCGAGCCAGGTCCTCCAGCAGCGGGCGCTCGACCTCGCCTATCGTGATAATTTCGATTATCAAACACTTCACCAACTATCTAAAAATTAGATTTATAAGAGATAAACGCGTGTTGTTCTCTTTGGCGTCGTTATGGCTCTGGAACTGACATTTGTCCCGGCTCTCTTAGTGATCCTCGTTGCAGCGGGATTGGGCAGACTTCTATCGAAGGGGTTAAGACAGCCCGTAATTTTGGGAGAATTGCTTCTTGGGATAATCCTCGGGAATCTAATAATTTTATCGACAACGGGGCCCTCAGCTGCCGAAGGCCCCATATCCGGCATCGCTGAAATCGGAATTTTACTCCTGATTTTTTCTACAGGTCTTGGCTTAAACTTCGAAGAATTCAAAAGGCTAGAAGTTGCATCGAGCATTGTTGCCGTTTCTGGCGTAATCTTACCGTTTATCCTCGGATATCTCGCGGCAATTTATTTCGGATTTTCCCACCTCATCGCGACATTCGTAGGCATAAGCTTGGTGGCAACCTCGGTTGGAGTAAAGGCATCTATCCTTACTGAATTGAGGATGTTGCGGACTAGGTTAGGTACTCTGATAATGGGGGCAGCAGTCATCGACGACGTGATCGGTGTGGTGATGATGAGCATTTTCATCACCGTGGTAGCTACTGGTGCAATACCTCTTGGAGAAATATCCTTGCTCATCATCCTCACTATCTTATTTTTCCTGATTTCCCTAACCGCTGGAATCAAATTATTCAGGAAACTCTCGGAAAAAATCACGGTTGGGCGAGAAAGCCTCTTATTGTTAGGGCTGGTCACCGTTCTGGCGTTTGGCCTGATAACTACGGAAATCGGGCTGGCCGCGATTATAGGAGCTTTCATAGCAGGACTGGTCATTGGTCAAACTCATTTTGCTAGGGGACTCAGGGAACACATCTCACTGATCGGGGGTGGATTTTTCATACCAATTTTCTTCGTATGGATAGGCATGAACTTCGATTTTGGCGCATTTACAACCGTTGGCACATTCGCCGCAGTATTAGTAATTGTAGCGATCATCGGGAAGGTCGTGGGGTGCGGTCTTGGCGCGAAGGCATCCAAGTTCAGCGATAGGGAATCCTTTGCTGTCGGTATCGCCATGATGCCGAGAGCAGGTGTGGAATTGATCTTGATTAAACTTGGGCTTGATCATGGCATCATAGGTGCCGATATAGCCTCTGCCATCCTTGTGATGGTCATTATCACCACCCTCATCACGCCGCCATCGCTATGGAAAGCCCTGAAGATGATCAAAAACAAGAAAGAGGTTTAATAGTGTACCAAGAGTTTTAGTTGGGGGAGAAAGAATGGCGGAACCAAAAAGAGTGGGCCCTGAATTCTACGAACTCAAAGTTGAAAATATCATGCAGAGGAGGGACGTGCCCCTCATTGAAAAAGACGCGCACGTCGACCGCGTTCTAGACATCTTATCAAAAAAGACTCACGTGTGGGTCACCGAGAGCAAAGAGAGCAAAAAAATCGTTGGTGTGATAACGGAGCACGATGTCTTAAGTATTTTGTCCCCTAGAAGGGCTCCCTACGCTTTCGGACTCCCAGACCTAAGGGCACTGCATTGGGGCACCGCTGAGAGCATCATGCATAGAAGACTCGTCAAATGTGGTCCCAAGGATACGATAGGGGATGCGTTGACTAAGATGAGGGAACACGGGATAAGAAGACTCCCGGTGACGAAGCGAAATAACATCATGGTCGGAGAGATCAGGCTATTTCAGATTATAAAGAGATATTCCGCCGCCCGAAAGGAACTCAAATGAGGTTTAGTTTACGTTGCATTTTGTTGGTGTTTGTTTTAGCTGCGATCTTCTGTAGCCCAACTTTGGCTCAGGGGGCAGAAGTTTCAGCTGACCGAGCTTACGGGCATGTTGAGAACTTGGTGAACATCGCTCCACGCTTTGCTGGCACCGAGGCGGAAGCGATAGCCGCGAGCTACATCGAGAACGAGTTTCGGAGCTACGGCTTAGAAGCATGGATTGAGAACTTTACCATCGAGAGCTCATACGTGATCGAGGAAAATTGGTTGCGTATAATTTCTCCTGAACAAATGGACATAGCTTTCGTGCCACTAATTTACTCCCCCTCTACGGACAATACCGTTACTGGGCGACTTGTGCACGTGACGGGGGAGCCGGAGAACTTGGAACAACTGCGTGAGCGCGTGGTCCTGGTTGAAAGAAAAAATGTTTCAAGAACACTTATCGACTTGCCTCCGCTAGCCGTGCTCACTTATTTAGACAATTGGCCTCCTTACTTTGAGCCACAATGGTCAAATCCACCAAATGCACCGTTACTGTGGATCTCAGGATGGGATGCACAACATCTGATCGAACTTTTGGAACAGGATAACGTTGAGGTTGAGCTACAGTTTAGGGTCAAGGTTGAGAGTGCTGTATCTCATAACGTCGTGGCGCTCCTGCCCGGGCAGAGCGATGAGATCATGGTCGTCGGTGCCCACCACGACTCCGTTCTGACCCCTGGCGCGGTTGATGATGCTTCGGGTGTAGCGGTCGTACTCGAAATCGCGCGAGTGCTTTCAACTGAGAACCTCCCACGCACCATTCTTTTCACAACCTTTGGGAGCGAAGAACTCGGTCTGTTGGGGAGTGATGCATTCGTGCTCGAACACGCTGAGAACGACATCGTCGTCACAATCGTTTTTGATTCAATAGCTCCTGGACCTGGGGACGGGTTGCGCGTGGGGCTCAGGGACTCACAGGAGGTTGCCACGACCGAATGGCTCGATGCCTATGCTCAAGAGCTGGCGGAGAACTTGGATTTATACGCGAAATCGGGGCACTCGTCAGACGTCAGGGGGCGCAGCGACTACGCGAGCTTCACGGAAGTTGATATTCCCGGGACTTGGGTTTATTGGGTCAACCCGCAGCACGGAGAGATTCTTTGGCCCATCCATACACTTGGCGACAACCTAGACGCGATATCTAAGACGAGGCTTGAACAAACGGCCTCATTCGGGGTCGAGCTCGTCAAACGGCTCGCCGGGGAGGACCTCGAGGAGCTGCGCTGGGCGTACGAAGAGTTGCCCCTCCTTCTCGCAGCGTTCGCCGTGATGAGTGCAGGCGCTGTGGTCCTCTCGATCGCGGCGGGCTCCTTCATGCGGTACAGGCGGGGTTGGAGCTGGTCCCTAGCTGCGCGGGTCTTCTCACTTCTTACGGCAGCGGTCGTGGTTGCTGCTTACATCTGGTTGCTAGCTTAGGTAGCACTTTAATGTCACAAGCGGGATAAATCTGAAAAGGGGCAGGATGTTCGGGGAGATCTTTGAGGAGGAACTCGGCCGTAAATCGGTTTTTCGTGATGCGAGCAAGCTCTTGCCAGACTACGTACCACGTGTCCTCGTGCACCGCGATGATGAGTTCCGTCAGCTTACGCGAGTTTTCAAGTCGGTCATCGAGAACCGAGCAAGCCAGCGGGTACTCATCACGGGCAGCGTGGGTGTGGGGAAGACCGCGCTCGCTCGGAGGTTCGGCGAGGAGCTCGAGCCCACGGCAAAGGGGCGGGGGCTAAACCTCAGCTACCTTCACGTCAATTGCCGCAAGGACAAGACGCCCTACGCGGTGCTGGTAAAGCTCGTGCATCACTACAACCCCCGTTGGCCCGCTCGTGGGTTGGGTCCCGAGAAGCTTCTCGATATGGTCGTGGACTACCTGAACAAGCACGACGCCTACCTCACGCTCACCCTCGACGAGCTCGATTACTTCGTCCAGCTCAACGGGGCCGACCTGCTTTACTCGCTCACCCGCGCGGCCGAGGAGTCGGGGGCACCCAACCGTATAAGCCTCATGGCAATCGCGCGCGACAAGGACTTCCTGCGCTCGCTCGATGTCGCGACCCAAAGCACCTTCATGCACAACGTGCTGGCGCTGGATCGCTACACCGCCCCTCAGCTTGCGGACATCCTCGACCACCGAATCCGCGAGGCGTTCAAAGCGGGCACCGTCGACGAGGACACGGTGGCGCTCATCGCCGACATAGCCGCGCGATGGGGTGATGCTCGACTCGCGCTCGAGCTCCTCTGGCGCGCCGGGATGGCTGCGGATGGGGAGGGCGCCGACACCGTGATGCCTGAGCACGCGCGCCGAGCCAAGGCTGAGGTATATCCTGAGATTAAAAGAGAGGTGATTCGCGACCTTCAACTTCATGAGAAACTTTTCCTGCTGGCCGTAACGCGAAAGTTAAAGGTTTCGAAGCGGGCCTACACGCTGACGGGCGAGGTGGAGCGCAGCTATCGCGTCGTCTGCGAGGAGTACGGTGAAGGGCCCCGAAAGCACACCCAGCTTTGGGACTACCTCAAGCGGATGGAGGGACTTGGGATAGTGGACCTCCAGCCCTC
>DAOVGS010000049.1 GCA_030672285.1 Hadesarchaea archaeon | reverse complement strand
CCCGGATTTCTCGCAGCCGGTGTGCGGGCGGGGGTCAAGCGCCGCGGGCTGGACCTGATGCTACTCACCAACGAGGACGGCCCCGTTGCCGCAGCGGGGGCTTTCACGGCCAACCTAATCAAGGGTGCACCCCTCCTCGTTACGATGAAACACGTGAAGAACGGCGAGCTTGCAGCGGTGGTCGCGAACTCCGGGAGCGCGAACGCGTACACGGGAAAGCGGGGGTTGCGGGACGCGCGCCGGATGGCCCGCCTCGTGGCGCGCCTGCTGAAACTCCGCACCGGCGACGTCGCCGTTGCGTCGACAGGCCTGATAGGCTCGCGTCTGCCCATGCGGAGAATCGAGACCGGAATCCGCGCTGCCGTTGAGGAGCTCTCGAACTCGCGCGAGGCAAGCCTGAGCGCAGTTAAGGCCCTTATGACCACCGACACCACACCAAAGGAAATTGCGGTTCGAGTCGACCTCGGTGATGGAACGCCCATAACCATCGCGGGCATGGCGAAGGGCGCCGGCATGATCCACCCAAATCTACAAACAGCAACCATGCTCGCGTTCATCGTCACCGACGCCGCGGTGAGCCCTGCGGCGCTCCGGGCCGCGCTCCAGAACTCGATCGATCGAAGTTTTAACATGATCAACATCGACAACGAAACCAGCACCAATGATATGGTGCTCGCGCTCGCGAACGGGCGGGCGCGCAATCATCCCATCACGCTCAAGCACCCGGATAAGCAGTTCCAGGCCGGGCTTGATGAGGTGCTCACCGAGCTCGCGTGGATGATCGCCAAGGATGGGGAGGGGGCTTCGCACCTGATCGAGGTTCAGGTGAAGAACGCGCGAAACAAAGGGGACGCGCGCCGTGCCGCCCTAGCCGTTGCCGGGTCAAACTTGGTCAAGGCCGCGATATTCGGGCGCGACCCCAACTACGGCCGGGTCATCGCCGCGCTCGGCTACTCGGGGGCGTGGTTTGACCCGTCCAAACTCAGCTTGGAGTTCGTGAGCGATCGGGGGCGCGTCGAGCTCGTCAAGCGTGGCAAGCCGAGGCCTTGGCGGGCGATCGGGCGGGCGCGCGACCTGATGCGCAGCAAGGAGATCGAAATCCACGTCGACCTCGCAGCCGGAAAAGCCTGCGCCACGGCTTGGGGGTGCGACCTGAGCTACGACTACGTGCGGATTAACGCGAAGTACACGACCTAGTTTAGGCTATGTTTAAGAACATGAAGTTTAATGAAATCAATTCAGTGATGAAAATGCAGGACCGTGCGACGATATTGCTCGAGGCTTTGCCCTACATCCAGCAGTTCCACGGCAAGACCATAGTCATCAAGCTCGGTGGAAGCGTGATGGGAAAGGAGAAGCTGCTCGACGCGATGCTTCGAGACCTAGTGCTCCTGAGCTACGTCGGGATGAAGGTAGCGATCGTGCACGGTGGTGGGCCCGAAGTAAGCGAGGAGATGCGCAAGCTGGGGAAGAAGCCGAAATTTGTCGAGGGCCTCCGCGTGACAGACGAAGAGACGATGGAGATCCTGCACGAGCAGCTCGCGGGGAAGGTAAACAAGGAGATCGTGCTGGGGATAAGCAGGCACGGCGGGCGCGCGGTGGGGATCTCGGGGATGGATGGAAACTTCATCCGCGCCCACAAGCTCCTCTACAAGACGACGACGAGCAAGGGGCGTGAGGTGGAAGTAGACCTCGGGCTGGTCGGCGAGGTCGAGCAGATAAACCCGACTGTTATAAACTACCTCGTTGGGACCGGTTACACCACGGTGATCGCCCCGATAGGCGTAGATGCAGAAGGACACAGCCTGAACATCAACGCCGATGTCGTGGCAGCTGAACTCGCCGCCGCCATGCGTGCAAAGAAGCTCATCCTGCTCACCGACGTTATAGGGGTGATGCGCGACCCGAAAGACGAAAAGACGCTCATTTCCCAGCTTACCGCCGAAGATGCGCAGAAGCTCATCCAAGAAGGCGTTATAAAGAAGGGCATGATCCCAAAGGTCGAGGCCTGCGTGAGGGCCGTGCAGGGTGGCGTCGAGCGTGCCCACATCATCTGCGGCACGGCGCCCCACGCGCTCCTGCTTGAGATCCTGACCGAGAGCGGCATAGGCACGATGATCGAACGGGGCAAGTAGATGCAGCGCATCCGAGAGCTCGATGAACACTACGTCGCGAGCACCTATCGGCGCCAGCCCCTGACGCTTGTAAAGGGGCGGGGGATGTTCGTTGAGGATATTCAAGGCAAACGTTACCTTGATTTCGTGGGGGGCATTGCCGTATGTTCGCTCGGACACTGCCACCCCGCACTGACGAAAGCTATCTCCACACAAGCGAAAAAGCTCATGCACGTTTCAAACCTTTATTACACCCAACCACAGGCTGAGCTGGCGGCATTGCTCTCACGCGTCGTCCCAAAGGGTATCGACAAGTTCTTCTTCTGCAACTCAGGCGCGGAGGCCATCGAGGGGGCCTTCAAGCTGGCAATCAAACACACCCGTCGCCAGCGCATCATCAGCATGCAGGGCTCCTTCCACGGTAGAACTGCGGCGACCGTTGGCGCGACTTGGAAATCCAACTATCGTGAGCCATTTGAAGCCATCATCCCAAAAATCTTCGACTTCGTGCCCTTCGACGACATTGCCGCCGTCGAGCGAGCGATGGGGGAGCAAACGGCTGCCGTGATCGTGGAGCCGATTCAAGGCGAGGGTGGTGTAAATGTGCCATCGAATGATTACCTACCTGGGCTTCGAAAACTCTGCGATGAACACAACGTGCTGTTAATCTGCGATGAGGTTCAAACCGGCATGGGGCGCACGGGAAAGTGGTTCGCGTGCGAGCACTGGGGGGTCGAACCCGACGAAATCACGATGGCAAAAGCTCTCGGCGGCGGTTTTCCAATCGGCTGCCTCGGTGCTATGGCTGAGGTGATGAATTCATTCTCACCTGGTGACCACGCCTCAACTTTTGGCGGCAATCCCCTAGCCTGCGCAACCGCAAAAGCTGTGATAAAGACTATGACAAGGTTAAAGCTGCCACAGCGGGCCGCGAAAATCGGCGTGTATTTCAAAAGGCGCTTGGACGAACTCACGGACAAACATGGGTGTGTGCGAGAGGTGCGGGGGCTCGGGCTGATGCTAGCGATGGAAATCTCCAATAAGCAAATTGCCGATGCTGCAGTGGCCGAAGCAAGAGACCGAGGTTTCCTGATAAACTGCACCGCCGACAAGGTTTTGAGGTTCTTGCCGCCACTGATAGTTGAGCGAAAACACATCGATCGATTGATAGAAGCGCTGGATGGAATATTAACCGAGGTCGAGAAGTGATGGTCAAACACTTGCTCTCCATGCAGGACCTGAGCCCAAATGAAATCGAGGCAATTTTGGATGAAGCTGCGGGGCTCAAGGAAAAGATTCGAAAAGGGGAACTGCATGAATTGCTCCAGGACAAAACGCTTGGTATGATATTCGAGAAACCATCCCTGCGCACGCGGGTGACCTTCGAAACCGGGATGACTCAACTCGGTGGACACGCGATCTACCTGGCGCCCGCTGATATTCAGCTGGGGGAACGAGAATCCGTTCCTGACGTGGCCCGCAACCTCTCACGCTGGGTCGACGTGGTGATGGCGAGGTTATTCAAGCATGATATTATCGTCGAACTCGCGCGCCACTCAAGTGTACCTGTAATTAATGGGCTGACTGACCTGCACCACCCGTGCCAAACGCTTGGTGACCTGCTCACCATCCGCGAGCGCAAGGGCAAGCTCCGCGGCCTGAAACTGGCCTGGGTTGGCGATGGAAACAACGTTTGCAACTCTTTGCTGCTGGGGTGCACGTTGGTCAGCATGAACATCTCGGTTGCCTGTCCGCGTGGTTACGAGCCGCCCGCTGATATCGTAAAGCAGGCACGGGCTAACGCGAAGAAGAGCGGCGTAAAGGTTGAGCTCACGACCGACCCAAAACAAGCTGTTGGCGGTGCGGATGTCGTTTACACAGACATCTTTGCCAGTATGGGTCGGGAAGCTGAAGCTGAGCGGAGAATTGAGATATTTCTCCCCACATACCAAGTGAATAAAGATCTCATCGAGCACGCTAAATCAGACGCAATTGTGCTTCACTGCCAACCCTGGAGGCTGGGGCAGGAAATCTCGGATGACGTCGCGTATTCTCCTCGATGTGCAGCATTTGACCAAGCCGAAAACCGCTTACATACGGCGAAAAGCATCCTCACCTTCTTCCTATAACCGCCTTCTTTCAGAGGTTTTAGTAAAGTACCTTATCGTATCACAAGGTATGAGAATACCATACTGGTTCAGTAAGGTATCAAAGATTTCCCTTGCCTTCCTTTTAACTTTGACCAAGCGGATAATTTCGTCCCTTAACCAATCTGGCCACTCGGCCGCGTACGCATATCTTTTAGCTTTCATCAGCCTGTTCAACTCCATGAGGCGATAGCTCATTACCCAAGGATTGTAAACGGGCAGGCCATGGGCCTCTTTCATCCTCATTATTACATTCTCTGTTCCAAATCTGGTGGAGTACTCTTTGCGACATGCGACCCCTAAGGATTTGAGAATCGTCTGTATGAAGGAAGCGTTAGATAAGGAGATGATGTGTACCTCCAAGCTTTGGATATCGTTGAAGCCATCTGAATCAGCTAATCCTTGAATGAAGCTCACTCTTTCATTGCCCTGGGCAGCCAATATCCAATCTGCTTTAATCGGGTCATAAGTCGTCTTTTGCCCTTCATGTAGCCCCAAACACGCCTCAAAAATCCATCTCACTAAAAGGGAGCTCTGCGACCTCCATCTATATGCCCCATTGGGAACTTGCTTGGTCTGCGCACGATCTTTCACCCTATTCATTCGCAAACCCAAGCTGTTAGCGCACATTGCAACAAATTCTCCGAACTGAATATTTGAATCATGTTTCTTGCTTAGTGCAAGGTCTATTTCCATGGTAGAAGTCTTTCTATGGCTCCGCCTTCTCTTGGAAGCATCCCCCACTATTACGCCTAGGAGGTAGAAAAACAGACATGTCTTCATTGACGCTACGTCGTCCTCATTTAAACCGAATTGAAGCGCTCTTTTATACGTTGTTTCAAGCGGTTCCAATTGCGCCAAGATATCCCTAACCTCCCGAACGTTTCTAACTTTCTCAACCACTTGGACGATCGAACCTTTTAGCTCTCCATGCGTGCCGAGACTTGGGGGCAACCATTTCCAGCCTAGCTTCGGTCGCCCCAAATCGATTACGGATTTAAGTGTGTTGATGATGTTAGGGGCCCTACCGGATTTCCATTTCCGAACCGTGTTATAAGGAATCGAAAGTTCTGTGGATATCTCCATAGTATTCTTCCCAAGGTAAACTTCCCTAATCACAGATGCAAATTTGGCTAGATCCACCGCATCCTTCTCGTTGGGTTTTACGCCCCAAATATCCCTTAGGAGCACCAAAGCTTTTAGTTCATCACCAATTATGAGTTTAACAAGTCGTGCGTCATGCTTTAACCCTCCCTCGTTACAGAAGTTAGGGTCTATTGCGAATCGATTGAACGCCCTGCGAACGTGCTCGCGCTTTCGATTAATTAGCAGAGACATCACGAAGTTAGTCCATTCACTTGTTGTCATGAGCTCATCGTGTACCCATCCGATGATTATCTTAAGCGATTTTAGGGGGGAGAGGTCGTCGAAAGTAATTTATAAAGCTTATAAAGGGGGTGAACTTGTGCCGCGATTACCAACGGGATGGAATGAACACGCAAAACTCTCGCTTTCATTTGTAATCCCCCACCCGTCGTGGAGAAGAAGTGACTGGTGGAGTTATCGATGGACCGTACTCGGTGGTGTGGGGCCAAGCTGAAAATCGATTACGTGCACAAAAAGCTGTGCTCGTTTCCTTACTCAAATAACGATATTTTTAATTGCTCTCCTCGAATAGTGAAAACTTGGTAATGGGATGAGGTTATTAGTCGCCTTGGGTGGGAACGCGATCAAGCAGGCCCATGAAAAGGGAACCACCGTGGAACAATTCCTGAATTGTGAGAAGATTATGAAGCTTCTCGCACAAATAGTAAAGATGATGAAACCTGAGGACCGGCTCGTGATAACCCACGGCAACGGCCCCCAAGCCGGAAACCTCATGGTGCAGCAGGAAGCCGGTAAAGACATCGTGCCCCCCCAAGACTTAGACGTGGTTGGGGCGATGACGCAGGGACAAATCGCTTACATGCTACAGCAGACATTGGACAATTACCTCAGGGAACTCGGGACAAACATTCCAGTTGTAGGAGTTGTAAACCGAGTGCGCGTCCGCAGGGATGACCCCGAGTTCATCGGGGAGAACGCCTCTAAACCTGTAGGAAATTTTCTCACCAAAGCGGAGGCCATGCAGCTCAAGAAGAAGCATCCTGAGTACATCCTGAAGAAGGTTAAACCCACGGGGAAAAAGTGTTGGAGGCGAGTAGTCCCCTCTCCAGATCCGATAGATAACGTCGAGGACGAGGCGATAAGAAAGATGGTCGATGCTGGAATCATCGTCATCGCCTCTGGAGGTGGGGGAGTACCAGTAGTGCTGGACGAGGACGGGCATTACCGAGGGATCGATGCGGTAATAGACAAAGACTTGGCTGGGGAAAGGCTGGCGGAAGTCGTGGGGGTAGATGTTTTTCTGATCCTGACCGATGTGGAGAAAGTGAGGTTGAACTTCGGCAAGCCCGATGAGAAGGAAATCGACCGAATGACCCTTCCGGAGGCCAAGCGTTATCTCGAGGAGGGACATTTCCTCGCCGGGAGTATGGGGCCAAAGGTCAAGGCATGCATCAGGTTCCTTGAATGGGGTGGGAAAAGGGCCGTGATAACCTCGTTGGATAAGGCAATCGATGCATTGGAAGGAAAAACCGGCACGGAAATTGTGAAGGGATAAGTGCTGTCTATGCCGCGCGCCATTGGGCCCCTGCCGCGCTTCGCTGATGTGCATGTTAAAATGGCGCTCGAACTCATAGGAAAACACGAAAGGATTGGCCGCAAACAACTTGCCGAAGAACTTGGTGTCGGCGAGGGAAGCATGCGCACGATCCTCAACCAACTGAAAAAACAAAGTTTAATCAGCTCATCGCGCGGGGGACATGCGCTCACGACTAAGGGCAGGCGCGCTCTCGGTAAGCCCCTGGAATTTATGCAAGTGGATGCCGGCGACCTGACTGTTGGTGAAGTGGATGTTGCAACTATTGTCAGAGGAGCGGCCGCCAAGGTCAAAAGAGGTATCGAGCAGCGGGACGAGGCAATAAAAGTCGGCGCTCGGGGGGCGACGGTGCTAGTATTCAAGCGCGGCAAGCTTCAATTTCCAGATGGGTTTGCGCGCGTTGAGAAGGGATTGGCTGAATCGCTTATCGAGACCTTCACCCCTCGCGAAGGTGATGTCATTATCATCGGGACCGCTCGGGACCTAGCAAAAGCTGAAGAGGGGGTGAAGGCGGCTGCGCAATCACTAAGGTAAGGCGGCCGCTACCAAGAGGTATAAATGAACTTGATGTTGTCCACATCCTCTACTTTGTAACTCCCAGCTCCAACTTCAGCATATCTCCAGTCATTTTCGCTCCAGTAGTAGAAAGCCCAGTACTTGCCCGTTTCTGCGCCTATGCCGTTGATCTTGTCGATAAATTCTCCTATCCCCGTGTAATATGTGGTCTCGACCACCGCGACCCTCCGCAAAGCTTCCAATGCAGTAGCCCCCTTCGTCAGGTAAACCGTTTCCGTTGTGGCCACGGTGCCATTGTCGATTGTGATCCCGCACTTAATGATTAGGTTTTCTAGTTCGCTCACCCGTATTTGTAGGGTTTCTTGTATTCCTTGCAGGGCTTCTACAATCGTGCTTGTCGTTTTCTCTAGCTCATTCAACTGTTCTTGCGCGGCGCTCGCTTGATAACCAACGTGGACCAAACTCATACCGAGAACGACGAAGATTACTATTATGGCTTGAACGCCTTTTTCAATTTTAACCACGTTTAATCACCTCCTTTCGCTTGATGCTACTCTAACCCCAGCTCGAACAGCGACCGGTGCTGCAACCTTGACCTTCACTAACACCTTGCCCAGCCCGACGAGTGGCGGGACGAAGACGAGGGAAGCGAGATGGTAGAGCGTGAAAGGAATCTGACCAAGAAAAGCCACCCAAAGTGATACACCAGTGGTAAGCGTGTGGCCTACGAGCCCGGTCCAAACATCAAATAAGAGTATGGCGATCGCGGCCGTGAGCGTCGTGCGCCATAACAGTTTCTTGAATTTGTCGAACATGGAGAGCTTGTTTCTCATGGCAAGCAGCCAAGCAAATATGAAACCTAACCATACGAAAGCGTGAATAGGCAAAATTCCATACATGATAAACCATACGATAAACGCGCTGATCACCGCCAAGACTCCAAAGTGTCGAGTAACTATTCGCCAAAATTTGGACGGGCCGCAGTAAAGCGAGAAGGAGCCGGTGACGACAAGAACCGGTATTATCCATTCGAAATTCGGAAGAAAAGTTATCCCAATGAAATAGCGGTACACCGCAAACATGCCTATTAAAAAAATTCCTATAAAAACGAATATCTTATACCTTTTAGACAGCACCTCATCGGGAGTCCTGCCTCCCCATATTTTCTCTGCAATTTTTATTCTTACTCTGCTTATCCTCAAGCTCAACCCATGTTGGATGGTACATCCAACGTTAAAAACCTTTCTTAAAAATCCAAAATAAATCGACTAAACCTTCCTCTGCCTGATCCTGCGGAGCTTCCGCCGCATGCGCTTCCGGACCCACTTCCAGCGCATGTGTCCCTTCTTTTTCCACTTTCGAGGCCGCTTCCCCATGATCCACCTACTCGCTCTGAAACCGTAGAGGCTAAAAACTTTCTCTAAAAAAACTCGTGGGACTAAAGTTAACCTCACTTCCCTTGGGCTTTTGCTGACTAACTCTTAAAGACTCACGAGCAAATGATTTCAATTTTTAAAATTTTCCCACACGCTTAATATCTTGGTCAAAAAGTGCTGCTAAAGAAGTAATAAGGTTTAAAAGCTGTGCAAATAACCCTTGCACGGAGGGTTGAACCTGGCAAAGGCAAAAATAGGTGGAAGGAAATTAACTGCCCTCGTCGGTCCAGCGGCTTTCTACATCGGCCTACTGATAGTATTGGTTGCAGCGTTCGTGACACCATCGGGTTGGCTCTACGTGGCGCTTGGTGTGTTGGGAGTGATCGTCGGCCTCCTCAACATAACTCCCCGCCAAACCGGCCCATTCCTGCTGGCTTCGATTGCATTCATCGTCGCTGCTTGGGGTATGTGGACATTGATGGCATCAGCATTATATCCAAACATCCCAGAAATTCTAACAAAGGAGCTTCTCCGACTAGCAACGAATCTAACAGTGCTCATTGGTGTGGCAGCGATGGTCGTTTCGCTGAGGGCAATCTACGAAGCTGCAAAGAGCAGGTAAACTCTGCTCTTTCCCTTTCTTTTTTTAAACCAAACTGAGCTCGCGAAGCTTTTCCTTGGTGGATACTCCCTAGGATTAACATTTGTAAATTTAAATTGTTTTAAGCACATGAACAAACTTAGCTACCCTGCACTTGGCTTGCCCTGATCCATGATTAGCTCGCCGTCCACGAAAACTTGCGCTCGCCGCATGTCCTTGATGAGGTCGAGGTGGCTTGAAGCACGGTTTTTGCCGTGGTAGGCTCCACGGTTGTTGCCTATGGCGATGTGGGCCGTGCCAAAAATCTTCTCGTCGACGATTATACTGCCACCCGTGTAGGCCGCACCTGGATTCGTGCCTATTCCGAACTCCCCGATACGGTCCTTTTCGCCCGTGTTCGCCGCGAGGAATTTGGTGAAGTTCTCCCTACCGCGTACCGCCTCGTAGCTCACGACCTTGCCTCGCCTGAACTCGAGCTTCAGCCCCTCAAGTTTTCCGAACCCCGGGATCGCAACCTTTTGGAACAATATCCCCCCATCCGCACTCGTCTCAAGCGGTGCAACGAAGACCTCCCCCGCTGGGATGTTCACCCCGACATCGCCGCGCGCAAGGTCCTCACGGGAAATCATGCCATCGTCGACCAGCACCGGGCGACCCTTTATCCTAAAAACTAAATCCGTGCCATCGTCCGCCACTATCCTAACCTCATTTTTCCCCGCGAGAGCCGCACGATAAAACTCACAAAGTTTGAGCAGTTCCCTCGTGAAGGTCTTTAGGATGCTGTTGAAAAAAATCCCCCTGAATCGCTTGACCGGACAACCGTAGGCGCGGGCTGCCCTCGGGACGGGCCAGCCGAAGTATGCCCACCTCGTCCGCCTCCGATCGGTTATCTCGTGAAGTCGCTCCCGAATTGGTGCGGTTAGTTTAACTTTCGCCGTGAGCCCCCTCGCCCAATTTGGTTCATCCTCCTCCCCGATGAAGATCAGCACGTCCGCCCGCCTCGCTATCGCCTCCGCGAACGGGCTCATCTCGCGCAGGGAATCTTCGGGGGACAACATGTACTTTGATTTTTGCATCTTCGAGGAGTAGCCGAGCGAAAGTGTGTGCGCACCAACCCGCCAGCATTCTTCCTCAACTTTGAAGGCGAATTTTTCACAACTCGGGTCGGTGCGGTTGTAGAGGATTCTCACTGCATCGTGCTTGCCGCGCCCTTTACCTATCCTCATCGAGCGCCTCACAAAAGCCCTCGCTATATTCCCCATTTCTCTGTCCGATAGCTCCACTGACACTTAGACACCTATTTTACTCCTGATTTCTAGGGCTTAAATCTCAGCTCGGTGGGGGTGGCTGGTGCTCTCATCGATGGTGATGCTATTCGACCATCATTCTCGTGGTGCTCCTCACGATTGTCATGATGGTATAAAGCGTTTCTACCGTGAGTGAGCGACCTAGCGAATGTAGCTGACCTCTTCCTCGACCCCCCTCGGCAGCCTGAGCCTTGGCGGCCTGAACCGGGGGAGGGTCAACGCGTGTTTGTGAAGCTCCGCCAAATCTAGCTTAAACCCCAGCACCTCGCTCAAAGCTCGGAGAACGGATTCCGCCGCCCCGACATCGAGCAGCCCCCCATGAGTGGCACCCAGCAGGCAGAACCCGCGCATGCCCCGCACCGCGGCCAACCCTGGGAGCAAGCCGTTCATCCCCACTATCATCCCGCTATCGAGGAGTTCCACCCCGTGGTCGCGAAGGAGCTTAACCGTCTCAAGATCCGACGCCGCCGCGACAACCTTCGCCTTCGACTCGCGAGGGGAGAGCACGTATGCCGCCATCGTGACAACGGTGTCCGCTCCAAGCTGCGCCGCGACGTCCAAGATCTCGCCCGTGAGCCTGTACTGCCCCATCGGCGAGGCCGCTTGGGCATCGGCGGTGGCGAGCAAGAGATCACGCTTTAACTCATCAGGCTTGCAGTAGGAGAGATCTACCTTCAACGTCTTGACCGAGCCATCGTCCCTGACGACCCATTCGGGGAAGTGCTCAGAATATAGCTCGACAAATTTTTTCGCGCGAAGCTTGTGAATCAAATACTCGACTGCCAGCTTGCCTATGTGCGCTATGCCCGGCAGGCCGGCGATGAGCATCGGTCGCTTGAGCCTCGGGCGCTTCAAGTAGTTCAGGTGCGTGGGCATCGGTAGTTGTATGCGGCGCTTGGGATTTAAGTTTTCGCGGAGCAAGTGGATTTGATCACATGAAGCCCGTGCCGGTGGGTAACGGTGAAATTCGAGTGCTTCCGCTCGCCTTCGAGAGCTTCGGCGTTCGGAGCATGGCTACGTTTGTCGAAACTGATGACCTCAAACTCGTCATCGACCCAGGCTCTGCACTTGGGCCACGGTTCAAGCTGAGTCCGCACGAGCACGAGTATATAGCACTCGCCCGCTCCCGACAGGAAATTTTGGACGCCGCACGGAATGCCGACGTGCTGACGATAAGCCACTACCACTTCGATCACTACGTCCCCAGCTTCGAGGATTGGCTCTGGGTGTGGAGTTCACCCGAGCTCGCTGGGCGGCTTTACCGGGGAAAGCTCATCCTGGTGAAGGACATGAGCTCGAACATAAACCTGAGCCAGCGAAAGCGGGGTTACCTGTTTAAGAAGCTTAACTCAAAAATCGTGAAGGAAATACGGGTCGCGGACGGCAAGAGCTTCAAATTTGGCCGCACCACCCTCAAGTTCTCAAGACCCGTTTTTCACGGCACCCCTGAATCACAACTTGGGTACGTGCTCATGCTGACGATTCAAACGCCGAGCTGCTCGGTCGTGCACGCATCAGACGTGCAAGGCCCAATCGATGACACCACGCTCGCGCTTATCATAAGACAGGAACCGGATGCGCTCCTGATCGGCGGCCCTCCCATCTACCTGAAAGGATTCAAGATAGATGAAGAGAGCCTCGTGAGGGCTTGTAACAACATGATCAAAATCGCAGGCAAAGTGCCGCTAAGCATTGTAGACCATCACCTCCTGCGAAGTTTGGAGTACCGGGAATATCTGAAGCCCGTGCACGCTGAGGCCGAGCGGAGTGGACATCGGGTACTCTCGGCCTCCGAACTCATCGGTCGAAAGCCTGAGCTGCTCGAGGCGCGTCGAAAGGAGTTGCATCAACAGAAACCAGTGGGGCGAGAGTGGTACGAACACCTCGAGCGGGGCGAATTCAGGGCAGGCTTCCAAGAGTAACTACATCCGCTTCGGGGCCACTATCCCCATCAAATCGAGCGCGTTGTGCAACACTACCCGAATACAATTTACCAATCGCAAACGTGCAGCCCTGAGCTCAGCTGTTTCAGCCTCGATCACGGGGGCTGCTTCATAAAATGTGTTGAACGCCAGCGCGAGCTCGGCTGCGTAAAGCGCGGGCAAGTTCGGCTGCAGCTTCTCGCCTGCCTCGCGCACGACTTCCGGGAACTTCGCGAGCAACTTGATCAGGCGCTCCTCCTCAGGTAACTTGAAGACATCGCTGGGGTGCTTCCCCCCGCGACGCTTCGCCTTTTTCAAAATGCTGCACGCCCGAGCGTGAGAATACTGCACCGCTGGGCCGCTGTTGCGATTGAAGTTGAGTGCCTCCTCCCACCTGAACGTGATGCGCTTCTCCGGGGAGGTACAGATCAACGAATACCGAACCGCCCCCACCCCCACCAACTCAGCGGCCTCGCGCTTGAATCGCTCACTCGCCTTGGGGGCGTGCTCCTCGACAACCACATGGGCGCGGGCTACTGCCTCCTCGACGACATCGTCGATGGAGAACCCAACCCATGTGCCCTTGCGCCCGGAAAATCTGCCGCTCGGGAGCCAGACGTGCTCGTAGGCGAGGTGGTGCGAATTCCCGTGTTCCTTTTCCAAGCCGAGTGCCTTTAGAGCTGTAAACACGACCTGCTGGGGGAACCTCTGCTCTGCTCCGACTACGTTGATGACCTTGTCGGCTCGGCCAAACTTCGCGCTCGACCTGCCCCGCTGAGCGGTCGTGTAAGTCCTCATTCCATCCGGGCGTTTTGAGTGGAGTTTGAACCGCAGTCCCGCCTTCGTCCGCCCAAACTTCCAGAGCTGATAGGCGATGTCCCGTGCGGTGTAAACTGCGGTGCCATCTGAGCGGACGAGGATCTTGTCCCCGATGCCAAAATCGACGAGCCTCAAGATCAGCGTCCCAGCGCGCTCGCCCGTGCCCTCAATTACATACTGGGTTGCACGCAGTCGCTCAAGTGTTTCCTTAAGCATCCCCGACCGCGCAATATCGCTTTCCCACGCGAGCAAATCATAGCTTACGCCCAGCCGATCGGTCGTCTCGAGGTTCGCCTCAACGCAGCGCTCAGCAAGTTGCCTCGCCTTGCGAACGGGGGCACCCTTGCCGCGCTCGAGCTGCGCGAGCACCCTCCGCACCTGCTGCTCGAGCTTCGGATCCTGCCCGAGGCGCTTGTGCATGTCCGTGTAGATCAAACCAAGCGCGTGATCGATCTTCGCGCGGGGCTTTCGCTTGATCAGCCGGTATGCGAGCAGGGCCTCGGCCACCTGTCGCCCCATGTCGTCGATGTAGTTCTGCACCTCAACCCCGTGGCCCAATGCACGTAGGATCCGCGCCATGGTGTCGCCTATGACCGCGTTCCTGCCGTGGCCGATGTGGAGCGGCTTCGTCGGGTTTACGCTCGTGTGCTCGATGACGGCTTTCTTACCCTTTCCTATGTCAAAACAGCCAAACTTGGTGTCGGTCCGCTCAATCGTCCGCAGGGTGAGTTCGGCAAGCTTGGGGACATCGACGAAAAAGTTCACGTAGCTGCCCTCGACCTCCACCCGCGCGATCAGGCCTGCGGGTTTTATCGCCTTCCCCAGCTCCGCCGCGAGCCACATTGGTGATTTGTGGAGCGTCTTCGCGAGCTCGAAGCAGAGCCTCGTGGCGAGATCGCCGAGCTTCGGGTCGGGGGGCTCTCCTAGCGTCTCCTCTGGGCTCACCGGCGGCTTCCAACCGAGCTTTGAAAGCGCGACCTCTAGCGCATCACATACGTCACGCTTGAACCCGCCCCAAGGATTTGCCATAAGCTCCAAAACCTGTTAGTCAACGCGGTTCAAGAAGGTTTTTATTAAAACCCATTCAAATTTAAGGTGGAGTTAAATGAGGTCTAAGGGAGCATCGGCAGCTGTGATAATAGCAATAGTAGCAGTTGTGGCAATAGTTGTCGTCGGAGGTATCGCTGCATACTTTTTGCTCGGAGGTGAGCCTGCTGCACGAGTGGGGCCTGGACTAACCGACGCCATAACCGCTGCCGCAACCGACGAAACCGGGGCCAAGGCCGCTGTTGATTCAGAGTTCCGTGTGGATTTCCCGAGTGTCCCGGCAGACGCGACCATATCGGTTGACCTTGAAGACATCGACACTGAGTACTGGAAAGCTGCTGCCACCTACGGCTCCGACTCAAAGACCTACTGGGTACCGAAGGAAAGGGCAAAGGGGCTTCGAATGCAGGTCGGTCAATCCCAAACCTACGCTATATCCATGCAAATGACTTTTCTGGAGGAAACGATGAGCATGGACGGTACCTACACATACGCGGTGGCCGAGACGACAACCTACGAAGGCGTCCAGTGTTACAAAGTCGAAATATCTGGTAGTATGGCCGCTATGGGTATGAGTACCCCATATTCGGGCTATGCATATGTCGATACAGAGGATTACCAAGCAAGATACATGACCATAACCATGACCATGAGTGTGGTGGGGCAAACACAAACAATGACGACGGAATACTTCTTTAACTACGATACAAACAAGCTCCGCATGAAGACGACCATGGATGGCCAAGTGCTCACGGACACGGAAACGGACATGCCTGAGAGCACCTTTACCCAGTACAACATGCAGGAGTTTCTGGGGGAGGACCTATACGTTGGTTGGTCGAAGGATTTCGGATTTCAAAGCGATAGTACGAGATATACCATGACCCTCACCGTCACCAAAGAAGAGATTATAACGGTCCCAGCTGGCACGTTCCGATGCTACGTTCTGTCCGTCACGATGCCTGACGTGACCCTTAACGTCTGGGTGAACGCACAGATGACCTTGGTGCCCAAGATGGAGATAAGCGCGAGCTACCAGGGACAAACCATACTTTTAATGACGATGACGCTCCAAAGCTACAGTGGATATTAGCTTCAGGTGAACCACTGAGATTTTTTATTTTTTATAATGGTTGATTGTTATAACCAACGCCACCTAATTTTTTTAGGGTATCTATGCTACTCCATGTCGGCATCGATGACACGGACTCGAAAGAAGGCATGTGTACCACATACGTTGGAGCGGTAGCTATCGGCGGCCTAAAAGCCCAAGGTGTCAAGCTCGAGGAGTACCCTAAATTGATCAGACTCAACCCAAACTGGAAATTAAAAACGAGGGGAAATTGCGCTATCGCTTTTACAACTAGGGTAAAAAAACATCAAATCCCCGCCGTCAAAGAGACCGTGCTCCGCGCAGTCGAAGAGCTAGCCGAACTCCACGTCGAAACCACAAATCCTGGCGTCGTGTTTTATGAAAGCGAAAGAGTTCCTGTAAGGCTAAGGAAATTCTCGAAGAAAGTTGTGCAGGATATCGTAACGATTGACGAAGCTGAAGTCCTGGCACGAAAAATCGGCGCAGAGGTGCATAAGTTCAAGCTAGGGCGTGGGATCATCGGCGCGCTAGCCGCGATCGGCAACCCCCTCGAGCGCGACCGGACGTTTGAACTCATCGCATATCGTACGCCGGAAAATCGAGGAACCCTGAGAAAAGTCGATGCCGCTTCAGTTGTTAGGATGAATGACCAAACTTTCCCACGCACGTTCGACAATTTGGACCCCTTCACCGGGGAGATTCGCATCACCCCTCACACCCCCTGCCCAATTCTCTACGGCATTCGCGGAGAGGACGCCGAAACCACGCTGGGGGCTCATGAACTCGTAAAAGCTTTGGAACCAATCGAGCGCTTCATCGTCTACAAGACGAACCAGGGTACCGACGAACACCTCAGGCGAGCGAAGGTTGCGGGAGTCAAACCCTATTGGTCGGTGATCGTCGAGGGTGAGGTTTCGAGTGCGCCCAAAATCATCCTTGGGGGCCACGTCATTTTCAGCATGCGGGATAAAACCGGAGAAATCGACTGCGCCGCCTACGAGCCTACCCGCCAGTTTCGCGACGTTGCAAAGAGGCTCATCGTCGGAGACAAGGTTGTCGCATACGGTGGGGTTAAAGAGAAGCCTGAGCTACCCCTCACCATCAATTTGGAAAAACTTTCAATCCTAAAGCTTGCACCAGTGTTACGAAAGGTCAACCCGACGTGCCCACGCTGCGGCAAGCGGATGAAGTCCGAGGGGAAGGGCAAGGGATATTCGTGCAAACGGTGCAAGGTTAGGGTGTCAGCCAGTGCAGCAAAAATTGTGGAGGTGCGGAGGGAGATTGAGGTAGGTGCTTTCGAGGTCCCACCACGCGCTCGTAGGCATTTGGCTCGACCCCTCGTGCGGGTTGCATACCTAAGGAGAGAATACTGATGGAAAAGCGCGTTGAGCACATCGAACTCAAGCCCGAGATGCGGGTCGACGAACTCGTAGCGGCCATGGGGAAATCAGGCGTCTTCAGCGCTGGCCGAGTTGCGAAAGCAGTCGAGATTTACCGCGAGATGCTCGAGGCCAAGTCGACGGTTTTCATGGGTGTTGGGGGTGCAATGGTTCCCGGAGGGCTTCGCCGAATTTTGACCCAAGTAATTAATAAGGGACTCGTGAATGTCCTCGTCACCACGGGTGCAAACGTCACCCACGACCTCATCGAGGCATTCGGTGGCTACCATGCGCGAGGCGAGGCTCTGGTGGAAGATACCAAGCTGCGCGAGCGAGGCATAAGCCGCATCTTCGACGTTTACGTCCCGCAGCAGGTTTTCGAGCTCTTCGAGGATCGAATCCAACCGATGCTTGCCGAGATCACGAAAGAGGGGGCACGAATGTCATCGGATGAATTCCTCCGCAGGATTGGGTCGCGCCTCGACGATGAAAATTCCTTCGTGAAAGCCGCTGCGGCGAAAGGGGTGCCCGTCTTCTGCCCGGCGATAGCTGACTCAATCCTCGGGCTCCAAGCGTGGCTCTACTCGCAGGAGCACGAGCTCTGCATCGATTGCCTGCGCGATGTCCGAGAGGCGGTCGAGTTGGCGAGCAACGCGAAGAAACCCGGGGCGGTGTTGCTCGGTGGGGGCGTTCCAAAAAACTTTATCCTGCAGAGCATGTTGCTCGCGCCGAGCGCGTTCAAGTACGCGATCCAGATAACCACGGACCGCCCCGAGCACGGGGGGTTGAGCGGTGCGACCCTCGAGGAAGCGAAGTCTTGGGGTAAAATCGAGCCGGACGCTAAGGTGGTGAACGTGGTCGGGGACGCGACCGTGATATTTCCGATTATGGTGGCATCGATTTTAACGAAAAAATAACTCAGGGTTCTTTCAGATTAAGCGCCCACTCAAGGTGCGCCTGAGATTCACCAGCTACGCCTACGCCTTGAGACGATGCCGACGAAAGGGACTGTTTTTTCCACCACCATATCAGCACTATCAATATTACAACAATAATTATCACCCCAGCCGCCACGGGCAAGTAGGGTATTGGTGCTGCGGGCTTTTCACCCGTCACCGCGAACCAAGATAGACTTGGCACCGTCGCCGAGAAATGCACATGGCTCGCGTTTTCACCCACGATGGTCGTCGACACTTCTTGCCACGTATTGTCCAACTTCCACAACTTCACATCTGCCGCTCCAATTCCGAGGTTGTCAAGCCAAGACTTCGCCACGTCAAATCTGATCTCGACATTATCAAGGTTATCCGCCAGAGCGTTTGTCTCTACCTCGAAATAGTACGTCGCCGTGCCGGGCGCCGCCTCGGAGACCTCGGCGGGCTTTTCTTGAACCACCTTAACCTCGACCTCGACGTTGTCAATATTATCCTTCGCGAACAGGTTGATGCCCGTCACCAGAAGGCCAAATTGACCGAAATCCGCGAGTGTATTCTCGTTTTCGGCTATCGTGCCAAGCGACTCCACGTAGACCCCAGTCTCAAGTACGATCCAATTATCCACCATGGCTGACTCGTTCCCGGCATTGTCTTTGACTTTGACGTAAACCCTCTTGTTTTCGTCGCCCGCGGGGAGGACGTAATCGTTCTCCGACGCAAACGGTTCCCAATCCGTCCAATTCTCGTTGTCGTCGCTGAACCTCATCTGGTCGAGGCCGGAGAAATTGTCCTGCGCAACGATCGAGATGACGACCGAGGTCGAGGGGGTCACCGTATTTTCCCCGTTTATCTGGACTGACGAAATAGTGGGAGCCACCGTGTCGAACCCCGCGTTCTCATCCGCCGTAGACGGTGCGGCCTCGGTCTGGTCATCGTTGTCAGTCGCGCGGGTGTAGAACTCATAGAGCCCATCGTTGTCGGGCGCGTCAAACGCCCACGACCAAGGGGAGCTATTGTCGACTCCGAAGTTATCCCACGAGCCCCAGCTCGCGCCCGAATTTTCGCGGTAGCGGTACCAGAGCGTGACGTTCTCGACCGTGCCATCGTTGTCGCTTGCGGTGGCCGTGATCGTGACGGAGGCAGACGATTGCCAGTAGGGGGTGATATTGTCGACCGAAGAAGTTGGCGCTATTAACGGGGTGGTTGTAAATTGCTGGTCGCTGGAGGTCGTGGTATTGTTCGCCGCGTCGGTTGACTTCACCCTGTAATGATAAGTCGTGTTCCCCGACAGATTTGTTAGAGTTATGGAGTGGCTGGTGACAAGGGAAGAATCCGATTCGGTCGTCCCGTAGGAGGTAGTCGTCCCGTATTCCACGACGCTGTTGGCGAGCTCGTCGGTCGTCCAATTAATCGTGGCCGAGGTCTGGCCGACGCTCGACTCCGTTATCCCTGAAATTGTGGGCGCTTTGGTGTCGACGTCGAACATGTTCTCCCCAGTGTTGTCGACTTGTGGGTTCCCCGCTAGGTCCTTCCCGCCCGTGACGGAAACATTAACGTCCGCGTTCTCGACATCCTCATCGCCGATGGTGTAGTTCTCGTAGTAGATCGTGTTGTCTGCACTCCACCAGTTCTCGGAGTAGGTGAGGGTGTCGGCCGTGACGTCGGGGGTGAACGAGATGCTAGGGTAGACTGAGTTGTCCATGACCTCGCTGTAGGTAATTGTTACGGTGAGCTTCGATCCAGCGTCAGCGTCGCTGATCAGGGTATCGCTGACCGCGATTTGGGCTGTCGGGTTGAGGGTGTCGACGTCGAACATGTTCTCCCCAGTGTTGTCGACTTGATCGTTCCCTGCCAGATCCTTCCCGCCAGTGACGGAAACGTCAACTCCAACATTCTCGACGTTCTCATCGCCGATGGTGTAGTTCTCGTAGTAGATCGTGTTGTCTGCACTCCACCAGTTCTCGGAGTGGGTGAGGGTGTCGGCCGTGACGTCGGGGGTGAACGAGATGCTAGGGTAGACTGAGTTGTCCATGACCTCGCTGTAGGTGATGGTGACGGTCAGTTTAGAACCAGCGTCAGCGTCGCTGATCAAAGTGTCGCTGACAGCGATCTGGGCCGTCGGGCGGGTTACGTCGACCGTGAGGGTCCATGTTTCAGACCACGCGCCTAGGCCGTCTGCATTCTCCCCGCTAACGTGCCAGTACCAAGTCCCTTCGGGTAGCGCGTTCTCAGAGTGCGTGTCAAAGTTGTCGAAGTTATCAGTTAAGTTGGAATTATCATAGAAATTATCGACATCTGCAAAGTTGGAATCATTATCGACCACCAAGTGATAGTTGAGAATATTCTCGCCGGTGAGGTTCTCCCAGCTGAAGTAGGGCGTGTTGTCGTTGGTAATCTTCTGGTTATCCGGCGCCGCGAGTCCGGGCACATTCGGCGGCGCAGATGCAGATAAATTAACGATTAGAAGCAGCGCTACGGCCAAGAGTATGCCGACGATGAAACGTGATTTCCGTATACTCCCCACCTCCTCCTCAAAAATTGTGGGTATCCTGATTAATAATGCTACCGACAGCTCTCAGAACTCATGGCTCTCCCCAGGTTTCAGCACGACCACCTGCGTCCCGAGCTCCTTCTCCTTCACCGCGTTGACGAAGTCGTCCGCCGATTGTGCCAGCTCGGGGAAAGTCAGGTAGTGCATGGGGATGACGACCTTTGGCAGGAGCAGCCTTACCGCCTCCGCCGCCTCCCGGGCGCCCATCGTGTAGTAACCACCGATCGGGAGGCAAACTATCTCGGGCCTGTGAAGCTGACCTATCATCCGCATGTCGTTGAACAAACCCGTGTCGCCCGCGTGATAGATGCGCGCCTTCCCCACATCGATCACGAAACCTGTGGGGGCGCCGCGTTCGGCCGAGTGAAGTGCTTGGACCATCGATATCTTGATGCCCTTGACCTCATGGGTCGCGCCGATGTTCATCGCTACGACGTCGGTGACACCCTCGGCCTGCGCGTGGTTGCCGAGTTCATTTATCCCCACGAAGGTCGCGCCCGTGCGCTTGCAAATTTCAATCGCATCTCCGAGGTGATCGCTGTGATCGTGGGTGACACAAACGATATCGGCCCGCGTGATGTCCGAAGCCTTCACCGCAGCCTTCGGGTTCCCGGTGAGAAAAGGATCCACCAAGATAACTTTCTTGTCGGCGTTTATCTCAAACCCCGAGTGCCCGAACCAACGGATGCTCGCCATTCCAGCCCCCGCCAAAGTTTTCAAGCGTCAGAGCTTATAAGTTTTTAATGGTGTTGGCGTGAAAGTCATCGGCATCGATCTAGCCGGGCGCGCGACGAACCCGAGCGGCTTCGCCGTGCTCTCCGACCATAGGATTGACGTGCGATTGATTCACCCCGACGAAGAGATAATCGAGCTATGCGCGCGCGAGCGTCCTGATTTAGTCGCCATCGATGCCCCGCTCAGCCTACCGAAGCGCGGCAACCTTAGAAAAGCCGATGCCTCGCTGATCGGGCGGGGGCTCCGTGTCCTCCCTCCCACTTTCGCTGGAATGCGATCACTCACCGAGCGAGGGATGCGCCTCGCGGGCATGCTTCGAGCGAAAGGTCTTCGGGTCATAGAGATACACCCAAGAACTTCAGGCGTGCTCCTCTTCAAAACCCCAGACCGCCGTCGATGGGTGACCAAGCTCGGGGGGGAGGGAATGAAATTGAAAGAAAACGCGAGCGAACATGAAATCGACGCGGCCCTAGCTGCGCTGACCGGTGCTCTTTACCTCCAAAAGAAAACAGAAGAAGTCGGAGAGGCTGAGGAGGGAACGATCGTTATCCCCCGTCGCCAGTTGTCGTAATTATGCCTCACGACCAACCACGAGTTCACGGATGCTTTGAGCGGTCCTCGATAAGTTTGATACTCCAACACCCATCATATTCGTAATTTTTTTGATCGTGACCTTCTCCCCCGTCGATTTCGACGCGAGGTAGAGTATGGCCGCAGCAAGCAAGAGCGGGGGCTTTGCCTGTCTAAACCTCTTGGGTAAAGCACCGTGAAACTCGTGAGCGCGCTCGATCGCCTGCCTTGACAGCCCAAGCTGGGTAGCAAATCGATTGATGTAATCGTCGGTCGAGATGCGGGGTAGTTCGAGTTTCAACTTTCTGGTAAAAAATTTTGTAAGCCGACGGAGGTTATTCGAAGCCTCGCGCGCGCCCAAGCCCGAGCGGGTCGCGAGCATGCGAGAGATCTCACCCTCCGTGCGCGGCAGACCCCGCAGCCTGCAGGTAACGAATGTGAGCGCCGCGAGGACTTGGTGAGTTCCCCTGCCCCCGGTCAGCCTCGCCGCCCTAGCCCGCCGGTAAAGGGTGCTTATCTCGGCTTTGACTCCCTTGGGCAACGCCAAGTCCTCACAAAACTTGTCCAACTCTATCAGCGCTTCGCGCAGGCTCCGCTCCCCCCATGTGCTCGCGCGCGAGCGCCTCTGCCAGAGCTGCATCCGCCTCAGGCGGGCGCGCCAGCTTGGGGGAAGGTCCTCCGAGACACCGAACTTGCTTCCCAACCCAAAGTCGTGCAGCGTCACGTCGATGCCCGCCGTCACATCTGCGCGCTCCAGCTCCTCCCCCGGCCTCCTGCGCCACTCCGGCTCGAGTTCGAACGAGCGCTCCACTATCACGAGGCCGCAGCGCGTGCATATCTGCTCCCCTCTAAGGTGGTCGTATAGCACCGCAGAACTGCTGCACGAGGGACAGCGCATCCAAAAGACCTCAGGTCACACTACTTCAGGGCAAGTGTTTTTTCAACCGTTTCTCGTCCAAAGATTCGGGAAATTTCCTCGTCCTTCAGCAGCGCCTCGAGCGAGCCCTCGAGCTTGAACCCTGTGAACACGTCGATGAAGGCCTGTTGGAGCTTGGGCTTGCCCTCCAGCGCGCCCAGCAACGCGTCCATCCGCTGGTCCTGTGAGACGCTCAGCGAGGAGTGCAGGAGCTGCCCGGCCCTTAGCCCAGCATCGAACTCTGTCCGCCACCGCCGCTCGTAGTCAGCCAACGCCGTCGTCGAAACATCGCCCTCGGTGATCGCGTCGATCGCTACCTTGCCGGCGATCTCACCGCAGCGCAGCGCATAACGAAGCCCTTGTCCCGAGAGTACATAGATTTGACCTGCCGCGCCTCCAGCTGCGATTATCCCGTTGGCGCATGTCTGACTCAGCGGTCCCTCGAGGGGGAGCTGACCGCGGAATGCCGCCACCGGCACCGCTCGCTCGAGTCTGGGCACACCGCGCCTCCCTATGAACTCATCGAGGGCGGCATCCGGGTGGATACGCACACCCTGGACTCCCGCCATCGCGAAGCGCTTGCCGAAGGGGTAGATCCAAGCGTGTCCGAGCGGGGCGAAGTAGGAGGTGAAAAACAGGTCCGCGCTCTGATCACCTTGCACATTCGCCATCAGGTATTCGTTGCTCAACGCGAGCAGCTCACGTTTCCAGTCCCGCTTCAGCACCTTCCTGAGCAGCAGACTTGACCACTCGCCTCTGGCTCCCGTGGCGTCTATTACCAGTTCGCTCTCGATTCGCTCGGCCCAACCTCCGGCCTCGACGTAGGCTCCCCGCACGGCGTCCCCGTTCACCAAGAGTTCCTTGACGGGACAACTCACCCAGAGCTCGGCGCCGCTCGCAACGGCCTCCGTAGCCAAGAGCTTGTCGAACAGGCGCCGATCGACGACCGCGCCGAAATCGCCGCTCGCCGAGAGCTCCTTGTGGGGTGAGTGAAGCCTCACCTCCTTCACATTCGCGACGATCGATTCTTTAAGCGGGGGCGTTATCACATCGGCGGGTACCCAAGTAGCGGACTGCGTCTGTCCACCTATCTGGGCCTGCAGCTCGAGCAACAGCACTTTGCCCCCCTCGGCTGCCGCTGCCCTTGCTGCAGCTAATCCGGCTGGACCACCTCCGGCCACAACCACATCATATCGTTCAACCATCTCCTCCCCTCCTCCTTTAGCAGGCGGTTGTTTATTAGTCGAAAAAAATTTCACCGCATAGTATTTAGATTAACAGCTTTAGGTTTTTGTGGTTAACATGCGCCGCATCGCCGTCGCCTCTGGCAAGGGGGGAGTGGGGCGAACCACGCTCGTCGCAAACCTCGGTATCGCCCTCGCAAGTTTGGGTAAGGAAACCATAATCATCGACGGCAGCTTGACGACACCCGACCTCGCCATCCTCTTCAAGCTCGAGAAATCCGTCTACACCCTGAACGATGCCTTGGTGGGTGATGTCACGCTCGCCGATGTGATGTACCCGGGACCGAAACGGGTCAAAATCGTGCCAGCCGGGGTGACGCTCGAACAGATCAGGAAGGCCCGGCCGGAGCGCCTGGCCGAGCTGATGCGCCAGGTGCCTGAAAAGACCGACTTCGTGCTCATCGATGTCCCGAGCGGCCTGAGGCGTGAAACAGTTTCCGCCATGCGCGCTGGGCGTGAGGTCCTGCTGGTCGCGACGCCCGAGATGACCTCGATCTCGGACGCCATGAAGACCCGCCTCATCACCGAATTCTTAGGCTTGACGCCGATAGGAGTGGTACTCAACCGCGTACGCCGGGAGGAGTTCGAGTTGACCCGTGATGAGATTCGGACGATCATGAACGTGCCCGTGCTGGCGGAGATACCCGAAGACGAAAAAGTGAAGCAGGCACTCAAACGGGGAAAACCCTTGCTCGAACTCAGCCCCAACTCGCCCGCAGCTAAGGCAATCAAGCAATTAGCGAAGAAATTACTTAAGGTGAGGGGCCGGGCCCGCTAAAAACCATTATATTTTACGAGAGGTGATCCCATTGCTGGCCCATGTGCATTCGTGTGTTCACTATCAAGCGCTGCACACGAACGAACACCAAACGGCTATTAAGCTGACGTGTAAAACTTAAATGGTGTTTCGTTTGCGACGCTTCAAGCGCCGCGAGAAGGAACGAAAAGGCAGCGAGAAGGATCAAGAACTCGAACGAAAGCGGCTCAAGCGCGCGCTCGAGAAGGGCCTCGAAGAGAAACAGATCTTTGAGGAAGAGGGCTAACCTTTCGCTCGCTCTGGCGGGATGGTAAAGCAGATCATGCCCGGCTTCGGCTCGTAGATATGGCCGGCTTCCTTCTCCCCAGCCAAGACCCCATCGACCTCCTCGTGTGAGAGTCCTACCTTCCCGGCTAAGTCGACGATCTCCTCGACCTCGATCATCCCGCTCGGCTCCTTGCTAGCCAGCGCCCGCATCGCGCGAAGCACGAAGTCGACCTTTGCCTC
>DAOVGS010000012.1 GCA_030672285.1 Hadesarchaea archaeon | reverse complement strand
CAGTTCCCCCTCAACTAGTTTGGCACCAAGCGAGCGCTCGAACCCAGTCCGCATCGCGGCCCTGACCTCGTCAAAACTCGGCTTTCTACCCAACTCCCGCACCACTGTTGTTACTCGCTCGAAGACCGAGGCGATGAACTTATCAGAGATCTTCTCCGGGCTTACCTTCAATAACTCAAACATTTGTCGGATGTTTGGATCAATGAGAATTGTGCCGTGCTGAAGGACCGAACCCCACCGGCGGGTCTGGGCGCTGCCTGAAATTTTTTTTCGGTTACTCAACACATCATTGACAGGTTTGAACTCCGCTTGTAACCCCAACCGCTCAAACCCGTGAACCAAGCCGCCGCAGATCAAGCGATAGGACTCGATGATATCGTCAGGGACATCACCTTGCTCGCACACGACACTGTAGGTGAGCTCGCCGCCGTGGTCATGAAAAACTGCACCCCCACCCGTTATTCGTCTCACAACGTCTACACCGCAACGCTTCGCCACCTCAAGGTCGACCTCACGCTCGACGCTCTGGAAGCAGCCGATCGAAACCGTCGAGGGGAGCCAGCGCCAAAATCTGATGGTGTTGGGTGACTTGCCCTCCGCGTTGAGCTTGAGCAGCGCCTCATCGATTGCCATGCTCGTGAACGCATCATCCACGCGCAGAGGTAACAAACGCCACTCCACCTACTCACCTGCCGCGCGCAGAATTGCATCGACCCAGTGCTCGGGCTCCACCATGGGGGTTTGCACGCCGGTCGAGCTGTAAAATCGCTGTACTGCTGCAAGCAAACTCTCCCTATCAGCTTTGACGCCAACCAGTGCCTGCTCAAGCCGTTCAAGCGCGTCCTCGGGATACATGAAAAAATCACCACTGATTGAAACGTGCGAGATAGCGTCGTCCGTAAGCTCGAGCTCGACCTTGATTACACCTTTAGGCGCCTTGAACTCCGCGTACCCCAAGCGATCACCTCAGCGTCCGCCCCCAAGCATCGACCATTTCCCCGCTCAAATCACATAAAATAATTTCTTTGAGTGATTTTGCAGCGGGAGCGAACTCTTTCAACGCCTTGATCATCGCCTTCGCGGCGCCCTCAAACGGCACCCCGCCGACGCCCGTTCCCATGCCAGGTAACACGATGCTTTCAGCACACGCCTGCTCTACACAATCGAGTGCAGCTTTGGTCGCGAGGTAAACCTTTTCGCCTGTCGTGGGCATCGCAGGGCACTCCATGGTGGGGGCGTGCACGACCCAGCGTGCTTGAAGTTTGCCCGTGGTAGTCGCGATTGCCTTTCCGACCGGCACCGGCGCGTGCTTTAGCGCTTCCCGTTCGATTTCCTCGCCGCCCGCGCGCTTCAGCGCTCCAGCCACCCCGCCGCCCATATACATCAGGCTGTTCGCAGGGTTGCAGAGGGCATCGACCTTTTGTTTCGTCAGGTCCCCCCGCTTCACGACGATGCTCAAATCCCCTAGTTTTAACACTCGATCCCAGCGCATTTTCGCGTCCCCACTTTATAATAAAATCGTTATTGACTTGTTGTATATATAACAACTAAATGCCAAGGATTTATTTCGTCGGGGCCGAAAATTCGACGCGGGTTGAAAACGAAATTAAGCGTGAGATCGATAGCCTTTGACTTCTTGTTCGGCGGGGCCATCGTCGTCGGGGCCCTGCTCGTGGCATCGCTGTTGGGACCGACTGCGGGCGGCATCATCGCGGGGGCGCCAATCCGATCGAGCAGCGTAATATTTCTCCAGTACCTCCACCAAGACATAGAATCGGCAACCGAGCTGACGCGAGGTGTGGTATTCGCGATGATCGCAAACGTCTTCTTCGCGGTTGCCCTCTACCTCTCTCTCCCAAGGTTCGGTCTGCTGCGGGCGTTCCTAATCGCCGGTGCAGTGTTCATCGCAGCAATAACCGCGATGAAGCTGATGGCTTTAATTTAGGGATTTCAGTGCCCACGGCAATGGCTATGCCCGACGTCCAGTGAGCGCCCGAATCAATCGCTTAGTGGTCTCGACGGCGGCCCTTTCATCGTGTGGGACATAGGGTAAATCGGCTTCGCCCGCGACGACCTTCGCGAGCTCGTTAATCGCCAGCGAGGCAGCGCACCCGGGCTCGTACACGACGACGGGGACGCCCTCGCGCTCCGCCTCTTGAACCTCGGGGTCCTCGGGAATGTCCGCGAGGATCGGCATCGCCCCGAGCGTGCGCCCCATGAACTGCTCGACCTCGCCGAGCGAGAGATCCGCCGCCTTGCCCGTGCGGTTGACGACGAGGCCTCGAGCCCAAGAGCCGAGCACGTTTGCCAAGCGGATCGTCTTGTAACAGTCGACGAGGCTTGGGTAAGTTGGGTTGCACACGGGCAGCATCTCGCGAGCGGCCGCAATTGAGATTATCGTGGCATCGGCTATTCCAGCGGGGGCGTCGATCAGCAAAAATTCGGTTTGCTGCAAGAGCTCTCCGACGACCTCCTCGACACGCTCGCGCTTCACCTTCGAGAGCGCGTCATGTACATCTTCAAAGCGAAAGCCCGTCGGGACGACTTTTATGCCGTGGTTCTCATAAATTACGTCTTTGATATCGGCTTTTCCCGTTAGAACTTCTAAAAAATTCACTTCACACCTGTATATTCCCATGATTATTCCCAAGTTCGCCATCGCGAGGTCGCCGTCCAAAATACATACATCGCGCCCGAGACTGCCGAGGGCGATACCGAGATTTGCTGTCAACGTGGTTTTTCCTGTACCACCCTTTCCCGAAGCGATCGATATCGAGCGTGGTCGAGCGCGCAAATTCCAGCCTCCAGACTTATTACGAACGCGCGCTTAAAAGCTTGGACTTTGGGATTCGTGCGCCAGCTTCCGTAATTTTGCAGCGCGGACGTTAGTTTTATTTACAGCAACAAATTTTCGTGGGGCATTTTTACGGCGATACCCCCCGAATCCAGATTATCCCAAGGGTTGCTAGAACCCATATGAGTATGCCAGCCATGACGACACCAGCCGCGATTGCCAGCGCCGCACGTTTTCGGTCGATGTCCGCAGTATAGGCTATGAGCGCACCAGTGTACGCGCCGGTGACAGGCAGGGGGATGCCAACGAATGCCGCGAGCCCAACCAAGCTCAACCTCTGATGCTTACGAGCTCGCTTTACAAACCACTGGAAGATGCGATCGACAAATTTTACTCTACGGCGGACTGGCGGGAGGATGAAATCCAGTATAACGAATGCGATTGGAATTATTAACAGATTCAGCGCCACGCATATTGTGAACACTGAAACTGGGTTATATCCAGCAGCGATGGCGAGTGGAATGGCACCACGCAGTTCAATGAAGGGCACCACGGAGATAAGAAAAACTAACCACTCTATCACTCCCATGCCTCCAAGCAATATTACTATGGGGGGTAAATCAGTATTTGCTGGGGTGACGATGCGGTACAAGCTCATCGCCTTCGACATGGATGGCACGCTGGTCGAGGAGGACAGCTGCTGGGGCGTGCTCCATCGCTACTTCGGCACCCAGGAGGCCGCACGGAAGAACCTCAAGGCCTACGAGCGTGAGGAGATGGATTACCCGGAGTTCATGCGCCGTGACATCGCGCTATGGCGCCCCCCGCCGACGCTCGAGCAGGTCAGGCGCGTGCTCACCCCTTGCAGGTTGGCGCCGAACGTCGAGCGGGTCGTCGGGGAGATCCACCGGAGGGGCTATCGGACGGTGGTCATAACGGGCGGGCTTGACCTGCTGGCGGAGGAGGTCACGCGAGGGCTTGGCATCCGATATGTATTCGCGAACGGGCTGGCCGCTGATGAGAAAGGCCACCTGACCGGTGAGGGCATCTTCCGCGTCGAGCCACGCTTCAAGCACGAACTGTTGGCGGGGCTGGTGAGTGAGCTCGGCATAAACCTGCAGCAGTGCGTCGCGGTCGGCGATAGCAAGTACGACGTGAATTTTTTGAAGCACGCGGGGTTGGGAGTGGCGATAGGAGCGGACTTAGAACTCGCGAGGGTCGCCGATGTCGTGATTCGCGATTTTGAGCATCTCCCCCAGCTTTTGGATTACCTCTAGTCAACTTAGCAAACTTTAAGAGCGCCAGAGTATCCAATAAAATGCGTGTCCGTATCATCCCCCAAAAAACCTGAGAAATATGAGGCGCCGAGCTGGAACCACATCTACGAGCTCTGCATCCAAGTTGTGGATCAGATCAGGCGCAGCGGCTACAAGCCGGACCTGCTCGTGGCGATATCCCGGGGCGGGTGGGTTCCCGGAAGGGTTCTATCTGACTTACTTGAGAACCCAGACATCGCCACCATCAAGGTCGAGCATTACATCGGTATTTATAAGACGCGCGCCCGCCCGAAGATAACACAGCCCTTGCCAATTGAAGTTGATGGAAAACGGATATTGCTGGTGGACGACATCGCCGACTCCGGAAAAAGCCTCAAGCTGGTCAAGAAACACTTGTTTGACCAAGGTGCGGCCGATGTTAAAATTTGTGCGCTTTACTGCAAGCCGTGGTCGATCGTGACCCCAGACTTCTTGGCACGCACGACCGACGCATGGATATGTTTTCCCCACGAGATCTATGAGACCATGAAAAAGATAATTTTGAAGTTGAAGGGGCAGGGCAAGTCACGGGAGGAGATAGAGGCCGAGCTCGTGCGGATTGGTATGAAGCCCCCGATTGTCAAAAAGTTTACCCCACAGATTCTAGCTAGAGAGGATAACTGCTAGCGCTTGAGGGCAATTCGTTGGCCGCGGAGGAACCTCGCGAGCCCCTCGATGTCCTTGACGTCCTTGTGAAGGATCGCTTTGAGCTTCCCCCGAAACTCGACCACCGGCTCAACCCCAAGCCTCTTCAAGTGCTCGGCACAGAACTTTGCGAGTTTATTGCCGGCTCGGTCAAAGTCGGTCAAAATGATAATCTGTTTAAAGTCGGTCAAGCCTTCGAGGAAATTCAGCAGGGTTTTGCCGCTGCCCGAAATTCTGAAAATGCGCCCTTCCATCCCTAGCTCGCGCATGGTCCTCTCATCATCCGCACCCTCGACCAAGATGGGCACACCTTGGGCAGAGCATTCTCTTAGTTCGCTGAGCAATTCCTCGATTTGTTCGAGAGCCTCGAGGTTCAGCATGTTTTACCTCAAAACTGTAATACATGAGTTACTCCGGGCCGCGATCGCTTACCCAGAGCCCGCGCCTGAGGCATCGCCTGCAGACGTTGATGTCGTGCATGAAGCAGCGCGAGCAAACCGTGGCGCCGCAGATCCCGCAGCGATAGACGTCGACGCTGGCCCGCCCGCATATCGCGCATACACCGGTGACCCTGCCCATTTCGTACCCTATAAATTTTGAAGCACTGAATGATTAAATGTTATTATCTAGAAGCACCCATCAGGCGCGGCGGTCAGTAGGGCCTGCTTTTGAACCCCAGCTTGTAGCCGCCGAAATTTGTGGCGAGGTGAATCGGTGGGGTGATGACGATTATCGTGAGAATTTTCTCCCAGCCGAGGGGGGCTAATGGGCTTGCCGCGAGCAGGGCGACGACTACAAAACTAAGTTGATCGAGTCCAAGAGCTGCGCTACCGCGTTTGATGCCGAGCCTGCGCTTGATGAAGCTCCCGAGCAGGTCGCCCATCAGAGCCCCCAGGGCGAGCAGGAAACCCAAGGCGAGGTAGTGCGAGAGCGACCCCGTGGCGATTCCTTGTAGCATCCCGACGAGGGTGCCGGCCGCCAGCCCAGCGAGGAACCCGCGCACAGTCTTGCCCGCACCGAAAATCCTGCGCCCGTCGATGAACCGCCTGCCTCCATCGATGACCCTGCCACCACCCAGCACGACGGGCGCAGCGTTCGCCACGTAGGCAGGCAGGATAAACCAAAGCGCTGAGCCCAGAATTTGAAGCAGCTCGTTCAACTCCTCACCTTAGAGTCTTCCACAGGAACTTGGTGCCACTCCGATTTATACCGATGATTTAAATATCTCCCCTTTTAGTGGTGAATGATTGGGATGAGGGAAAAATTACTTAAAAAAACGAAGAGCCTTTGCCCAGAGTGCTTAAAGGTCATCGAAGCGGATGTGGTTGAGGAAAATGGTAAAGCACTGATAAAGAAGGAATGTCCCGAGCACGGCAAATTCGAAGATATTTACTGGTCAGATGTGGAGCTATACAAATGGGCTCAAAAGTTCGCGCGCGTCGGCAAAAAGGTTGAAAACCCGCGGACAGAGGAAAATCAAGGGTGCCCGCTCGATTGCGGCATCTGCCCCAATCATAAGTCGCACACGAGTTTGGGCATAATCGATGTCACCAATCGTTGCAACATGCGCTGCCCAATTTGTTTTGTAAATGCCGCAGCAGCCGGCTACGTCTACGAACCCACGTTTGAACAGGTGGTTGAGATGATTCATAACCTTCGAGCAAACAAGCCGGTACCGGCGCCAGCTCTACAGCTTTCTGGTGGTGAGCCAACCCTCCGCGAAGACCTTCCAGACATCGTGCGCGCCGCCAAAAAGGCGGGGTTCCCCCACGTTGAAGTCAACACCAACGGCATAAGGATCGCCGAGGACTTGGACTTCGTGAAGCGGCTTGTGGAGGCGGGATTGAGTTCCCTCTATCTCCAATTTGATGGCGTGACGCCGGAACCGTACAAGATCACGCGGGGGCAGGACGTTTTGCACCACAAGCTTGAGGCGATCGAAAACTGTCGAAAGGCGGGCCTTCGCAGCGTCGTGCTTGTTGTGACCCTCGTTAAGGAGGTGAACGACCATCAAGTTGGTGATATCATCCGTTTTGCGATTAAGAACTTGGACGTCGTCAAGTGCGTGAACGTGCAGCCAGTTTCGTTCGCCGGGCGCATCTCCCAGCAGGAGCGGGAGAAATGGAGGATAACCATTCCAGACTTTTTAAAAGCCGTTGAGGAACAGACCAATGGACAGATTACAGTTTCAGATTTCTATCCCGTGCCGAGTGTTGTTCCCATTTCTCGCTTCATTGAGGCATACAAGAGCAGACCTTGCATTGAATTCACCTGCCATGAGCATTGCGGTGCAGGGACCTACGTTTTTGTAGACGACGGCAAGATGATCCCGATAACGAGGTTCGTAAATGTCGAGGAGCTGTTTAAGCTGTTGGACAAATACGTGGATGAAATCAAACGCGGCGGATTCGGCGCCAAGGCGAAGGTCATAGCGAAAGCCCTCAAGGATATACCAGGCACTATCGATTTGAGAAAAGCGCCTAAAGGACTCAACTTGTTGAAGATCATGTTTAACATCCTCCGCACCGGTGAGTATTCAGCCCTCGCGGAGTTCCACGAGCGAGCGCTGATGATAGGATGCATGCATTTCATGGACCCCTACAACTTCTGCCAGGATCGGGTTGAGCGCTGTGTCATCCACTACGCTGTGCCAGATGGTCGCATAATACCATTTTGCAGCATGAACTCGATCCACAGACCAGTGGTCGAGCGGGAGCTAGGGGTGCCGCTAGGCGAGTGGAAAGGCCCAAAAGTAAAGCTTTAATACGAACAAATCTTCTGAATTAGTAGCAAATTGGAGTAGATGGATTTAAGGGAGATTTTATGGCAAGCCAGTTGGGAGGACAACCAGTCCTAATTCTGCCTGAGAGGGTTCAGCGGTACTTGGGGCGAGATGCCCAGCGCATGAACATCATGGCTGCCCGAGTGATTGCTCAGGCGGTCCGCACGACCTTGGGCCCGCGCGGGATGGATAAGATGCTCGTCGACAGCTTGGGCGACGTCACCATAACCAACGATGGCGTCACCATCCTCGATGAAATGGACGTCGAGCACCCTGCAGCGAAGATGATGGTCGAGGTCTCCAAGGTCCAGGAGGACGAGGTGGGTGATGGCACGACCACCGCAGTAGTGCTTGCGGGAGAGCTTTTGAAGCAAGCTGAGGAGCTTCTCGATCAGGACATCCATGCTACCGTCATCGCGTCCGGTTATCGACGGGCAGCCGCGAAGGCGCAAGAAATTTTGGGTAACATGGTTGTAAGTGTTTCAAAAGACGACGACAGGATGCTCCAGCAGATCGCCTTGACCTCAATGAGCAGCAAGGGCTCAGAGATGCGGGGGGAGAAGCTCGCGGAGCTCTGTGTCAAAGCCGTCGGGCAAATAGTCGAGGAATCGGACGGCAAGCTCGAGGCGGACATCGACAACATCAAGGTCGAGAAGAAGAGTGGGGGCAGCTCGGCAGACTCCCAACTCGTCCAGGGCTTGATACTCGACAAGGAAGTCGTTCATCCCGGAATGCCGAGGCGGGTTGAGAAGGCGAAGATAGCCCTGCTCAACCTAGCCCTCGAGGTCAAAGAAACCGAAACCGATGCCAAGATCAACATAACCGACCCTGAGCAGCTTCGAAGCTTCCTAGAGGAGGAGCGGCGCATGCTGCAGGAAATGGTTGGGCAGGTGAAGAAGGCGGGCGCCAACGTCGTCCTGTGCCAAAAGGGAATCGACGACATAGCCCAGCACTACCTCGCGAAGGCAGGAGTCCTAGCGGCTCGAAGGGTCAAGGAGTCTGACATGGAGAAACTCGCTCGTGCGACGGGGGGCAAGATAGTAACTAACATCAAGGATTTCACGGCGAAGGACCTCGGCTCGGCAGCGCTCGTGGAGGAGCGCAAGATAGCGGGCGAGGAGATGACGTTCATCGAGGGTTGCAAGGATCCAAAGGCCGTGAGCCTGCTGGTGAGGGGTGGCACCGAGCACGTGGTCGACGAGGTCGAGCGGGCAGCACACGATGCGGTTAGCGTAGTTTCAGCAGCGATCGAGGACGGCAAGATTATAGCAGGTGCGGGTGCTCCAGAGATAGAGGTTGCGAAGGGCCTGCGAGAGTATGCCGATACGGTCGGGGGACGCGAGGCTCTCGCCGTCAATGCGTTTGCCGATGCAATTGAGATAATTCCGCGAACCTTGGCGGAGAATGCTGGGCTGGATCCAATAGATATCTTGGTACAGCTGCGCGCAGCCCATGAAAAAAAAGGTGGCAAGGACACTGGAATCGACGTGATAAGCGGGAAGGTGACGAGCGCACCAAAGCTGGGTATAGTTGAGCCCCTGCGCGTTAAGACACAGGCCATCAAGTCGGCTAGCGAGGTAGCGGAGATGATTTTACGGATTGACGATGTCATCGCTGCGGGCAAATTAGAGAGGGAGGAGAGAGGTCCACCAGGCGCTGGAATGGGCGGTATGCCGCCGATGTGATGGGGGCTCGCTCATTTTTCCAAAAAAATATACCCGCTTCGAGAAAGCCCGCATCGTTGGGGCCAGAGCCCTTCAAATATCAATGGCTGCACCCGTGCTCATTGAGGTGCCGGAGGCCATGGGTAACCCCATCGATATCGCCCTTTTAGAGTTCGAGAAGGAAGCAATTCCGATAACTGTTGTGCGAAGGTTACCTGGTGAAGGGGCGTGAACTACCCTGCCTTAAAGGACGGGGCTTCATGATTCCAAAATTACCGCTTAACGATCTTCACGTGCTCTGATTTTTAAGTGCATTGCAAGATGAGTTATCATTGGGGCTGGCATGGGCGTCCAGTTAAGCGACATCGTGCCGAAACAAAAAGTTGGGCTGGAGCAGCTTCGCGGACAGATAATTGCGATTGACGCGATGAACTCGCTCTATCAGTTCCTCTCGATTATCCGACAGCGTGACGGGGAGCTCCTCAAGGACTCCAAGGGGAGAATAACCTCCCATCTCTCCGGCCTCTTCTACCGGACCGCGAATCTGATCGAGGCAGGGATTAAGCCAGTGTATGTGTTCGATGGGGAGCCGCCCAAGCTGAAGCTACGCACCGTTGAGCAGCGTCGCGCGGTGAGGAAGGAGGCGGCCGAGGAGTGGGCAGCCGCGCTCAAGGAGGGCAGGGTAAAAGAGGCGAAGAAGTTTGCCCAGCGTGCGGGGCGGGTGAACGAGCGGATGATTAACCAAGCGCAGGCACTTTTGGGTCACATGGGATTACCTTGGGTTCAGGCACCAGGGGAGGGCGAGGCTCAGGCGGCGCACCTCGTTCAGCGGGGCGACGCTTGGGCGGCCGCGAGCCAAGATTTTGACAGCCTCCTCTTTGGGGCCCCGATGCTCGTGCGCAACTTGGCCATCACGGGCAGGCGGAAGCTACCGGGAAAGGACGTGTACATCGAGGTTTCCCCTGAGATGATCGAACTCCAAGCGTTCTTGAGGGAACTCGGGATAACCCAAGAGCAGCTTGTAGATATCGGCATCTTGATTGGGACCGATTACAACGCAGGAGTAAAGGGTATAGGGCCGAAAAAGGCGCTCGAGCTCGTCAAAGAACACGGTTCTATCAAGCAGATCGCGAAGACCGAGCTTGGCGAAAAATTTGAAATAGACCCGCTCGAGGTACGTGAGATCTTTCTGAAGCCGAATATCACGGGTAAGTATAAGCTGGAATGGGGTGACCCGGACCCAGAGGGGATAAAGGAGTTCCTGTGCACGGAGTACGATTTTTCGGAATCTAGAGTACAGACGGGCATCGATCGATTGCTCAAGGAGCAGCGCGAGCGGGAACAGGTTTCGCTCGAGAAGTGGTTCGGTTAGTCCCCCGCCTTCCACCCACATTTTCCCACTAGGGGCACGAAGGAGCAGCCCCCTCGCTCCTCAATTTTAAGTTCCTTCTTTCCACGTCTTTCCGCGACGAGCCATGTCTGAAACATGTAGTGTTGACCAACCGGCGCACCGATCTTTCCACCGATTTTCAGCTGCTCAACTAGGGGCTTCGGCAGCTCGGGGGCGCAGGCGGTCACGAGGATGCGGTCCCAAGGGGCCTCTTTTTCGTAGCCGCATGTTCCATCCCCAATAACGACCTGAACCCAGCCATATCCAGTTCTCTCAAGGTTCGCACGCCCAAATTCGGCCAGCTCGTCAATCCGCTCCATTGAGAAGACCCTTCCCCCTTTACCGACTATCTCGGCGATGAGGGCGGCGTTGTACCCGGAGCCCGTACCCACCTCGAGCACCTTCTGCTCCGCCTTGAGGTCGAGCGATTCCAACATGATGGTGATCATGCTGGGGGCCGAGATCGTCTGTCCGTGGCCTATCGAGAGCGGTTGATCGGCATAGGAGTAGTCCCAGATGTTTTCAGGGATAAAATCATGACGTGGTACTTTTTTGAAAGCGTCGATGATATCTCGTTTGCTCAGGTAGCCCCATCGGACGAGGCGCTCAACTAACTCCTCGCGCTCCCGCTCGTACATATAACCAAAATAAATTATCCACCTTCAAGCTTAAGGGAGTGGGGGGAACATGGGAAAAATCATCGAGGTCATCAGGGCGAAGGGGCATCCCCAAATCACGGCGAGGCACCCGACAACGTTGATGATCACGAAGGACGAAGGAGTTGGTCCTAAAGGGGATTGTATAGTCGGAGTCGCCGCGAACAAAGGGGCGGTGGGGCTGAGTGAGGAGTTGAAATCAGCCCTCAGATCTGGCGCAGCAGTAAACATAACGATCGAAGCGGGGGGCGAGATGGAGGAGGCCCGTGCGTTTGGGCACCCATCACTAACCCTCGTGCATCCCAAAGATCTCGTCGTCAGAAAGAGCAAGTTCACGTGTGGCAGGACGCTTGTAGTAGGCGCGGACAAGGCGGCAGCAGATTTGTCCAAGGCTTTGGTGGCAAAACTGCGTGACCCGTCAATAGAGGTTAAAGTCACGATAAAAGTCGAGTGATAGTCACCGTAGCTCATCAGGCAGCATGTGGGGGATGCCATTCACGATTGGATAGCGGCGACCGCAGTTAACGCAGATGAGCTCGTTGCCCTTGAGCTTAACATCGCGCTTGCAGACGGGGCAAGCCAGTATTTCCAGCAACTTCGGATCGATTGTTTCTGGCATCGCGCTCAAGTCATTTTCGTTCGTTCGCTTAATAATCTCTTTCCGACCACCCTCGTGATCAGGAGGTAGGGACCAATTGAGTAAAAGCATCCCGCGAGAACATCTTGCCAGTAGTGTTCCCCAAGGTAAATCATCGAGAAGATAGAGAGGCCCCAAAGGCAGAGCCAAGCCGTGGTTGCCTTCTTGCCATGTCGCCCCACAAAAAGAGCAGCTGTCAAGCCATTAGCTGTGTGAAGGCTGGGAAAGGCACCGTAAATATAGGGGTCAAAACCCAGTGTGAACCCCATGGTAGATTCCCTTATGCCCCTTACCCCTTCAACACCGATTCGTGGAGGGGCAACAGGATACAACGCCCAAGTAATTACAGCCAAAGTTTGAGCCAACACGAAGACCAAAAGGAAGTTTGTAAATCCGTTGTAGTCCTTCTTCCACAGGAGAAAGCCACCCGTCCCGTAAATCAACACCATGTAACCAGCAGTATACACAATCACCGTAATCCAATCCATCGGTTGGCTTGACAGATTCCTTTGTAGAACGAGAACTTCTTCTCCACCGAATGTCGCCGGCGCGGAAGCCTCGGGAATAAGCTTTGGAAATACCAAGTAAGTAAGCGTGGCCAGGACGAGCAGCAAGCTGAGTATTATCCACTTCCTCATCTGCGTCCCCAAGTTGCTCGTTGATGCACCATTACATGCTCCTATTGTCTTAAATGTACTTTGACAAAACTTGCTACTGTCTTGGTGTTGGGCGCTCTGACGGAACTTCGGCAAACTTTAAAGCTTCCCAACAAATTCCACAAATGGCGAGGGTGAGGGAAAGTCGTGATTGAACGCAGATTTGGGCTTGGGCGGAGGACACTCATTCTAGGAATTTTCATAGCCCTAGTGGTCGGGGTAGTACTTTTCGTTTTTTTGCGCGCAGATCTCGGAAGTTTGCTGAACGCGCTCGGTAAAGCAAACTATTCTTTCGTGCTACTCGCTTTTGGGGCCTACATTTTTACTACCATAACCTTAGCCACACGTTGGCGTATCTCACTTTCTGCGACTGGGCATAGCGTTGGAATACACAATTTATGGTTGATAGTCTTTGGAAGCATCTTCATCAACAACCTTACACCATTTACGTATTCTGGAGGAGACCCGCTTGCGCGCTTATTTATTTTACGCAAAACTCAACATGTACCTTATTCCTCAGGCTCCGCTTCCATCATGAGCGAGTACTTGTTGGATTTACCCGTTTCTATCTCCCTCTTGATGACGGGCATTCTGTTACACTTTTGCAGGACTCCGCTGGCCAAACTAATCGTAGCAACGATATGGATTGCAGTGATGATTTTGCTGTTTACGCTTATCATATATTTCTTCCCCAAAAGAACTGGAGCAAGTTGGTTGGGCAGAAGCATCATACGTATTCTCAAAGTCTTTCGAAGGCCGGTCAGTCGAAGGGAAGTAATGGGTGGAGTGAAGAGATTTTACGCTAGAGCGCAGGCGATTACTAACAGACCAAAAATAGCCTTTTTCATGTTTATCTTCGCCGTGATTGCGTGGGCCCTTGCGCTAACACGCTTATTTTTTATTTTTCAAGCTCTCGGCTTCGATCCACCTCTTCCGATGCTGTTGCTAGGCATAACTTTACCCCCAATGGCGGGCCTCCTGCCCCTGCTCCCAGGTGGGTTAGGTCACGTGGACGTTACCTATGTGGCGGTCTTCGTCTTGCTTGGCGCCCCCTTGGAGATAGCAATACTCGTCACGTTCATCGAACGAGTCATCTCGCTTGTGTTCGGCACAATCATTGGAGCAGGCGCATTATCCTACCTTGGTATCCGCGCGTGGGCTAAGCAAATTTCAAAAGCTTAACACGTAAAGAAATCTTATGGGAGCGTTCGACTTGGGGGATGTGTGTGAAAGTTTGCATTTACTTGGAGTTGGAGCGGTGGCTTAAACACAGCGGGATGGGCTCAGCTATGGGCAATCACAGGAAAGCCCTCGAGTTGAGCGGAGTTGAGTATACCCATGATCTAAAAGAGGATTTCGACATTCTTCACATCTACATGGTAGGTCCGAGGTCCCTTCGAGCAATAAGAAAAGCGAAGGCAAAAGGAAAAAAAGTGATAACCCACGCACACCTGACTGCCGATGATTTCCGAGACAGTTTTTGCTTCAGCAATCAGATTGCTCCATTTTTGCGCAGATATTTAACTTACTTTCACAATCAAGCAGATTTAGTGTTGTGTCCGTCGGAGTATACTAAGAACGTGTTGATCGGGTATGGCGTAAAAAAAGAGATCAAAGCGGTTAGCAATGGCATAGATTTGGGCAAGTTCAAATTTTCAGCCGAGAATAGAAAAGAGTTTAGGGAGGAATTTAATCTAGACGGAATTGTCCCGCTCAGCGTCGGCCACTTGTTCATAAAAAAAGGAATTGCCACATTCATCAACACGGCAAAAAAATTTCAGAATAAATTTGTTTGGATAGGAAGAAGGTATAAGGGCATTGAGGATCCCCGAACATCAGGGATTGTAAAGAGTGCCCCGCCAAACGTGATTTTTGCCGGTTATGTGAAGGACATAATAGCAGGGTATTCGGCTTGTGATATTTTCTTCTTCCCAAGTTTTTGTGAGAATCAGGGGATCGTGACGTTGGAGGCGGGTGCGTGCGGAAGACCGATATTAGTGAGGGATATTTTGGCATATGACGGTCAGTTAGTAAATGAAGTGAACTGTTTGAAAGCAAGAACCGATGAGGAGTTCGGATTGCAACTGAAGAGACTCATCGAAGACGAGCAACTAAGGCGCAGGTTGGCTGAGAATGCGCACAAGCTCTCAAGAGAACATTCCCTTGAAAAAGTTGGCGCACAACTTAGGGAAGTGTACGAGCATTTAATAAAAAGGTGATCGCCAATTTGCATATTACCCGGCCACGGATTCCTTTCCGTAGCCATAGCCGTAAAGCTCTCGGCGCACTTTTCTCATACGTGGATAGTGCCTGATGAGTTCTCTCGCCCCCCAGTAAATAAGTCCAAACTTCCGATTTTTTAGAAGTTTACGAAAGACCCTCTTCCACCCCTCGCTCTTGCACATATCTGTACAACGGGTGCACAATTCTTCTAACTCTTTACATGAGTAGGGCGTTAACCCAGCCTCCGGAGCTGACACGATAAATTGATCTGCTTTAATTTTACCTGCCTTTCTTGCCGAGTACCAAATCGCTGAGCCAACGAGGTACAGCAGCACGTTCCCGTTGATCAGGTCGGCTCCATTTTTCTCGAGAAATTCAATTGAATATTCCATGTCTTCCTTTGTCTCCATCGGGGCCCCGAAAATCAAGCTCCCGAGAAATATGATCCCATATTTGTCGCATAGATCCAAAGTTTTTCTTACATAGGCTGGCCATTTTTCAGGGTACTTGGTTTTGTTGTACCACCGGATAACTTCTGGTTTAAGCGATTCGACACCGTAGCTAAGGGCTGTGACGCCCATGTCCCTCATGCTCTTGTATAAAGCTTCACTTGGGGTATCCACCCTAGCTTGCCCAAAGAAATCGAACTTTAATTTTTCCCTTTTTATCAATCGAGCGAGTTTTATCACGTTTTTAGGATCGTTTAAAAAATTGTCATCCGCCAGCCATACGGATTCCATTCCCATTCGGTCAATTTCCTTCAACTCCTGCAGGATATTTTTTGGGGATCTTACCCTGAAACCCAATTTTTTTGGGCGGTTGCAGTAGGTGCACCCATATTTGCAGCCGCGCGTGGTAAGGATTCCAGTCATATTTTCTCGGATATTCAAACCGTAAAAAACGCCGTATTTGACATGCTTTACCAAGCTTCGGTCGGGAAAAGGTATGGTATCGACGTTTTGAATTTCCTTTGGATTTACCACACCGCGGGGTTTTTCTTTCACAATTTTTTCTATAATCGATTCGGCTTCACCAACTACGTAAGTGTCTGCCCCAAGTTTTTCAAGGGACCCCCCCGGAGCGACGGCGATATGGGGCCCCCCGACGACGATGTGAGCATCCGTAACCCCCCTGACTTCTTTTATTATGGTTTTGCAGGGATCAAGCGTGTATGTGAGA
>DAOVGS010000029.1 GCA_030672285.1 Hadesarchaea archaeon | reverse complement strand
CTCTATCTATGGCATTTCGACCATTAGCTCAATCAATCCTTTTTTCTTTTCCTCAAATTTCTACGTCTACAGATATTTCCACTTTTTTCTTTTTCTCTCTTCTTTTTCTTTCTTAGAGAGCGGTCTGTCCTTAGCCTCTTTGGGATGCTTCCTAGCACCTCTTCCATGCATACCACCTTTCATGTATCCCAATATGCTTACCTCTTTCGGATCTTTTTCTTTTTCAGCTTTTTCTTGATACTTTTTTATTTAACTACTTTCTTTTTTTAGATTTTTTATACTCCTCTCCTCTTAACGTCCTTCCTACAGACGGCTTGCGTTCTCTCCGTTTTAGAAGAGAAAGAAAAATAAATAACCCAATAATAAATGCAACAAAAATAATTACTCCCTTTCCTATATCCTCCCAAGGAATATCTGTTAATTGAGCAGCCATAACTGCAAGAGATAAGAATTTCATCTTACTACCATTCATGAGTATCCTGGGTACATTATAAATTCCTTTAATTCTCGTTTTCCGTTGGCTGGAACCAAGAGCAAAAAATACATTAAATTCCTTTTCTCTATCAGCGCGCTACATAGATTCGGTAAACGGCAAGGCAAGCGATAATCGCTATGACAACCGAAATGGCGACGGTGGTCACCGGAAACTCGGGCTCAGCCCCCACCGCCGCCGTGCACGTGCCGCTCGCGCTCACCGTGTTATCGGCCTGCGAGGTGGCGGTGATGGTTATCTCCGCCGACTCATCTTCAATAGCACCAGATGGTATGGCGACGCTTAGTGTAACTTGTACATTTTCGCCTGGCTGAACATCCTCCAACAAGTTATCCGAGAGCGATAGGCCCCAGCCCGAGTCGCCGTTCACGGTTAGCATGTAGTTGTCCGGGATACTCAAGTTCGTTACTTTTACATCATAAATTAGCGTCTCTCCCGCCTTTCCCGCTTGCTCGCTCGGCGAGATCTCGAACCTCAAGTAAGGATGGGTTTGCATTGTGTAGTTTATGAACGCGTCCCTGCAGATCCCGTGATAGGTAACATTTCTACCCTGCACGAAAACGTACCGCGTCCCCGTGTAACTATTAGTTGCCACCCGGTAGTACTCATCGTCCTCAATTTTCTCCCCGCTGCTCGTTAAATACCACTCGGAGTCCCTTTGATATGCCCCGCCCGCGTATCCATAATAATTGAATTCGTACTTTAGGGAAGAACCCTTCAAATCCATGGCCATGAGCTCATTACCATAGGGCAGCGCCTTGTGGATTTGCCTTATTGTTATGTCCCCCGCAGGTACGTAGTTTCTAATCCCACCCCAATTCTGGAAACCGACATCTGCCCCCGTATTCTCTCTGAACGACTCGGCGGCCATTTCTCCTAGTTCGGAGCGAGAGAGCGCATCCTCTGTGTAGCCTATTTTTACGTCGACTATGGGTGATATTATGTTGTCATAATTTTCCACCATTTCTGCTATCCCCTGATTTTCCTCTAGGGGAGGATGTTTTACCTCTATCAATTCATACGAAAAGTTATAGTTTTCATAATTTTCCGCGTCAAATTCCAAGCGTATCTTACCAACATACTTTCCATACGATCCAGCTTGGACGATTTTAGTTTCCCCGACGTTCTCCGGCTCCCACCTGACCGTGTGGCTGTGTCCTCCGATTATGATGTCTATGCCTTCTACGTTGGAGGCGAGATTTATGTCGCTCTCTAGGCCGAGATGAGTAAGGGCAATTATCAAATCTGTCTCGTTTTCGATTTCCTCGACACATTCTCGGGCGGCGCTGTCAGAATCCAAAATCTGGACGTTCTCGGGTGGCTGGAAGTAAGTAGTAACTCCGATTATTCCGATTTTTACACCACCGACCTCTTTTACCACACACGATTCGAAGGGTTTTGAGCCGTTTATCAAGACATTGGCTGCCAGCATTGGGAATTCCGCGATCCCCTTTAGATCCAGGAGGTAATCATTTTCTATCGAAATCACACCGTGAGTATAATCACCACCATATCTGCCGAGCTCGTGATTCCCCACGGTCATGGCATCGTACCCCATTGCATTCATCACTTCGATGACGGACCTGCCATAGAACAGATCGCCCACGGGGTCACCGTCGACGATATCGCCCGCATCTAGAAGGAGAACCCTCCCCGGGTGCTGTTCCCTCTCCTCATCCACGATTGAGGCTATGTAAGCGCTTCCGCCCCGCCCATCTTCTGGAAGCAGATGACCGTGGATGTCGTTGGTATGTAATATGATGATGGTCTCAACTTCTGGGTCCACTGAAAGAAGGAGTTCAATCGCCCCAGAATCGACAAATCGATGAGTATCCAAGCCCCACGGATGCCCGCTGGGGGCTTGCATGAAGTAGACGGAAAACACCAGTAAAAATGCTAAAAGAACCGTCAGACCATATCCGATGCTCCTAGTTGCCAACTTTTCGCCCCGACCACTTTTGTTTTGAGCTACTCGAAGATCCAAAGTTCACCCTCGTATTTCCGCCCTTCGAATACTGTACCCTTCGGCAGGCGCTTCACCCCACGCTTCGAGAGGTGCTCGATCAGCGTGCGGTTGAGCTCCTCGAGCGGTCGATCCCCCTTCAGCCACCCGAGTAGAACGTCGACGTGCATAGGCCTGGCTGAGAGGACATGTCGAGTCGTCTTGTGGGCGAACACGTTACCGGAGAGGGCTGCCTCGATTACCTCATCCTTCCTCACCCCGGGCACCATCAGCGTGGCGGAAACTTCCCCGGAGCGTGCCCGCCGCACCGCGTCGACCTCGTTCTCGTAGTCCACCCTCAGCCCCTCCTTCCTCAGGGTGCGCTCGATTCGCTTCGCCCATGCGTAGCTCTCCCTTATCTCACTGCTTTTCCCCTTCAGCAAGTAGCAGGCATCTCTGGTGAGCAAGGCCGCGGATGCTCGGCGCTCCTCGAGAGCTCGGGATGCTGTTTCCAGCGGGGCGGGTTCGACGCTTAGTCCCGGCAGCCTGAATAGGTCTAGGAGCTTCGGTTCACCCACTTCTCCCCGGATGATGCGATACCAACAACCGACGCGCACGTTTGGGTTTCGATGATCGACCAAGCAGACGGGCAGGTATCTGCAGCCCAGCTTCCTGAGCGCGGCGACCCGGTGCATGCCGTCGAGCACGACCAGCGTGTTGGAGTCGATGATGACCGAATCCCTGACCGCGCCGCTCGACTTTATCTCGTCGACGAGTTCATCGAGCAGCTCGGGGATGATCTCCTCGTGGATGCGAACTTTGCTCAGGTCCTCGAGCCCAAGTTGGAGTTCGAGTCCGGGTGCAGCTAACTTGAACAGCAAATCATCGCCAATAGCACAGGGGCGTCGAGTTTCAAAAAGCTAACGCACCCCCTTACCTGATAATTTTCACACCTGTGAAATCACCACGAACTCCTCGAACTGCTTCCTCAGACTGAAACCATCGATTTCATTGACCTCATAGATGTGGGCCTTTCCCCCGACCTCCCGCGCCTGATCCGCGATGAACAAGGCGAACTTTGCGTCTTCCGTTAGCACGACGCTTTGGGTGGAGAATTTGATGCTCGCGGCCTCGTCCTCCTCCATATACTGCTTTATTCGGTTGTAAAACGTCCGCCGCCTATTATTCTGTGGCAAATCGTAATCGACCATCAACATTTTTCACACCTGTGAAATTTCATCTGTAGCACCCACCTTGGGAACCGCGCTCTTCGAACATCTTTTTCACACCTGTGAAATTAGTAGAAGGTCAGGGAGCCGACCAGGTGTGTTCCCAAGTTCAATCCCTGATCCCCGCCTCGGTTATCTGAAACGTCGCGCTCTCGGGAGGCAGCCCCGGGTGGTCTATGAGCTTGGCGACCCGGGTGTTCGCCTTGCTCTTCCGCAGGTAGACCCGCGCGGTCATCGCATGCCCCAGCACGTGACCCCCGATGGGCTTGGTCGGGTCGCCGAAGAACATGTCCGGCCTCGACATCACCTGGTTCGTCACGAAGACCGCGAGGTCGTTCAGCTCCGAAAGCCTGTGCAGTGCCGCGATGTGGCGCCCCAGCTTCTGCTGTCGCTCGGCAAGCGCGCCCCGCCCGCAGTACTCGGTCCGGAAGAGCGAGGTGAGCGAGTCCACCACGATGAGTTTCACATCGTCCTCCTTCGCCATCTCTTGGACCTTCTCGGCCAAGAGCATCTGGTGGTCAGTCGTGTGCGCTCGGGCGACGTAGATGTTCTCAAGCACTCCCTCGGGATCCAGCCCCACCGCGCGCGCCATCTGCGCAATTCGCTCGGGCCTGAACGTATTTTCGGTATCGATGTAAATTGCCTTTGCCCCCAGCCCTCCCTGCTCCGGGGGCAGCTGGACGTTGACGCAGAGTTGGTGGGCTATCTGGGACTTCCCCGATCCGAACTCGCCGAATGTCTCGGTCACGCCTTGGGTCTCGGCCCCTCCCCCGATTATCTTGTCGAGCGCAGGGCTCCCCGTCGAGATGTAGCCGAGGTGCTTCCGCCGCTCCATCACCTCGCTTGCCTTCTCATACCCCATTTTCGCTGCATCGCGAGCGGCGTTTATCACCTTCACCGCCACCCGCATCCCCATCTCGGCGGCCTCCATCAGCTCACCCGTGGTGGCTACGGCCAAGCTCTCCAACGAGTCGTAACCGGCCGAGTGAAGCTTCTCCGCGATCGCAGGCCCGATCCCCTCAAGATCCTCAAATTCGGTCATTTGACCACCTCCGTTCGACCCTCTCGCACCTGCTTTTAAGCGGGTTGACCCCAGAGAGGTCACCGAAAGTAATTTATAAAGGGGGTCGGACGAGCGTCAATTGGGCATTTGATGGAAAAGGGAGCACCAGCAGAACCAGAAAAGGAAACGCAGGTCGACCTCGAGAAGCTACTGAATGCAATTGTGGTGGTCAGCGCGAAGG
>DAOVGS010000050.1 GCA_030672285.1 Hadesarchaea archaeon | reverse complement strand
CTTTTGCGATTTTGCGGCCTCCTCGAGCACCGCGTAGATCCAGCGCTCGATAGAGCCCATCGAGGAGTGTAAAATTATGCACCCACATTTCTCCCCGCGCTCGTCCACGTAAAAGATTCCATAGCGCTCCGAGTCCTCGAGGTCGAGCTGGACCGTCGCCAGCTGGGCGTTCCCTCCCACCGAGTCGATCACCTGAAATTCGTGCTTCATCACCCAGTAGTGCTTCCGCTCGAGCATGAGTTCGATGAGCGCGGGACGCTTGACGAGCCTCACGAGGCGGGTGAAGAAGGTCCGGTTCTGTTTGTAAAAGTCTTTGAGCACGCGGAAGGCGACCACGTAGTCGAGCCCCATCGCGTCCTGCAGCTCCGTGTACCCCCTGAACAATCGCTCGTACTCCTCGAGCCCCTGCTTCAGGTCGCGGCAGAAGCAGTGCACGTCCGGCATGGTGAAGGCGCGGAGCCGCTTCAGCCCGACGCACTCGCCGCTCTGCTCGAGGCGGTAGGATGGGGATAGTTCGAATATCCGAACGGGCATCTGTTTATAACTCATCCCAGTTTGCTTCATGAGCTTGAAAAGGCCGAAGTCGCCTGCGAACCGTAGGAGCAGGGTGCGGTTTGGCAGCTTGATTTTGTAGTCCTTCTGGTAGAAGCGTGCCGCTTGCTCGGCTATGTCGGGTTCATCTGCCTTATATAACAACGGTGTTTCGATGCGGCTCGCGCCAATTTCGTTCGCGAGTTGAGTCGCGAGATCCTCAAGCAGCCCCTTGATGAGTGCCCCGTTCGGGTAGAAGCGGAAGTGCCCGGTATCGCTGGCGGGCTCGTAGTCGACGAGCTCTAGGCGGCGCATGAGTTTCAGGTGGGCGGGCTCCTCACCGGGCTTCTGCCCCAGCTCCTCGCTCAGCACGAACTGGCGGAGCAGGGGTTGATTACGAAGTGCTTTGCACACGTTGATATTTTTTAAGTCGAGTTCGTACTCCTTGCCATCGGGCGCCAAAATGATATACTCGCTCGGCAACTTCGTTTCCTCGATGGCCGCCTCCTCGACGGCCTCAGCGGTTATCGTTCGAGAGAGCTCCGACAACGGATGTCCCTTGCAGCTGAGCCTGAACGCCTTATACCAGCCGAAGGGCAGGCGGTGGACCTCCAGACCCTGCTCGCGCAGCGCATCGCGGGTGGCGTCGAGCAGCTTGATGGCGACCTTTGGGGGGGCGAGCGAGGAGCTTAGATGAGCATATGGGTAGAGCGCCACTCGTTCGGCCTCGACTTTCTGGACGATGTCGGCGATCTCTCGGGCGGCATTCTTGGCTATCGCGTCGACGAGACCCTCATCCTCCTCCTCCGCGGCGGTAAAGACAACGAGCACTTCCTCGAGGCGCCCCGAGCGCTGCTCGGCCGGCACCTCCTCAGCCACGGGGGTGCGCTGCTTCGCCTCGAATTCGAGGTAGTCGGCGTGGACCAGCAGGATTCGCAAGTGAGCACCGCGCGAACTTGATTGTCCGAGTTTAATAAAGTATTTTCTTTAGTCAAGTACCATTTAATTTTCCTTTAATTTTCCATTACGCGGTAAAATTTAAGTATAACCAAGAGGAATAAAAATTGAGTTTGATATGATGGCGACTGAAAAATTAATCTGAGAGGTTTTGAAGGGTGCAGCAATACTTTCAATAGTATTTACGTTTGCTAAGATAGTTGCTAAAACAATGAAGTAGGGGAAACTTAATGCACTCCGAAGGTCATGCTGGCCTCTCGCTGGCCATCCTCTCACTTTTTATGATAGCTTTTGGATGGGTCGGTCTTGATTCAATTGTAGTGTGCTTGTTTATCGTTGGCTTCTCTTCACTGCCTGACATTGATTTGCACTTGGGGATAGAACATCGGGGTGTAACCCATACGTTGCTTTTTGGTGTTATCTCTGGCATTGCCTTAGCTGCACTGCTAGGTTATGCTGGCTGGAGCTGGCAAATAGGCTTCTTAGCTGGCTTTTTAGGAACTGTGCTACACCTGCTAGGAGATATTTTCACTCACAAAGAGTTCAAGCCCTTCCGACCATTCTCGGATTACAAAATAGCATTACACCTCTGTGACTCCAGTAGCCCAGTCGCAAACAAGGCATTCATTACTCTGGGGGGACTAGCTTTCTTCGCTGTACTATTAAAGCACGCTGGATTGTTTTAGAGAATAACTCCTCGACAATCCACCCGCCCAAATGCGGAAGTTTCCATTTTTTAGTTAACTACAATTTAGTAAAGTTTAGAGTGTCGCGGGGGTAAGTGGGTTTAAACCCTGAAGAAAAAACTTGATTGGTTACATGAAGCGATTCTGCTATCGGTGCGGTGCGCTCGAGGCGGAGCGTGGGCCATTGGTCGGGGGGCTATGCCAGCGGTGCTTCGCCGAGGGAAACCGCCTCCTCCAGGCGCCAGCGGAGCTCGAGGTCACGGTCTGCGGGCGATGCGGGGCCCACTTGCTCGGAAAACGATGGCATGGAGCGGGCGAGGGAGATGCCACCGCCAACGCAGTTCGGGCGACCGTCCTTTCGAACCTAAAGGTTGCACGTCTGACCGACGCGGGGGTGAAGTTCCTTCGCCCTCACGAGGTCCCCGAGCTCGAGCTTCGGGTCGAGCCAAAGCTGGCCGAGGGGGTGATTAAAATCAGGGCTCGCGGGAAAGTTCACGAGCTTCAGGTCAATCCCCAGCTCGAAGAGGCGCACATAAAATTCACGCTCAAGCGAAGTACCTGCGACGTATGCGGCCTCAAGAGTGCCCGCCACTACGAGGTGATCCTACAGGTGCGAGGGAAGCTCACGGGGGAGGAGCGCTCGGAAATCAGAAAAATGCTTCAGCAACTCGCAGCCGAGGCAGGCAAGCGCGACCGAGCCGCGTTCATCGCCAACGTCGAGGAGCGGCGGGAGGGTCTCGATCTCTACGTGAACCCGGCAAGCTTGGCGAGGCAAATGGTGTCGATGCTCAAATCGAGGTTCGGGGCCGAGATCAAGGAGAGCGCGAAGCTCGTGGGGCAAACCAGAGATGGCCGCCAAAAGTTTAGGTTCTCCATCCTCGCTAGGCTTCCAGCGGGAGAGGTTAGTTTTAAGCGGGAAAAATCATAGCTTTAAGACGTGGTGTGGATGGTCGAGTTAACGGGATCGAAGGCGCTGTTCGAGGCACTCAAGGCGGAGGGCGTGAAGCACATCTTCGGCATCCCGGGCGGGGCGATAATCCCGGTCTACGATGCCCTCTTCGACGAGCACGAAATTCGACACATTCTAACGCGGCACGAGCAGGGCGCAGCGCACGCGGCCGATGGATACGCCCGGGCGCTTGGGAAGCAGGGAGTCTGCATGACGACCTCTGGGCCCGGGGCGACGAACCTCACGACGGGCATCCTGAATGCCTACATGGACAGCTCGCCCGTGGTCGCGATAAGCGGACAGGTTTCAACCCAAGCATTGGGCGCCGACGCTTTTCAGGAGGCAGATATGCTCAGCGTGATGTTGCCCATCACCAAACACAATTTCATCATTCACCGCATCGAGGAGCTCCCGAGTGTGGTGAGACTGGCCTTCAAGGTTGCGATGACGGGGAGGCCCGGCCCCGTACACATCGATTTGCCGAAAAATGTACAGGCTGCCAAAGCTGACCTGAAGATACCGGCCCAGATAAAATACGAAAAGCCCATCAAATTCGAGCCCGATGCGGGGCAAGTGCGAAAAGCCGTCGACATGCTCACCAAGGCCAAGCAGCCCGTGATCTACGCAGGGGGCGGGATCGTGTGGTCGGGAGCATCGAAGGAGCTCATCGAGTTGGCAGAGCTCCTGAACGCCCCTGTCACGACCTCGCTACTGGGCAAGGGAACCATCCCTGAGGACCACCCGCTCGCGCTTGGGATGCTGGGAATGCATGGGCGGATGGCCGCGAACACAGCGGTGACCGAATCGGATATGTTGTTCGCAGTTGGAGTACGATTCAGCGACCGTTCGACCGGCGACGTGCACTACTTCGCTCCCAAAGCCAAGATAATCCACATCGACATCGATCCCGTTGAGATCGGAAAAAACGTGCGTGTAAACCTACCCATTGTCGGTGATGCAAAACGCTCGCTCACCGCAATCATCAAGGAACTACGTTCGCGCGCCAAGCGGGGGCGAGCGAGCGAGTGGCTCGAGCGGGTGAAAAAGCTGCGCAAGGAGTTCGCCCCCCGGATGGATTACGACGAGGTCCCCATCAAGCCCCAGCGCGCGATTAAGGAGATCCAAGGCGTGCTCGATGAAAACGCGATAATCGTTACCGAGGTGGGACAGTGCCAGATGTGGGCGGCCCACTTCTACGTGGTGCGGAAATCCCGACATTTCATCTCCTCGGGTGGTCTGGGCACGATGGGATTTGGATTCCCGGCTTCGATGGGTGCGAAGATCGCCCGCCCGGAGTGCGATGTCGTGAACATCGCGGGGGACGGGAGCTTCCTGATGAACTCCCAAGAGCTGGCAACGGTCGTGGAGAACGAGATAAACGTCGTCTCCTGTATCCTTAACAATCGCTACTTGGGGATGGTGAAGCAGTGGCA
>DAOVGS010000021.1 GCA_030672285.1 Hadesarchaea archaeon | reverse complement strand
TGAAATCAAGGTGGCTTGAGATGCGGGGACAATCGGCCGTCGAATATCTGCTCATCTTTTCGGCCGTGCTTGTGATCTTCGCTACGGTCACGTTCGGGCAGATGATAAACCCCGCGCAGGAGGCCGGAAGGGACGCGCTGTACCTTTCCCAAGCTAGGTCCGCCGCCGATGCAATCGCCGGGGCGATGGACTCCGTGTACGCAAATGGGCAAGGGGCGGTGAAGAGCGTCGGCTTTACAATGAATTGTGGTTGGGGACTGTACTTGGAAAATGCTGGAGGAGAAGAAAATGTGAGGATAAACATTGAAACGTCGGAAAGGGTTGAAAACGTCAGGGGCAGCCTCAGGTATGGATTTAATGATAGCTTGCAAAATCTCTCGGCCGGCACCTATACAGTAATCGTTGAGTGGCCTGAGAACGTCCAGATAAACGAGGGGATAACTCCAGATGCCCCAGCTGACATTGAAAACAACAAGATTTACATTTACATCAAACCGTTCGGAGGGGGCCAACAATGAGACCTCACGAGCGGGGATTTTTCTCGATCGATGCGTTGTTCGCGGTAACGCTCCTTATCATGGTTTCAACGTCATTTTTGCATGTTTACGACGGGCGGAAGGAGGCGGCCGAGCTGATGGGTGCTAGGTTGGAGGCCCGAATCGTTGGTGAGGAGCTAGCGGCGGCGATAAACACCGTCTATGCGAACGGGTCGAACTTCGAACTCGACGTCGACCTCCCCTCAAAAATAGGAAGCTACTTTTACCTGATCAAATTCGACAATACCGCGCGGCAGGTCCTCGTGGAAAATTCAGCCTGGGGGACTGTTGGTGCTGGAGTCGTCTGCAAAAACGTCGAGAACTTCGTGCTGGAACGGGAAAATTTGGAAAATACTATTCGGGTGTATTGGGTGGAAAACACCGTGATGGTCGTGAACGCATGAGGGGCCAATCCAGCGCGGAGATGATGATCCTCGTTGGGGCGATCCTGGTTGCGGTGGCGTCGCTCCTCTATCTGGGTGCCGGGAGCAACGAAATGGAAACCGTCAAGTCGGCTGCGCGCGCTGGGGCCGAGAACGCGATCGCTGACATCGACGCTGAATACGGGTGCGAAATCATTATCGAGGAGGTCGGCGTAGACGCCGGCACCATAACAATTTACGTGAACGTCAGGGGTGGGCCCCCGCCGGACAACCAAATACGGGACAACATCAGGGCGAGCGCGCTCAAGTACATCTACCAAGCGATGGTCGGTTTCTTCCCCGAGAATGCGGAACCGGTCAAGACGGGGTACTACACCTACGACGTGGCTGTGGGGATAAGGAGGGTGACGAAGTGAACGAGCGAGGACAGATTTTCACACTCGACATGTTCTTCGCGCTGACCCTGACGGTGCTCGTGGTGAGCTACTCGGGGCTGGCGCTCGAAGGGGCGCGCAGGCAGGCCGAAAGCTATGCGTGGAGGTACTCGCTCGAGCGCACAGTGAACGACGCAACAGATGTGCTCGTGAAGACCTTAGGCAGGCCTTCAAATTGGGCGGTAAACGCCGAAACGCTGGAAACCCCAGGGTTAGTGGAGGAAAATGAGGGAAACCCCGTCCAAAATACGATATCTGTTATGAAGTTTGGACAGCTCAGGCGCCTGACTAATAGCGACAATTGGGTGGCTCCGGTAAATGCCAACGCAGTAGAAGCGATAAAGAAGCTCTTTGGCGGGTCCGAGAATTTTGAAATTAGAATACTCGATGAGAACGGGGATGAGTTGTGGCACGCTTTTCCGGGGTGGGTCACCGGAGATGTTGGAGAGAAGTCGGGGGCTGAGAACTCCTTTGAGGTCGCAGTCGTTAGGCGTTCGGTCGCCATAAGATACGGGACAGCTATTAGAGTCGACTCAGGGATGAGGGTGCGCGCCGAGGCGGGAAAGTGGGAGGAGAATTTGGAGTTCGAGATTTACCCTGGGGAGCTCGATGCTTTCGACTGGTACATCATCGTAAGGGGTGGGGGTAAGATAGAGGTCAAAATCTTTGTGAATCGAATGCCGGATGGAGGCCATGACTACCACTTCACCGTTGCCGATGTCCCTGAGGAGATATACCCCAACCCAGGATTACCAGCCCCAAAGTTCGTGCACGGTGGGGTAGAGAATGATAAGAGAATCCCATTAGAATACCAGTTCGACGAAGGCGCTAATTTTCTGGGCCTCAAGTTCGATTCCAAACCGAAGGGTGGATGGATTCGAGTCTATGTGGTCATGGTCCCCGCGTGCTCAGATTGGGATAGTGCGCCCCTCATGTTAGAAACATTGCCCGCGATACTCGAGGTGAAACTATGGAGGTAGACCTATGAGTTTTCGAAGGGA
>DAOVGS010000020.1 GCA_030672285.1 Hadesarchaea archaeon | reverse complement strand
ACCTGCGCTTCACATTTTGGACGCTCACGGGTTTTGCCTCGGAGATTCTCGAAACTAAATCCTTCAGTCCCGCGCCCGTAGTCGCCACGGTTTCCACGACGGGAACCCCTAAAATCTCCTCGAGCCTTTTGATGTCTATTTCTACTTTTTTGTCTCTAGCCGCATCGGACATATTGAGTGCGACCACGATCGGATAGCCCTGCTCGATCATCTCTAAGGTCAGGTACAGCCCTCGCTCCACGGAGGTCGCATCTATCACGCTCACTACTGCATCTGGCTTTTCCTCCTCCAGCATGTCTCGCGCGACCTCTTCGGCTTTGTCCTTCGGCTCGAGGGAGAAAGCACCCGGGAGGTCTATTATCTCCCATTCCTTACCAGCTATCCGCATCTGGCTCTTGGTGAAGTCAACGGTGGTCCCAGGGTAGTTCGAAACCGTCGCTCGCGCCCCAGATAGCCTGTTGAACATGACGCTTTTCCCCACGTTCGGGTTGCCAGCGAGGAGAATCTTTTTCATTTTTCACACTCCACGAGGATCGACTTAGCGAGCCCCCTCCCGAGGGATGTCTCTCTTCCCTTTACCACGATTACAATGGGGCCTCTGATTGGCTGCTCTGTGGATACCTCTAATTCCTCGCCAGTTCTGATGCCCATCCCCGCAACGCTTGCTCTGATCGATGACTCTATCTCAATTATTCGGCCTTTTTCACCTGGCTTCATGTCTGATAATTTCTTCTTCATACGTCAACCTCTTTTTAGGCATCCCTAACTTTAAAACCCCATCCTTTTTAAATTTTTCGGTTACCCTAACATTTTTAGGTACGTGAACTAAATTTAAAATCGAAGTATAAACATGCTGCTGACAAATCTAAGACCTGGGGAAATCGGCGTCGTGATTCAAATAGCCGGGGGGCACGGCATGAGACAGAAGTTAGCGCTCCGAGGGATTAAAGAGGGCAATTGGCTGCGAATGATTTCGTCTTCAAGAGGTCCTGTTGTCGTGGAAAGTAATGGGGGTCAAGTCGCCATGGGTCGTGGGATGGCACAAAAAGTAATAGTGGAGGTAATCAGGTAGGGTTGAGCTTATGGGTAAGAAAAAGTTTAGCTCAAGCGTTGAGGATTATCTTGAGGCCATATATTTTATTGTGAAAGAGAAAGACGGAGCCAAGACATCGGATATCGCCTCCTTATTGGGGCATAAGCCCCCGAGCGTCACGGAGATGCTGGAAAAACTCAGCAAAGAGGGGCTCGTGAAACATGAGAAGTACGGCACCGTCTCGCTCACGCCGCGGGGGATGCGAGTTGCGGAGGAAGTTAGCGGCAGACATAAGACTTTGATTAGTTTTCTTGAGCTTTTGGGTGTGGATAGGGGGACTGCGGAGATCGATGCGTGTAAGATCGAGCATGCCGTGACTCGGAGGACCATGAATAGGTTGAGGAAACTCGTAGAATTCGTTCAAAAGGCCCCAGAAGAGCCTGAATGGCTTGAGCATTACAAGCACTTCGTCAAAACGGGTGAACATCTGGAATGTAAGAAAAAGTAGTGACCTCTTCACTCTTGAACAAAAACTCAAAAGATAGCAAATAGTTAGCTCGACCGCAAGTTTAGGGGCTTTGGGTTTTCCATGCACGCGACGCAAGCTTTGGCTATGAACGTGAGCAAGAATGTTTTTGTCATCAGGTGGATGGGGTACATACCTTTTCTTGTAACTTGGACGTGATCTCCTTCGACTTTTATGACTCCAAAGAGTTTGAGCCAGCGCAGAAATGATTTAAATTTCTCGTCGACATCCATGCCGAAGCGATTTTTGAACTCGCGCTTGTCGAACCCCGTCTCGTAAAGTGACATGGACAGCCATCTCGCCGCGATCCCTTCCAGTGATGATCTTGCCCCAGTCGTTATCGGCAGAGAACCATTGCCCAATGCTTGAATGTACTCTTCGACGGAGGCGGTGTTGGCGTAGAAATACTCGCCCACGCTGCTCATCGCACCAGCGCCAACTCCAATGTACTCATCGCGTTCAACCGATCCATACTTATCTATCCCATTCTTTGTGAAACTCCAAACCGAGCAAGGTTCATAGCCAGCATCGATGAAAGAGTTTACTATAACATCGTACATTTTTTTCTCAACTTTTTTATTGGGAAGCTCTATCTTGTTTTCCTTTACATCGTGGTACATCTCGCAGTACGGAAACAACAAGAGGGGATAAGTTGCGACCTGAGGTACGCCTTTTTCAATAACTATGTCGAGGTCTCCCTTCAAATCGGCGAGGGACTGAGTCGGCAAGGAGAACATCAAATCGATGCTGAAAGTGTCGAATCCGCCGTTATTCATGACGAGTTCTATTGCGTCGAGCGCTTGTTTTGCGTCGTGGCTTCGCCGCCCTATACTTTTCAAAATCTTGTCGCTGAAGGACTGCACCCCCGTGCTGAGCTTACTCACGCCGGCGTCCAGCAACAGTGCAAGTGTTTTTTCATTCAAATCATCGGGGTTTGATTCAACTCCTATGTCGCTGCTCACGTCAAAAGCACTCCTGACGTGTTTGAGGATATCGGCAACACCTTCTGGCATGATGGTCGGGGTGCCTCCGCCGACATATATAGAATTTATTTTTACATTGCCGAGCACCTTTCGATAAAGGTCGATCTCCTTTTTCACGGCTTCTATGTATGGCCGCTCGAGCTTTGGGTTAAAGGGGTAACGAATGTACGCGCAGAACGGGCAGGGGGTCTTGCAGAAGGGTATGTGGATGTATAGACCTATTTCATCCTTGTCTTTTGGGAGCTCTGGCTCAATCCTAGAGAATTCGATGTTCGCAAGCTTTTTCCTCGTCATTCTTTCGATCATGAATTCAAGCATCAGTCCACGTTGGGTTGATATTAATTTCACACCTAAAAATATTACCAATTTTGCTTGTACGTTACATGAGTTAATGGTGAAACTGCAGCATTTTGAATGACTGTCTTTGACAACTTGATCAAAAAATCGATGGGAGCTAAATTTTTAAAGCAGTTACTACCTCCTCAATTTCCAATTTGAGATGATCTAACCCCTCAACGTTGTTCTTGACTACCACAATCGGGGCGGGGGCCTGTGCTTTCAGTTCATTCTCCGATTTCAAAAAAAGCTCCTCGTAGTCGTCGTAGCGGTAGTAGCGCTCCATGATGTCGGTGGGGGCGATGTGGTCGTCGATATCCTTGCCCCGAGCTCCCCTGAACCTTCGAACGTTTCGCTCCACGCAGATGTCGAACGGGCAGTAAATGTAAAGAATCAGCGAGTGGTCTAGCACTTCGCGGTCGAAATTCTTGAGCGCATTGGCGTATCGGGCGCGGGCGAACTCGACGAAGGTCACCCTGCCCGGCTGCTCGAGCTCCTTGAGCTTGCGGTTGATTTCTTTAAGCACGTCATCAAGGATCGTGAAGTCGGTAACGACGAAGCCGCCTTCCTTTAGGTAGTGGCGCTTGAACTCGGTGTCGCGGTCGAGCATCTCCCTGAGCACTGGGAAGTCGTCGATGCGCGTGATATCGCTCGCAAGCCCCTCGGCGCGGAGCCGCTCGGATAGCATGCGGTAGACGGCCGACTTCCCGGAGCCCGGGCGCCCGAGCAGAAAGACGAATGAGGGGGGTCCTTTCACCACGGGTTCACCAAGCTTCAATGTCTGCAATAGTTCATTAGCTTTTGCCGAATTTTCCTCTTTTTAAACAACCTCCGCCCAAAGCCTAGGCGGGTAAATTGGACACCTTGTCAGCGGTGGTCGTGTTAGCTGTTGCCTGGCACATCGGCTTGACTTTGCTCGAGCGCTCTCGCTACCCGAAGCAAGCCCGTCCCCCACTGGCGAAGCTTCTGCTATCGGCCGAGGTGGACCTGCTCAGGACCCTCAGGAGCGAACTCAGGCGGCGCCTCCGCCTCAGGAGTGAGCCCAAGAGCGAGCGGAAGCTGTCAGAGGTCGAGGGGAGGCTGGAGGAGTTGGGTGAGGATGGGGGATGAGCTGACGTTCGAGGCGGTCTTGACAGCGGTCGACCGTCTCTTGGAGGTGTCCCCTCGGGAGATGAGCTCTGGAGGTGAACTCTGGTCGAAGCTAGATAACGTGCTCGATAGGCTCCTCGGTGCGGCCAAATTCGATGCGGCTCGCCACGGGCGCCTGGCTGAGCTGGCGGCCTCGCTCAAAGCTGCGACCGCCCAGTTCCTTCAATCCCTGCTCAACGCGAGGCGCGGTGGACCCCTGCGCGACGATTGGACACGCTTTGCCGAGCGCGACTTCATCAAGCTCAAGGACGAGGTTCTAGCTTTGAGGGAATTTTTGGTCGGGGAGGTGGATTTTCTCAAATTCGCTTGTTTGCGGGCGAGGTTGAGGGATCTCGGCAGGGTCGATCCGGAGAAATTGTTCGAGGAGCTGCATGAAGGGCGGGCGATAAGCGAGCGCACCTGGGTGCTCCTCATGGCCCAGCCGAACGCGTGGCGAAAGGCGCTCAAGGACCGCGAGGTTTCCGGAGAGCTGGCGCGCATATCGGGCTGGCTTCTCGACCTGCAGGAGGTGAGGAGGGAACGAAGGTGTTTGACGAGGAAGACGGCAGGGTAGTGCTCGCGGAGTATGGGCGGTGGATAGCCAGCCTTCGAGACGACGCGCGAGTGCTCGAGCAGCGCCTTCGGGGCCTGGAGCGAAGGGTGGCGACGCTCGAGGCGAACCTCGCGGAGCTGACGAAGCTTTACGGCAAACTCGACCTAGCTATGGCCCCCCTCGGCGACGAGCTCGCACGGCTGGCCTCACGGGTCGACGCGCTCATCGGGCTTTACAGGGGTGTAAAGTTGGGGAGGCGGCGGGGATGAGCTGCGAGCGAGCGGTGGTCAGGCTGGGGAATGAACGGGTCTTGAGGTTCAAGTGCGAGGGCTGCGAGCACGGCGCCTCCATCGAGGGGTCGGAGGTTTGCATGCGCGAGGTCGTGCGTGCGCTTGCCGAACATCCAGAGGTGAGCTCCGTGGTCCTCGCGGGCATCTACGAACGCGGGTACAGCGGCCCGAGCTTGGCTGGGCTCAAGGAGATAGCAAAGATATATAGAGCGTGCAAGCACTGGCCGTTCGCCCACCTCACGCCGACCGATTGTAAGCGCTGCGAGTCCGAGCGAAGGCAACGACTCGAGGACGCGTTCAAAGCTATGCTCGGGGACCCTGCACGGGCGCGGGGGGAACTCGAGGTCATCGTCCGGGAGCTGCGGGCGAGGTCCAAGCGGGGGGCTGAAAAGTGCAGGCGATGCCGAGCGACCTTCATCGAGCGCGCTTTGGCCCCTACGCTATCGGCGCTGGGACGCGCGAAGCTGGCGGGTGTCAGGCGAAAGGGTCGCGAGGGCTACGCGAAGGTCCTGCGTGCGCTCATCCGCCCGTGCTTTCTGAGCTCCCACCTAACGCTCGAGCCACCCGCGGGAGCCGGGCTGGTCGACGCCTATCGAGTGGAGAGCAGTGAGGTTCGAATTTACCGGTTGGGGGGCGAACTCCAGCACCTCTACTTCTTGGTCCCCCCTGAGCATAGGCTCCCCCGCGAGCAGGTGTTGCTCCTACACCGGGCGCGCCAGACGCTTCTGGAGCAGCGCCCGGAACTCGAGCTCGATCCACTTCGGGCCCGGGAGCAGCTCACGCACCTCGGCGCGGACCTCATGGCCAAGCTGGTGGTCGATGAAAAACTCAACGTCGAGAGGGAGGAGGTGGAGGAGCTGGCCCAACACCTAGCCAGATTTACCGCGGGCCTAGGGGTGCTCGAAGTCCTGCTGGCGGATGCCCGGGTGCAGGACATCTACATCGACGCACCCGTTGGACGGACGCCTATCCACATCTATCATCGAGATTTCGAGGAGTGCCTCACGAACATCCACCTGACGACCGACGATGCCGAGTCGTTAATCTCCCGTTTCCGCGCCATCAGCGGGAGGCCGTTCTCCGAGGCGGACCCGGTGCTCGACCTGAACCTCGGGGGCGTGAGGGTGGCGGCGATCGGGCACCCCCTGAGTCCGGAGGGGTTGGCGTTTGCGTTGCGCAGGCACAAGCCGACCCCCTGGACCCTGCCCCAATTCATCCGAGCGAAATTTCTGACCCCCTATGCAGCTGGTTTGCTCAGCCTGCTTGTAGACTCCCAAGCCTCGCTCTTGGTGACGGGGAGTCGAGGCGCTGGGAAGACATCACTGCTGGGGGCCCTCATGCTCGAGCTCCTGCCCAAGTTTCGTATCATCACGCTTGAGGATACCTCCGAGCTTCCCATCGAACAGCTTCGAACTCTTGGGTTCAAGATTCAATCGCTCCGCGTGCAGTCGGCCGTCTCGGGCACCTCCACTGAACTCAAAGCCGAGGACGCACTTCGGGCGGCGCTTCGCTTGGGGGAGTCGATCTTGGTCGTAGGGGAGGTTCGAGGAAAGGAAGCCCAAACCCTCTACGAGGCGATGCGCGTGGGGGCTGCGGGCAACTCAGTCATGGGCACCATCCACGGCGCCACGACACGCGATGTCTTCGAGCGCGTGGTTTACGACTTGGGCATTCCACCCAGCTCCTTCAAGGCGACGGATGCGATCGTGGTGGCGGCACCCATTCGACCGAGGGGCAGCGTTGCTCGGACGCGTAGGGTGGTTCAGGTGACCGAAGTCCGCAAGGACTGGCGGGAGGACCCCATGAGCGAGAAAGGATTCGAGGACCTGATGAAATATGACCCAGAGGGCGACGAGCTCGAGCCGACGCGAGCGCTCACGGGGCTGAAATCGCAACTCATCGAGGGCATCGCCCGGAAATGGGGCACCAAGCCGAGGGAGGTCTTGAAAAATCTCGAGCTCCGGGCGGGGGTCCAGGGGGCGCTGGTCGAAAAGGTTGCTAGGCTCAAAAAGCCGGAGCTGCTCGAGGCCGAATTCTCGGTGCGCTCAAACCTCGTGCTCCACACATTGCTGGAGGAGCAACTGCGGCGCAAGCGCGTCGACTACCGTGATATCTTCAGGCGCTGGCGCGAGTGGCTCGAGAAAGAGTTTACAGGGGTGTAAAGTTGAAGAAGCTTAGATGGGATGGCGTCGCAGAGAGACTCAGTAGAACCGCGAGGATCGAACTCCTTTACGTTTTGCTAAATGCCGGGTTCAAACGAAAAGATGTGGCTAAGCTTTGCGGGATTACTCAAGCCGCGGTATCACACTGGATTTCAAGCTCACTCCATCATCCATCCAACGTTGCAACTAAAGTGTTGTTGAAGACAGCGTGGAATCAAAATTCGCGCGTGGTTAAAAGCATACTCCAAGCCGAAGCAAACAGATTTTCTCATGAACTTAGGAAGCTTGGAATCAAGCGACTTTACAGGGGTGTAAAGTTTACAGGGGTGTAAAGTTGAATTCGTTAAATCATTTTTACGTTAGGGCCTGCCACATCGCCGGAAGGTTCAATGGGTTAAAGCGCGCGCGGTACGCGAGTGATGAACTACGGGAGAACTTGGAGTTCTCTGGATTGGGGGTCCAAGCTGAAGAAGTCGTGGCACTCACTTTCCTCGCCACCTTGCTTTGCACAGTGCTTGTGGTGGTAGCTACATTATTTTTGACGTTGATCGGTTCATCCCCATATGTCCTGCTGCTTGCTCCCGCGCCTCTGATTGCATATTCATTTGTGGGATGGTACCCGAAGCTCCGGGCCGAGCGGCAGCGAGTTCGCGGACTGGGGGAGGCCCCGATGCTCATCAACTACCTCACGATGTCGATGAAGGTCACGCCGAACTTGGAGCGGGCCACGGCCTTCGCAGCCGAGAACGTGGAGGGTCCCCTCGGGATGGGCCTCAAGGATGCCCTGCGTCGGACGTACTTGCGCGCCCACGCCGGGGTCGGGGAGGCGCTGTCGAGTTTCGCGGAGCACTGGGGAAAATGGTGCGAGGACCTCAAGCGCTCGATTTACCTGCTCCGGAGCTCGGTGTCGGAGCGGTCCGAAGCCGCTCGCCTGGGGACCCTCGACCGAGCCCTCGAACTCAGCCTTCGCGGCGCGCGCGACCGAATGCGAGATTTCGCGGCCGGGCTCCACCTCCCAACGCTGCTCATCTACAGCATGGGTGTGCTCCTGCCCCTGGTGTTGGTGGCCATCTTGCCCGTGCTCTCGGTCATCGACATCAGCATCGGTGCTCCCCAGGTCTTCGCGATCTACTGCGTCGCGCTTCCGCTTGGAGTGTACGCGCTCAGCCGTTGGGCGTTGGCGAAGCGTCCAGCCACATTCCCACCGCCCGAGGTGCCGATCGAAACGAGCCGAGCTCGAGCCCTCCTCTTTGCATTGCTCCCTACAGCCGCGCTCGTGGGGGTCGGGCTCCTTTTGCCTGTGGCCGACGACTTTCGCGCTATTTTGCTCCTCTGGGCCCCCACGCTCGGGACCGTCTCGTACTTGCATTTGACTACCGCGCGGGCGTTCGAAAGGCGGGGCCGCATCGAGCGTATGGAGCGCGAGTTCTGCGACTCGCTCGTGCAGCTGGGCAACCGGATAAGCGAGGGGCACCCAGCCGAGGACGCACTCGAGCACGTCGCGGACACCGCGCGGGGGAGCGAGCTGGCGGGTGTCTTCGCCCGGGCCTCAGCCAACATCCGACTGGGGGGCATGGGGCTCCGAGCCTCGCTCTTCGACCCCGAGCGGGGGGCACTCCACGAGGTCCCATCGCGAACGATCCACAGCGTGCTCCGCCTGCTCGTCGACGTGATCGAGCGGAGCACCCAAGCAGCTGGGGCCGCGATCCTGAGGACGGCCGACCACCTCCGGGAGTTAAAGCAGGTGGAGCTCGACATCCGGCGCTCGCTCGGGGAGATTGTGACCTCGATGCGTTCTGTCGCGCTCTTCTTCGCCCCGTTCATCGCCGCGATAGCCGCGCGCATGCAGGGCCTGCTCGCCTCGAAGACGGCTTCCGTGGGCTTCTTGGGCTCGGGCGCCGGGGTCTCGTCGGCCGCCTTCCTATTCGTGCTCGGCCTTTACGTGGTGCTGCTCACGGCGATCCTGATGAGCTACGCGGTCGAGATAGAGCTCGGCGATGACCCGCTCGCGAAGCGCGTGGTGCTCGCCCGCTCCCTGCCGGTGGCGCTGGGGGTCTTCACCCTCGGCGCGGTCGTCGGGGGGTATATGCTTACGGCAATCGTGGGCTGATGGTTAAGAAAACGTTTAATTGTGGCTGGACAACTTTCTCTTTGGGCGGCAGTAGTCTAGCTTGGTTATGACACGAGCTTGCCAAGCTCGCGACGCGGGTTCGAATCCCGCCTGCCGCACCAAATTTTTAAACCAGCATTTACTTCGGTCGAGTCTTAGGACGGGCTCGCATTGCGTGTTTTTTTATGAAATCGCGGCACCGGCGGAAGATCTCGTTGTCGGGTTCTGTGGTTACAACTTCCGACAGCTCCTCGTAGGTGCCGTAGAGCTTGAACTGCAGGTTCAGCATCTGATCCCTCAGCTGTTCTGCCTCATCCGCCGTAAAGTCAAAGCGATACCCCTTTCGTTCCAAATACATCCGCGCCGCGATTAGTCCAGTCCGATGGTTGGCATCTGGAAACGGCTGCAGGAGGGCTAGGTTCTTGAGGTAGTATGCCGCAACACTGATCGGGCTCCGGGCCGGGACGTTCTTGACCAAGCATTCCACCTTCTCCCTTCTAACGGGATAATCCTCAGAGCCTGTGTATGGAACCTCGTGTCTGGCAAGCTTTTGGTTGATATTGAGTATTTCCTCCACATTCAGGCGGTCGGATATGGGCTTCATCCGAGCCTCACCAGTATGTCGTGCCAGTCTCTGAGTATCTCGTCCAGTCTCGTGTTGAACTCGAGCGCCCTGACCCGTTCTACCAGCTCACGGGATCTGTGCTCCCTCGGTAACCTTCGGGCCGCGTTCGAACCCGCCCGACCCAAGTAAGCGACGTACCTAGATTTAGGCCGCCCGCCGACGCGCTCGGACGCGTAGAGGTAGAGATATTTGTTGCCCTTTATCGTTCTGAGCCTGACGTGCGCTTTTACTCTTCTAGGTCTATACCTTATAGTCTGGTGTGTTTTTCTATGGCAGGTTGAGCATAGGAGAATGAGGTTTTCTAAGTCGTTGCTTTTCCAGTCTTTGTTTTTGTGGTGGATTTCTAGGTGGTCGGTTGAGCCGCATTCAGCACATTTTCCACCTAGATGTTTTATTGCTAACTTTCGATACATCTTTATCTGGTTGTTCGTGCGACCCATCATCGTTTCGCCCCCATGTTTCGTTTTTCCTCATCTTATTTAAAAGTTACGTACTACAAATAGTTACGTACTACACTGCCTTGATACCCCATATCAGATTCGCAACCCGCCCGAACGATAGATGCAAACGATAGCGCGTACCTCTTCCGGCCCGCCACCTACCGCCGCACGACCTTCTTACCACCCATGCTCCAAATTTTAGCCCCATGTGAACCCAAGCGATAATTGAAAATCTTGCCAAATTTTTGCCGGAAAATCGTATGAAAGATTTAAACGATAGCAGTCATCTATCCTGCCGCACATTCACAGATTCGATTACTCAGCGAAGCCCACCGCCATACCGCAAAGTGTAAACATATCTGGCCCTCCTCCGCTTCCTGAGTTTCATCCACACCGGCAGGATCAAAAGCATGCCCGCTAGGAATCCGCCGATGTGCGCCCAGTACGCCACTCCCGCGGTCGTCCCCGCCGCCCAAAGCACCGACGCCGACAGCACCTGTAGCACGAACCAGAGACCTATTATCACGACCGCCGGCACCATGACCAGATGAATCATAATAAAGAAAATGACGGCCGTGTGCACCCGGGCCCACGGGTACAGGATCATGTAGGCCCCGAGCACCCCCGCGATGGCCCCCGAGGCCCCAATTGTCGGAATCATCGAGCCTGGGTCAGAAAAAGTATGCACGAGGCTGGCCACCAGACCAGTGCCGAGGTAGAACAGGATGAATTTACCCCTACCGAGAATGTCCTCGATGTTGTCGCCGAAGATCCAGAGGTACCACATGTTGAACAGGATGTGCAGGATGCCCCCGTGCAGGAACATCGAGGTGAAGAGGGTGTGAAGCTGCCTCCCCTCGAGCACCTCGGCCGGCCTCATCCCGAACTCCTCAATCGATTGACCAAAGGTCCCCGTGGCCAGCGTTCCCACGAAAATCGCGACGTTCACGATAATCAAGGCATAAGTGAGGATAGGCCTTCTCCGAGTCGGGTTCTCGTCCTTGAGGGGAAACATTCAATCCCACACGAACCTGTTCTGTTTATCTTAGATTAAAATAGCCCTTTGCCGAAGTGGGTTTGGTGCTCGCTTGCTCCACCTCGTATTAGCGGATTCCGAGCTCGAGCTCGTGCCTCGCGAGATAGCCTCGCACCGCGTCATTCAGTGGAGCGCGCGCCGCCGGGGGAGGAGGCCGACGGAGATATTGCTTAACTCGAGCCTCCATTATCCAGCGATGCGAAGGCTTCCGGACGGGGACCGACGCGGGAGGCCTGACATCGTCCACCGCTGCCTGCTCCTCGCGCTCGACACGCCGCTCAACATGGAGGGTCTGTTAAGAGTCTATGTACACACCCGCCACAACAAACTCATCACGCTTGATCCCACAACGCACCTCCCCCGGATGTTCAACCGCTTCGCCGGGCTGATCGAGCACCTCTTCCTCGCAGGCGAAGCACCGCCCGAGAAGCCTTTGCTCCGCCTAGAAAACGCCTCGCTTGCCGAGCTGATTGGGCGAATCAAGCCGAAAAAAGTCATAATTTTTAGCGAGCGGGGGCAGCGAAAGCTCTGCGGGGAGCTCTTCGACGGCATCTCGAAGGAGGACGAGGTTTGTGTGGTGGTTGGTGGATTTCCGCGCGGCGAGTTTTTATCGAACGTTGCCGAGCTTTCCGACGAGCTGGTGAGCATAGACCCCGAATCGCTCCGCGCCCCAACCGTTATCGCGCGGGCGATCTATGTATATGAGGAGGCCTTGGGCATCCAAGAGCTTCGTCTTAGGAGGTAGTCTATGCCCCGCCGCCGCATCCGCCGTCCACCAACCGACGAGTACAAGCGGTTGGCAGCGGAACGAATCGAGCATCTCTTCGAGCTGGCCGAAGGTGTCTTCAGGAAACGTTCAGAGCTCGCGGACCGCTACGTGCAGATCGCGTGGAAGCTCGCGGCCCGCTACAACATCAGGTTCCAGCCCCACCTTAAGCGAAAATTCTGCAGGCGGTGCAAAAGCTTCTGGGTGCCGGGCACCACATGCCGCGTCCGAACTCGCCCCGACCCACCTCGCGTGATCATCACCTGTCTGCGCTGCGGCAGGATCACCCGTTTGCCTTACGAGCGGAAGCGCGCAAAATAGTTTAAGCGCGATGATGATGTTAAAGATGGTCCAAAGGATAGCGAAAGTGAGCTAAGGTGTAAAGATGACAGTTCGAGAAGTCAACCCAAAGGTGCTACTCGCAAGGCTGAAGGAGGAGCTGAAAAAGTTGAGCGAGCTCCAGCCACCCCAGTGGAGCCACTTCACCAAGACCGGGGCCCACAAGGAGCGCTTGCCCGAGCAACCCGACTGGTGGTACGCGCGTGCGGCATCGCTGCTCAGGCGGGTTTACCTTGACGGCCCGGTCGGCATCTCGAGGCTTCGCTCCTACTACGGCGGGCGACAGAACCGCGGGCAGGCACCCGATCACTTTCGCAGGGCTGGGGGCAAGATCATTCGCACCATCCTCCAACAGCTCGAGCAAACTGGCCTCGTGAGAAAGGTCGAGCGAGGCGGGCGGAAGGTCACCCCAAAGGGCGCGGCGATGCTTGAGAACTTGATCAAGCAGATAAAGGCGGGGGAGAAGGGGGCTTGAAGATGGCCGAAGAGGAGGAAATCGAGGAACTGCGCAGGCGGAAGATGCTCGAGCTGAGGGCGAAGCTGGAGGAGCAGCAGAGCCAGGCCGAACAACGGAGGCAATACGAGATCCAAAAAAAGTTGGCGATCCAGCAAATCATGACCCCAGAGGCACGGAGTAGGTTGGCCAACATCCGAACCGCAAAGCCCGAGTTCGCCGAGCAGTTGGAGCTCCAGCTGATTCAGTTGGCCCAAGCGGGAAGGCTGGGGTCAAAGATTACCGACGCCCAGCTGCGCGAGATTCTGAGCAAGCTGCAGGCGCGGAAGCGCGAGTTCAAGATAAGGAGGGTATGATACCTCCCACACGAAGTGGTATTTTTTCTATGGGGAGGAAATCCAAGGTGAAGGGAGGATGAAGCTCAAGCTTTTGGCGCTTGTGTCGTCGCTCTTGTTGGTTCTACTATCGTTAGACTCTGCCTTGGGTCTCGGAACAAAACCGCAAATGCTGTTCAGCGATGACAACCTACCTTGGTCACCGCCTGGTACGCCGATACCCGGATACGGCCTTTCTCTAGAATATCCCGAGGGACAAAATCCTGGGGAACTTCTCGTAACGAGGGGGGATAACGTTACTTTGACAGCAAGAGTCATGGCGCTTGATGAAACAATTCACTTCCGGCTTCGTCTGAAATATGGGGGTGAGTTGCCTTTGGGAATAGATTATGAAGCCCCCGAGGAATACGTAACCCTTGAACGGGAGCCCGTCCGCATTCCGATGACGATCAAGGTTTCAGCAGACGCACAACTTGGAAAATACTCGCTCTTCGTTGGAGGGGAAACGATTGAAGATGTAGTAGGTGAGGCTTGGGGCTTCCTTTTAGTGGTAGGGCCTCCTTGGGAAAACCTCCAGTATGTCGAACCTGAAAATTTAGATACACCTCCACCTCCACCGCCACTTCCGATAATCGAAGTAACGATCGGTGGTCTTGAAGGCTATGATGTTGCCACCATCGAAGAACGTTCATCTGATTTTGGCTTAATGGAGGTAAATCATCTCGGCAACGGCCGCTGGTCCCTCGACCTTTCAGTCGAGGGGGAGTGGTCGATACAGGCTAGTGCCGAGGGCTATACGGCTTCTCCCGAAGTCTACGAGGTTCAGGTCACCGCTATGGATGATAATATCGAAGGCTTGAACTTCACGTTTTCGCGTGCGGAGGAAATCACTTCGCCTCCCAACTCCACCCCACTCGTTTTTATAGCCCTGACGGCAATTTTCACGCTCGCTTTGATGGTCGTGGCTTGGCGAAAAAGGAGGAAGCGCCGACTCCGTACTCTCCGTTAAAATTCTGCCTTGAAGCATTTTTATGCAGGGAGTGCTGTTCATTAAGCAACAACGGATTATGAACTCGTGGTAAGCTTGCTGATTTTTACGTACAGGCTAGGCGCGTCCACAGCATGCATGTATTCGAACCGCCCTGTGATAACGACGTGTTCGTCAAGGTACTGGTCAAACGGTCCAACCCAACCCGAGTTTACAATTTGCTTTTCGTATCCCAATAAAGCAATCTTCCTTCCCCCACCGTATAATCCATAGCCGGTCCAGAACCCAAACTCGTATTTTACAAGATATCCTTCGACCTCTACGAGTTTACCATCGTATGCCTGTGGATCTAAAGCTATGTCACTAATTCGGACCCGAAGTGGAACATCGCGAAACCACAAGTAGACTGCTGCGGCAGCGATTGTCACAGCTATTAAGACCATTATGATTAACTGTTTTTTTAATATCTGCCGCAATCTCTATCCCTCATCAATAGGTGTTCCATTTCTCGACTTAAAAATTAAGTTTATTTTGTGATCTGATGGACTACACTAAATCTTCATTTTTACTAAGCTTTTATGTTGGGTCTCTCAAATTGAGTGTGAAGTGATAAGATGGCGCGAAACAAACCGGCGCCGCTCAAGCGGAGGCTGGGAAAAGCCGCCAAGCGCACACGGCGCGCCCCCATATGGGTGATGGCAAAGACAGGGGGGAAGGTGCGCACCCACGTGAAGCGGCGCAACTGGCGAAGGCAACGCATAAAACCATAGATGAGACCATGCCCGAAGAGCGAATCTACGTCATCCCGCTGAGGGAAGCCAAAAAGGTGCCCCGCCAGAAGCGGACGTCGCGAGCCGTCAAGATCGTGCACAAGTTCCTGAGGCGCCACATGAAGTCGGAGAAGATAAAGCTCGACCAGGCGCTGAACCGCAAGCTCTGGGAGCGGGGGGCGAAGCATCCCCTGCCGCGAATCAGGGTGCGGGCCGTCAAGCAGGACGATGGCTCGGTCGAGGCTTTTTTGGCAGAGTAAGGTGGCGTCATGGCAATTGTCAGGATGAGCTTCAATCAAATCCCGTACCTCGGGGTCTTCGCCCTAACCACCGACAAAATCGCGTTGCTCCCGGAACGCCTTCACATGCGGGAGCAGCTCGTGCTGGACGCGCTCGGCGTGCCCGTGATCAAGACCAGCTTCGACGGGAGTCCAATCCTCGGGGTGCTGGCGGCGGGGAATTCAAGGGCGCTCGTGTGTTCCGACTTGCTTGAGCTGAGGGAAGAAAAAGGGTTGACGAAATTGGGCGCAAGGGTCGCGCGCGTGCCCGGGCGGTTCACCGCGTTCGGGAACCTCGTGCTCGCGAATGACAAAGGCGCGCTGGCGAATCCCGACCTATCGGATGAACTCCTGGAACTCATGGGCAAAAGTTTGGGGGTTCCCATCGAGCGCGGGACGATCGCCGGCATCAAAAACGTCGGCGCGGCTGGCGTGGCGACCAACAAGGGGGCGCTCGTACACCCGGATGTGTCGGGCGAGGAACTCGAGCACCTCTCGAGCGTCCTTCAGGTGCCCGCAGAAGTCGGCACCGCATGCGGCGGGGTGAAGTACGTGGGCCTGTGCGTGGTGGCGAACTCCAACGGGGCGATTGCGGGCGAGGTGACGACGGGTCCCGAGCTGGGTCGCGTGGAGAGCGCCTTAGGGTTCATATGAGGTGGTCTAATGAAGATATTTCGCATTCGGGGCTGGTTCAAGCAGGGGTTCTACCGCCAGCGCTTCACGCGCGAGCTGCTGGCGCTCTCGAAGGAGCGGGCTCTCGAGCGGGTTTACTCAGACTTCGGGAGCAAGCACAGGGTCAAGCGCAACTTAATTCATATAGAGGAGGCGGTCGAGGTTAAACCCGAGGAAGTAAGGGATCCTCGAGTACTGGCCATGTTGGAGTGATCGGATGGAAAAACTACCTGATGAGGAGCAGAAAAGACTGCAGCGCATCCTGAGCGAGCTCAACGACCACCAAGCGACGGCCGAGGCCCTTCGCCAGCACCTCTCAGTGCTCGCCGCCTCGCTGTCTGAGCTCTCGATGACACTCGAAACGATCAAGACGGTAAAGGGGCTCAAACCGGGGACTGACATCTTGGTGCCCATGGGCTCGGACTCCTTCATCGCAGCCAAGCTGGCCACGACGGAGAAGGTGATCACCGGACTTGGCGCGGATGTCGCCGCGGAGCGTAGTGTTACCGATGCAATCGTGGTGCTTCAAGATCGAAAGGCAGAGCTCGAGCAGGCCCTAGGTCAGGCGCGCGAGGAGCTGGGAAAGCTCGGGGAGCGCATCGAGGCGCTTAGGCCCGAAGCCGAGCGAATCCTCGAGAAGGCCAAGAAAGAGTAACTCTTGGGGAGTTAAGCTAGAATTAGGCAAAGCTTAGCTCAAAATAACACGTTAAAGATGCTAGACGTGCTAAACGTGTTTTTAAGTTATACCGCCAAATTATGTAATGCGAAAAAAGAAAGGGAGGATGGAATGCGAGCTAAAAGAAGAAAGAGAGGGGTGCGAGCTAGAATAGTGGCTTTAGTAGCGGCTTTATGTGTTTGCGGTGTTATCGCTGGATTCTCGATCGTGACAGTCTTTAGAATGAGTTCGCAGATCTCAGACCTACAGGTGGACTATGAAGATTTAGAAGCGCAAGATGAACAAAATCGAAATAGTTTGCAATCTCTGCAGAGTTCGTATAGCACGCTAAACAGCAATTACAACCAGCTAAGTAGCCAGTACAACGATTTACAAACCAGCCACCAAGTTTCGGAAGCGTTGGGGATCGGCCATCTCTTGGCAGACTACTACAGTGTGGTCAGAGACAGTCGCACAGACTATTGGGAAAGCCCCGGCTGGTGGTATTTCGGCGGCGGCGAGCAGGACAAGGTAGATTTCGCGGCCGATTTGGCGAAACACAATTTGGGTAGAATATACTGGCCAGACAAAGAGGACACATATTATGAGTTTGCAGATGAGTACAGTTACACCACGGCAGCGCGCGAGCTAAATGAGGTGTACAACTTAATAGGGATTCAGCCCGGCGATTCGTCCGTTGAAAAAATTAAAAAAATACTGAGTTTCGTGGACAACTACATTCATTACGAGAGCGACTACAACAACGCGTTCTTGGCACCAGTGGAAACTTTGGCATTCAAATCCGGGGACTGCGATGATTTCGCTATACTCGTAGCTGCATTGTTTGAGAAGGCAGGGATAGATTCAGCCATTGGGTTCTTTAGAAGTGGAGACATTGCCCACGTAATGGTCTTAGTTCACCTCGACAATCTTGGCTCCTACGGTTATTGGTACTACTCGGATTTGACGGGCAACGGACTCTCAGCGGGTAAGTGGATCAAGATAGAGGCACAACGCACGATAGGAAATCAACACGACCCAAGTTGGTTTGAGCAATGGAGTATACGCGTTGCCGCTGAAGTGTAGTGCGTCATGTTGCGCAGATATACAGGTCTGGTGGGCCTCATGCCAGAGAGACATGGTTCGGTGCTATTTACAGTGCCCTCTGATCGATGTTCAACTGCGATAGATTTTATCTGACATCTAGGACACCCTTGTCGTTTCTTAAAACAGATAAAAGCGTTGCCATAATTCATATTCAGAAAATTTAGTAATTAGGCTCAGAACCTTGGTTTGTGGTAGCTTGAGGCAGGAGAAGTTGGGGGCTGTTGATACTGCGATGGCTGGGCTGGCGATTTTTGCACTAAGCCTACTCGTCGCATCAATCGTTTTCGAGCTAACCCCCGATCAAGAGCAACTTTTCGGGTGGATTGACCTTGGAGTATGCGCGATTTTCATAACCGAGTTGGGCTTTAGGTTTCGTGGCGCGCCTTCGAAAAAGCGCTGCTTACGCGAGAGCTGGGTGGACATCTTGGGCTCAATTCCAACTACAGAGATGGAGATGCGCGTTATTCGCGGTTTTAGGGTATTTAGGGTGGCGAGGGCAGTTAGGGTTGCAAAGGCGGCGAAAATGGTCAAGGTAGCGCGGAAGATGCCAAAGCTAAGGGACACAGTAAAGAAATTTAGAAAGAGGGAAAAGCGACGTTAAAAAAGTTCTTCTTCGGTTTTTGGTAATAACAAGTGGTATTCCATCGTGAGGCTGGACGCAGCTTGGCTTTTAAAAGGAAAGCGGGAAAAAAGAATACGGTGGCTTTTTGGTAACGGATAAGGGACCCAATATTGGGCC
>DAOVGS010000041.1 GCA_030672285.1 Hadesarchaea archaeon | reverse complement strand
GTGCGTGAGATTAAGCCCAGGCAGTTGTTTCCGGTGCACACGGAGCACATGGGAGAGTTCAAAGGGCTGGCTGGGCAGGTTCATGAAAAGATTAAACTGCGGGAACCATATGAAATCTGAAAGTAGGGGCGACCATGAGGGAAGCTGACATCATCAGCATTCTGCAATCTGACAAAAATCTGTATGGCGAGTGCCCCAGCTGCGGAGGTAGCTTCCAGCTGGCCAAGGCGGAGTTTTTCTACGGCGACCGCTTCACTCCCCGGGCCAAGGAAAGAGTAGATGAGTGGATGGGCGGCCTCAACAAAAGGACCAAAGAACTGAGGGAGAGGCGGAAAAAAGCAAAAGAACGGGCCACAAAGGCAACCCTCAGCGTCAACGTGGGGAAGGTCATAGAAAAAATCGTGCCCGCCCTACCCTGCTTTAAGTACAACTCGCAGGATTGTCGCGGGCTTTTCGACCCTATTGACTTCATCCACTTCGACGGGCTCGCCGAGAAGAGCAAGGTAGACTTCATCAGGATAATAGACCTCAAGACAGGCAGAGCTCAATTAAACCCGCGCCAGAGGCAAATCAAGGACGCCATCGAAAGAAAGAAAGTTGAGTGGGAGGTCTACCGGAAGAAATAGTGGTGAGAATCTATGGAGGGGTCTAGCACTTTTATCGGTCTTTTCAAGGCGCAGAGAAACATTTTTGGCATCTGCCCTCTGTGTAGGGGGATATTTCGACTCAGCGAAATCAAAATCTCGTATAAACGTAAATTTCCAATAGATTGGTACGACAAGCTGTTGGCGGAAGGGGAGAAACTCGATGAGAAAGAGGGGGAACTGGAAGAGAAGCTAAAAGAAATAAGGGAAAAAGCAACCGAACGCGCCAGAAGGGTTCTGCTGCCAAAGCTCCTGAGAAGGATTGATCCCCTCTTCACCTCTCTAGGGTATTTTCCCCAAGACGTGAAGGCAATTTTTGACCCCATAGACTTCGTGATTTTCGACGGGATGAACCGGGCTGAAAAAGTGAAAAGGATCGTGTTCATGGATCAGCAGACTGAAAACAGGGATCAACGGATTATCCAAAAAAGCATAGAGAAGACAATCGAGAAAGAGAGGTACGAGTGGGAAACCATCAGGATATCACCAAAAACCGGAGAGATGGAAGTTTCCAAATAGCTCTAATCCGAACAGGAAAAGATCTATATTTAGATCCCTTACCTTAATTGGTATGAAAATGAGGTTCAGATCGTGGCCCTACAGATTTGCGGAGGAAGTTTTGAACAGTAAACTACCAATAAAGAAAGAAATCGAGGAAATTATCAGTTCAGTTCGACTTAAGCCTGAAGAAATCTCCCGGCCTAGGCTTAATGAAGAATTCAAGAAGGAATTTCTAAAAAGAGGTTGGGAACATCAGCCGTTGGTATTTGGTGAACCCAAAGACCCCCAAGCAAAGATTGATTTTCTCAAGGATAGAATCGGGGTGGAGGTCGAATTTGGCCATTCGTCATTTCTCGGCATCGACCTGCTGAAATTTCAGACTCTTTCCTACTCGAACTTGGACAAGATTGACGTGGGCGTCTACATCATGGTGACGAGTGGTTACCAAAAGAAATTGATTAAGGAATTTAAGCAGACGTGGGACGGCAGCCTTACTTTTGAAAAGGTTTGCAAGTACTTGCCGCATTTCCGTAGTGCGGTGCAAGTGCCGATTTGGGTGGTAGGTCTCGAGGAATAAACCAATTAATCAAATCATTGAGTAAAAAATATCATTGTAATAAAAAGAAAACAAAGCGCGCACAGCGAACATAGCATTTCAGCGTATTAAGGACAACTTTATTTCTTTTCGGTCTCTTTGGCTCTTTTGTATTTTAAAAGACCGGGAATACCTACCTCAATCTCTTCGAATTTTCGTTTGATTTTTTCAGCTTCTTTTTTGGTTTCTTCATCGGATTCAAAGAATTCGATATTTTCCTTTATTGCTGTTAACAAATTTTTGGTTAAACACAATTGCACTCTATATTCCAACTTATTCCTTTCGTCCCGTTTTTTCATATACCTTTCAATCCGTTCTTCGATCGTGGTCGTTCCCCAAAGGAAACCTCTACGAGGTAACTGTGGTTCTCTTTTCACAATATTCTGAAATTCTTTAACGATGTCTTTACTGCAAACTCTGTCCAAGAGAAGTCCCGTCTTTCTTTTCCAGAGATCGTATTTGCTAGAATACAAACTGCCTTCTTTTTCAAGCCAAGGTATCTGGTCAATTAGTTGGTTTAAACGCTCTACAACCTTACTTTTGGTGCGCATAGAATCACAATATTTCTCCGCCAATTATGCTATCCACAACTCTGAAGGGCTTTATTTAAGGATTGAGGGGAGGTAAAAACTCTTCATGCCACCCGCCGCCTGCAGTACCCCCTCACGGGACAGGCCCCGCACCGCCCGCGCTTGCAGTACTCGAGGTTGAGCCTCACGAGCGCCGACTCGAAGGGCTCGGGGGCGCGAAGCTTGTGACCTCGGCCGTTCTTACCCTGAGTTTGCCGCCATCATCCACATTTCAGCTGACGGACAATTTTTTTGTAAAATTTAAAGCTCTATCCCCCATTACGGTAGAAAAGCTTAAAAATTAATAAAAACTACCTAAAAAAGGGATATACGATGAAAAAAGATGATATCTATCGGGCACTTCTCCCGCTACGGGTGGCGACGTTCGAGGAAATCGTGTCGATCTCGAGGGCCCAAAATCTCGCCGAAGCTAGCTCAAAATACATCTTCACGAAGTACGTTTACAAGCTCATCAAGGAGGGAAGGCTCTGCAGGATCCAGAAAGGCCTGTACGGCGTGCTCGAGCCGCTCGATGATCCCACCAAATATCTCCCCGACAAATTCTTGGTTGGGGCCAAGATCCGAAAAGGCGGGTTTTTGGGCTACCACACCGCGTTGGAACTCCACGGCTGCGCATATTCTGCTTTTTACAACACAGTTTACGTGTGCGTGAGGCAAAAAGACAGGTTTGATCCCCTCACCTTCCGCGGGCTGATGTTCAAGCCGGTGTTCGTCCAGGATGTGGACCTCGGCACGGAGAAGGTGAAATACGCGGGGCAGACGATCAAAGTCGCTGACAAGGAACGCACGTTCACCGATTGCTTGGATAGGCCCCGCTATGCTGGCGGGTGGGAGGAGTGTTTCAAGAGCCTCCAGGCGTTGGGCGGGTTGGACTTTAAAAAGTTGTTCATTTATCTCTCCAAACGCCACAACAAGTTCCTCCTCAGGAAGGTTGGGTTTGCGCTGGAGCTGCTGAAGAAGAACTCGGTGTTTTACGAACATCTGGAGGAAGAGCAACTTGAGGCACTCAGGCGGCGCGCGCGCGGAACCCCAAGCTACCTCGAACCAGGGAAGCGCGCGGTGCTGAACGAAGATTGGTGCCTTTATGTCCCTGAGGGGTTTGAGGAAAAGGTCTTGCGGGGCGTATGAATGTATGACATCCGATATCTAACAGGAAAATATGGTTTTAACGCGAGGGCGATGGAGAAAGCCTGCAAAGTGTGTGACGTTCTGGAAGGTGTTTCAAACGATCGCTTCCTTAGGGAGAGAATGTCGCTTCACGGTGGCACGGCTCTGACTCTTATCCATTTAGACGAACTCCAGCGACTCTCGGTGGACCTCGATTTCAACTACCGACATATAGACGAACAAGACTGGGGGGAGGTTAGAAAATCAGTCGACGAACACCTTAAGCATGTCCTGCGATTGCTGGGTTACACAGATCTTAGGGTGGACGCCAGCTACCCCCTGGGGAGGATCACATTAAGGTACATCAACTCCTCCGGCCTGCCAGACAGATTGAACATTGAGGTCGGATACATGCGGCGTTTCCCGATTCTCAAGAAGGATACGTTAGCAAAGTTTCTCCACCTCGGCAAAGAAAAAAAGGTAGAGATCCTCACCCCCGTGCGGGAGGAACTCTTTGCAAACAAGCTCATCGCATGCCTCCATCGATTATATTCTCGCGATGTGTACGATGTGGCTAGGATTGGAAGTTTAAAGTTTAATCATGGTACGCTGAGAAAATGTGCAGTAGTCGAGAGCCTTATGCAGTGGGGTATGCGGCTGGACATGATGAAACCCCAACAGATTTTCAAAGCAGTTCGTATGGACGACGCACTCAGAAATCTGTTGAGAGAAGATATTGCAGTGTCGCTGGATTTCAATGCTGTGAAAGAGGAAGCGATTGCAATCTGCGACCGCGTAGTCGGCATGCTGACCAAAGGCGAATTGAATCTGATCAAAGAGTTCTGTGAGGAGGGGCGGTTCGAGCTAGGGATGATCGATACCGGAGAGTTCCACGAGGGGTTGAAAGAACATCCAGCAATCAATTGGGTTTTGCGGAAAGTAAAACCGAAACCCACGCGCGGTCGCGTCGGGGAGGTTTGAAGGGCTTCAAGCCGAGATGTGAATTAAACAAAAAAGAATATCAGGTACAAATTCGCCTGCAGTACCCCCTCACGGGACAGGCCTCGCACCGCCCGCGCTTGCAGTACTCGAGGTTGAGCCTCACGAGCGCCGACTCGAAGGGCTCAAGGGTGCATTGTCTTCGCAAGGTCCATCTCGGCGGTCCTAAGTGCCCTTCCCGATTTTGGATATGAAATCGTCGATGAACTCCTCGGCTCTCTTGGCGTGCCGGTCTTCGTCCCTCTCATCCAGCCCCAGCAACGGCATCCTCCGCCTGATCTCGCTTCGTGCGCGCGCAACCGCTATCCTTTTGATATCTTCTAAATCCATTTTATTCCACGATTTTTTCCCGGCTATCTCCTCGGCTTGGCTGGTGTACGTGCCGATTTCCCTCTGTTCTTCTCCGTAGAGCGCGTAGTGTGCCGCCGAGTTTCCAAGCAGGTTGCCTATGGCCCCCATGTCTTTACGTTTGCTCACGCCGCCCCCTCACAAATTTTTTTATGTAAAGATCCCCGATACTCTCTCCCAGGCCCTTGTGCCTCTGCTCCAGTTCCAAGTAAAGTTCATCGACCAATTTCTTCCATCCTTTCAGCTGCTCTCCGCTGACCCCGGTGCCCCTCTTCGACCTGAGGATCTCCAGCGCGCTCCTTCCCGCCACCCCCACGAACTCGTCCTTGACATTTCTGTAGTCGAAGTCCAGATCCAAGACGTGTTTTACGGTCAGAAGTTCCCTCAGGGCGACAAGCAGGTAATAGCCTTTCTCCGGAATATCCGCCTCTTGGGAAAGCTCGATTTGCGTGTGCGCGTTCCGGAGGGCCTCGTAGATGCCGATTCGCCCTAGGGGATAAACATCCTTCACGATTCCCGCCTCGTCGAACACTATCCCCTCCTTCAACCAGAAATGCACTTTCGGCTCAACCACCATCAGCCTCTTGAAATATGGCTCGGCGATGACTTTGAGATCGACCTTAACGCCAAGTTTTTTGCTCAACCTATCCGCCAAACCGCGCCCATCGCCCCCGGCAACAACGAGGACATCCACATCGCTTTTGGGGTCAAAGTCCCCCCTTGCGTAGGAACCGTAGATGAGAACGAGCTTTAAATCCCGGTGAAATTCCTCGTACACCGATTTCACGACTTGGTAAATGACCCTCCTGTCTGCGAGGGAGAGCAGTTTGGAGACGTTTTCTGGCGATGGAATGAAGTACACCCCCCTGCTGACTTTGATTGCGCCGCCCTTTTTGACGGATCTTCCGAGGGCTACCTTGAGGTGAGAATATTCCTTTCCCCGATACCTTTTTAGCTCGACGATCCCTTGTTTCACGGCACTAAATTTAGGTGTTTGCATAAGTATCATTTTTGTTTCTTTTGGTAACAGTTTTGTTCCTTTATACTAATAAGCTTTTCCGGGTCGCACGATGACGGGCCCACAGCCCCGATTATTCTATTTTTGCCCGCCTGCAGTGTGCCTTCATGGGGCATACTCCGCATCGCCGGCGCTTGCAGTACTCAAGGTTGAGCCTCACGAGCGCCGACTCGAAGGGCTCGAGGGCGCGAAGCCTGAGCCGCCTCCCCACCTCAAGCGCCAGCCTCGAGGGCTTCGGCCTCGCCTTCGGCCATATCCCCCGGAGTTCCCGAAGGAATATGTTCGCCGCGGTCGGCCCTATGCCCCTGAGCCCCTGGAGGAGTCGCTCAAGGTCTCGTGGGTCTGCGGCTTCTTCATGCAATTTCTCAAGGTCCCCGTGCCGCTGCTTGAGGCCCTTTGCCATCTCCAGGAGGTTGGTCGCGGTCGAGAAGTCGTAGCGCACGTACCCTCCCGCGTCCAGCACCTCGACCAGCTTGTCCCACCCGGCCCGCAGCAGGGCGTCGGGCGTGGTCAACCCCTCTGCCTCAAAAAGCTTGAAGGTCTTACGCGCGATTTCCGACGAGATGCGCTTGGCGAAAAGCATCGACGCTAGGAACCACTTGAACCGGTCCCCGGGCCTCCGCAGGTCCAGGCCCAGCTCGCGCGAGTAGCTTGGGATCAGGCGGAGCTTGCGCTCGAGCTCCATGGGCACCAATGTTTGATCGACCTCGCGGCGATTAAGGGCAGCGTTAGAAGCGGCAAAGGGGGCGCGGCCAGCGAGGTTCGAACCCGGTCTATCGCGATGGTTTTTGATACCTCTCGGCCATTTCGACAAACTTCGATTTTCCTGATTAAGCTCTCCGCATCCTTTTTGGAGAAGAACTCAGCGTGGTAATCGGCCGCGGATTTTTCACTTATCGCCTCAGCTAAGGTGTCCCGGTGGCGGGCTTCTTCACTCGGCAGGTAGTTCCTTCTAACCAATTCGAGAAAAAGTGCCGCGGCGTCTTCGTGTCGCTTGGCTACCCGCCCCAAGAACCTCGTGGTTAACGAATCGTTCGCTTTGATCGCAGCATGGATAGCCAATGCTGATGCAACCGTGTACTTATTCCTCGTCTCGATCTGCAGCCCAAACACGTACTCCGCCGCCGATAACCAGAGTTTTGCCTGTTCTAGGTGATCCAAGTGAATCATGCTTTGCCCCGCCTAATCAGCACGATTCCCTCTTTTTTAACCGCGACGGCAAACTCATGTTTCGTTTCCGCCATCTCATCAAACTTGGCATCGGGCAGCACAGTAGGCACAATTGAACAGCCTGTGCGGTGACTCACGTCGCTAGCGATTTTTGTGATTTGTGCTTCCAATGCTTTCGTCGACCTTTTGACCAAGACTAACACATCCACATCGCTCCCCAGCGTTGCGGCCCCGCGGGCAACCGAGCCATAAAGGATACAGGATCGAATCGCCTTAAGTTTTGAAACTTCCCGCGCAAATTCTTCCGCCACCTCTCGAAGGGGAAAGGTCTCGACAGCGACAGCAGACTTCAACGCCGAGAGATAAGGCGAGTCCTCTATCAAGTTAAATATTTTCGTTTTCTTTCCCAACAATCTCGATCTCAAAATCTTCGCATTTTCCATATCCAAGACCGTTCGCCAAACCGTCGCATGAGGGACCCCGGTAATTTTTTCGAGTTCCGGGACGCTCCAATCTTTCTCAGGGTAGTTTAACATGGCCCTAGCAATTTTCCTCCTTTTCTCCGAGCCTAGAACCCGGGAGAGGATATCGGTTATTTTAGTCCGCATCATGAACTAATTAGTCCACTTTGTGATATAAAAACTTATGTGAGAATGGAGTGGCGCAGCCGCAGATTCGAACCCGCGCCAAGTCCTTCTTTGTTAGATTTAAATAACATCTGTTAGATTTTATAAAACACGAGATTTTTGAGCTACGTGAAGGGTAAGCTTCCAAAGTGAAGTGGCGCGGCAGGCGGGATTGATAGAGGCGACGAAAATCGGCAGCGAAACTTCAGGATTTAGACTTGATGGGGTCGATCGCCTTTAGGTCGGGCACCCTCTTCAAAGCCTCGTCGTGGGTCATGATCCTGTCGACGCGCTTTCTCCGCATCGACGCGAGCAGCGTGGCATCTCTCCCGCCGATGCCGAGGTGGGAGTACTTGCACAACTCGCCGACGGCAGCTCGCACCAGCTCCAAGTCCAGTTCATCAACGGCGAGCGGAAATCCCAGAAAGGTGTCAAATTTTTCCTTCCCGAGCACCGGCCCGAGATTTTTGACCAGAAAGTGAGCGACCTCCATCGCAACCACGGTGTTGATCAAAACCCCTTCCCGGAGGGCCTTCCTCACCTCGGGAACGACGAATTTGTGTTCTGGGGCGTCGGCGTCGAGGTAATAGGCCCAAATGTTCGAATCAATCATGCGCATGGCGGATGCCCCATATCTCCTTCAGCTTTTCAGGAGGGATTTTAGAACCCCTGATGCAACCCTTCAGCTCTCGCTCGAATTTTTCGATGTCGACGCCTGGTTTGATGATTATACGCTCGCCCTCCTTTTCCACCTGGAGGGTCTGGCCCTTTCGGATGCCCTCTCGAACCTCGGGGGGCACGGTTATCCTCCACTTGTCGTCCACCGTGGTTTCTCCCATATCTTCACCCATCCCACTTATTGTCCCACCAAGTAAATAAGCCCTTCGCTCGCGGGTTTCCACGACTATCCCGCCGAGGCTTTGCGCGGAGGTTCTTTATAAGCAGGAAAAAATCACCCGACGACCCGATGAGTAAAGAGCGGTAGAAAGGATGTATTCAATAGGGGGGTTCGGCGTGCTTTGGCTTGAATTCCCATTTCCTCCCGCCAACAAGTTTAATTTAGTACCCGAATCTTCTCTCATATTCTTTGTGGGGGAGCCACTCTAGGATTATAGAGATAACGATGATTTCGTTGCGCCTGACGGAATACAATAGCCTCCAGCCCTTCGGCAGGTCGTACTTCCAGAGGTTATCCACCCCGTACTTTTTTAGGTACGATTTCGGGATCAGTTTCTTCTGAATCTGGATCCCACAAAAGGCGTTTCCCTCCAAGTCGCTGAAGGCCCTAGTAAGTTGTTTGAAAAGTTCCCGCTCCGCCGCATCCCCCTTCTCGAGAGAATAATAGGCCCGCTTTATCATCTCGTCGGCAAACTTCACCTGTGAGCGCAATCGCATCTAGGACCCGGTCCGCCGCGGCTTTTCCCAGAAGAGGTGCTTGAACTTCAAATCCTGCTTCACCTTCTCAGGGTAGTAAATCCAGCCGATCTTCCCCTCGGCGTCCACGGATATCTTGCCCGAGTAGAGCAGGTACTCTATCACGACGCAGAAGGTCTGGTACATCATTCGCTTCGGAAGGTTCTCCCACAGCCGCTTTTTCTTGAATTCTCCGTCGTGCTTCTGGATGAACCTCTCCACCATGAGCACGGTGTCCAGTCGCGGGTATCTCAGTGGGTAAGCTTTCCGCGGCATCTCGGTTCCCCTATTAGTTGTATCAGTTGATATACTTAAAG
>DAOVGS010000024.1 GCA_030672285.1 Hadesarchaea archaeon | reverse complement strand
GACATTAAAAGGCGATTCCGATCCGTCGGAGTTCAGACGAATAACGTTTGGCTTCCGCTCGAAGGATATCTTTCACTCGTTTTTTATCAACTCGCCATGCTAATTTGAGTAGCACGCTGGCGTTTCTGTCGTTCGGGTGGTACGCTTCTTTGGCGAGCCAGTTAGAAACAGCTTGACGACTCACGCCACATGCTCTCGCGACCTCAATCGGGGTCCATTCTCTAAGGGTCGCTTTAAGCAGACGAATTCTGGCCCATCGACTAAGGCGTTCTGCTAGTGGATGCCATCTCCCGGTCTTTACCAAGCTCCCGCCGAGGCTTTGGATGGAGGTTGTTTATAAAGGGAGAAATTTTGTGTCAACACCCCTGTTGACAGCAAAAGTAACGTATGAATCCCATATCACATGTAAACACCCCTGTTGACAGCGCCACCGATCACCGACTTACGACATTAATTTAGTAGCCCGAGCCAACTCTCGTGTATGCGCCGGTTGTTAGTAAGCATGTTCTTGGCCTCGCTTGCGATGGGGATGGCCGGGCTAGCTCTGCCTTTGTATTTGGCCATAGATCTGGAGGCCAGTTACATCGAGATAGGGTTGCTCGGTGTTACCTACGTCGTCTTTGATGCCCTGCTTTCGCTCCCTTCGGGGACCCTAGCGGACCGTTACGGCAGGAGACTTTTTCTTGCGCTTGGATTTTTTACCACGGCCTGTGTGCTTGGGGCCTATTCGCTCGTCGGCGTCATCAGCTTGGTTTTGGTGCTCCGCCTGATTCAAGGAGCTGCCGAAGCGCCGATATGGGTGAACGCGCAAGCGGCAACCGCGGACCTCTCCCAGCCCACCAAGCGCGGCCGAGCCATGGGTATTTACGCCACCTCTTGGGCAACTGGCTTCGCGATTGGCCCGCTGATAGGTGGGTTTTTGTATCACTCAGTTGGGGCTGTGATCACCTTTCAAGCAAGCGCCCTCCTCGCTTTCGCAGCCACTGCCGTATTTGTCACGATGAGATTACCCAAACCAAAAATCACCCGTCAAAAACCCATGCTCAGGGAGCTGCTTCCAGTATGCCGCATCGGGCTGATCTACATAAGCATGGTTTCCGTCATCTTCATCCTCTTCCCCGTGTACGTTTCTAACCCACCGTTTAGTATGACCCCCTTCGACATCGGGCTGCTGCTCACCCTGTTTATGGGCATACGTGCGGTTCTCTTCACCTCCCTGGGTGGGTTCTCAGACCGATTCGGGCCGCGCCCTGTGATCATGGGTGGGCTCCTGGGCTCAGTCGCCGCTTTTATCGGCTTGGCGTTCGTAACCGACTACCTCGGGCTCGCCCTGATGCTAGCATTTCTCGCGCTGGCTAGTGGGGCGATTTACCCGGCGGTGATGAGTATGGTGACGCAGGTTGGTGGGGGGGAGAACCGTGGTTACGTGCTCGGCATCTTCAACGGGATATCGATGTTGGGCTGGGGGATCATGCCGGGTATTGGGGGGGTGCTCGCAAACACGTTTGGACCAACTTCGCCTTACCTGGCGTGTGCCCTCTTGGCGGCGCTTGGTTTCTTATTGATTCGGAAAATACGCTGAGTGGTGCCGGGGGCGAGGATCGAACTCGCGACCTCCAGATTTCCCATCATCCATCAAGTCAGCACTCACAATCACGTAAAGATTATGAGTCTGGCGCTCTCACCAGCTGAGCCACCCCGGCCAATTAAACTTTATGCGTCAAGTTTTATAAATCCCTGATTCCCAATCGTCGGCTTTGAAAGTTTGAATGTAATACCATGTATAAGTTTTGTTCCCCACTTTCTTGCTGTTTGGCCCAGGAACCGAAAATCTGACGTTTAGAAGCTCCGAGCATAGTTCTCTTACTTGGTTCAAAAATTTCCTGTCCTTTTGGACTATAATAATCCTGTGATCTTTTGCGATGTACCCATCGGAGTCTATCAACCCCTGCAAGAATTTTCTGAATAAGTTTTCCGTTAACACAACAGATGGGACATTAAGCTTTCCATACTTTTTGCCTATCGGGAGGCCCAAAAAGTGAAAATAAGCGTAAATCACGGCGCTATTGACTTCGACTTCCAACCAGTCTTTTCTTCCCCTTCTTTGCTTGTTGTACACTTTGGGCTCATAATTGAAGAGTCTTTTGAAAATGGAATAAATATGCCGGGCCTGTGCTCTTCCTTTTTCAGAACCCGAAAAACATATCGAAATCTTAAACCTAACACCTCCCATTTTCTTTCTTGGCTGAGGCTTTCCTAAACATCCATCCCCACAAAGAAATCCCAAAAGATAAGCGAGATCTTCATTTATGGGTGGAAGGCGAATCCTCAACTTCGATCTTTTCAGGACAAATTCGTCATGTTCAATCCGATGTTTGACATTCCAGCTATCCAGCAGTGCGGCTACTTTATCCTTCAATCAATCCCCAAACGAGTGGTTTTAGGTGGACTTTTAAGCCGCTTTTTGGGAGGGGGGTCGCCGAAAGTAATTTATGAGTAACCGTGATGCGCCCAAATTGCCCCAGAGACGAGGTTTATCTCAAGTCACTGATAGAGGATGCCGAAAGTAATCAACACCTTTTCTTTCGCTGGGGGATGGTAATGATCGGCGCCGCGCTTGCGAGAATGTTGTCGGCCGCTGGAATCGGTAAAATTATAGTGAAAATAGGCATTGCGTTTACAAAAACCAACCGCTTCCACTCCTCAACTCTCAAACTAAATCCAGTGAAGCATTGCGCTGCAAGTTTTTAAATAGCCCAACCCATATTGAAGAATGGTGAACTCTTGAAGCGCATCGTTTCAGTGCGGAACGCGATGACTGGCAAAGTTCTCACGGCGGGTCCGAACACTATGGTCAACCGTGCAGCGAAACTCATGGCCGAGCGGGGCGTTGGGAGTATCATCATCGTGAAGAGCAAGAAGCCCATCGGAATCCTGACCGAGCGCGACCTGCTCATGAAGGTCGTGAGCTTGGACCTAAAGCCAAGTAAGGTCAAGGTCGGGAAGATCATGTCGACCCCCATAATGACGATCGGCCCAGACGTAGACATGACCGAGGCCGCGCGGACGATGGCCCGCAGCAAGATCCGACGTTTGCCCGTGGTCGAACACGGGGTCCTCATAGGCATCGTCACCGCGAGCGACATCACCGCGATCTCCCCCGAGCTCATCGGGGTCGTGACGCGCCCCGAAGTTCCTGCGCGCGAGGAGATTGAGCAAAGCGTCTGCGAGGTCTGTGGTGAGGTCACAACTGCCCTTCATGAAGTCAACGGCATGTGGGTCTGCGAGAACTGTCGAGACACGATGGGCAGGTAGATGGTGAAATGGCATGCCGGGCCCTGCTCATGCGGGTCAGCATTAGCGATGTGATACAACCCTGCTCTGTTTTCGTCAGCTCCCGCGACCTCGTCACCCGAGCTCGGGCGGTCATGCGCTCGAGCGGCTTTCGAACCCTTCCCGTCATCGATGGAGGGAGGCTCGAGGGAATCATCACCGCTCGCCAAATCATCCGCATCACCTCGACCCGCTCCAACATCCCCGTCGCGGGAGTCATGTTTCCTCCCCGCCTCATCGCAACCCCCGCGGACGACCTGACCAAGCTCGCCAAAGACATGGTCGAACTTGAAATCTCGAACGTGCCCGTGGTCCAGAGCTACAGCGATAAAACCGTGATCGGACTCGTGAGGCTGGAGGACATCCTCAAAAAAATAGCGGGTGCGATGAAGTCTAAGCCCACGGTCAGTGACATCATGACCCGAAATGTTGTAACCTGTGAGCGAGATGATGAAATATCGATAGTCTGGGGCCTCATGGAGCAAAAACGTTACTCGGGCCTGCCCGTCACGCGCTACGATAAGCAAAAACACAAGCTCAAGGTCATCGGCATGGTAACCCGCTCAGACATCATCCGCTCCGGGACAATCCGATTGGCCGAGGAATCGGTAAAAGGGGGGCGTCCACCTACCAAGGTGCGAAGCCTCATGCGCACCCCCGCGATAACCGCCGCCCTTGGCATGAGCGCCGCCGAAGCGATCGAAGTCATGCTCCAACGCAACGTGGGCAGGCTCCCGGTCGTCGATGAGGGCAGCCTCGTGGGGATCGTGAGCCGCTCCGACATCGTAAGAGTGGCATGTGGGTGATGGGATGCGGAGATTCCCCCACTACAAGTCCATCAAACGTGGACCGCTGGCCTTCAGGTCGAGGCGTCACCGGGAGGAGGGAAACATCATGCCCCTCGCGCGAAAAACCGTGATAACGGTCCCCCCGACGACGCGGATAAAAAATACGGCTGAGCTCATGGTCGAGCGGGGCGTGCGAAGGTTACCGGTGACGAGCCCTGGCACAAAAAAACTCATGGGTATCGTCCGCACGCGCGACATCATCGACTTCTTGGGCGGGGGTGAAAAATTTAGGATTGTGCAGGAGAAGTTGAAGGGCAATTTCTTCGCCGCGGCTAACGAGCCCGTGCGAACGATCATGTCCGAGCAGGTGATCCACGGCACGACCGACATGTCGATAATCGACGTCACGAGGCTCCTCCTCCGAACCGGCGTCGGTGGGGTGCCCATCCTCGATGAGCGCGAGCAGATCGCCGGCATCGTCTCTGAACGAGATTTCATCTCCTACGTGCCGGCCACGACCGGGACCCCCGTGAGCTACCACATGACCCGCCACGTGATCACCGCGGAGCCCGAACTTCAAATCCGCGAAGCAGCTCGAAGGATGATCTCCCGAGGAGTTCGACGCCTGCCCGTGGTGCGCGAACGAGAGTTGATTGGCATCGTCACGAGCGTCGACATCCTTCGATACTTCGGGACGAGCAAGGTGTTCGAACACATGCGCTCGCAACGCTTGGATGAGGCGATGTCTGTGGGTGTTGAGGAGATAACGACTCGCGACGTGCTGACCGTGGCACCCGAGACCGATCTTGGCGAGGCCGCGGGGCTCATGCGCGAGCGGGGTTGCGGAGGGCTACCCGTGGTCGAGCGAGACGAACTCGAGGGGATAATAACCGAGCACGACCTGCTGGAGTTGTTGATTTGAAGGTAGCTGAAGTGATGAGCTCACCCGTGATGGCGATCACGCCTGCCGACCCGGTTGCGCGCGCGAAAAATTTGATGCTCCGCCACGGGGTTAAGCGCCTCGTGGTCATCGACCAAGGGAAGCCAATTGGCGTCGTCTCTATGCGCGACCTCGCCGAGCGCTTGGGAAGGGGTACATCGACCTGGCGCCACCGACCGATCGACCATATCTCGGTGGCACGGGTGATGAGCAAGGGCCTCGTGAACGTGGCACTTGGGACCGACTTGGGAAAAGCCGCTGAACTCATGCTCCGCCACGGGATAAGCAGCCTCGTTGTACTCGATGGGAAGGAGCTCGCGGGAATCGTGACCAAAACCGACCTGACGAGATGCTTCGTCGAGCAACTCGTGAGGCGCGCTAAGGTCAGGGAGCTCATGAGTACCGACGTCATAACGGCTGACCGAATGCACTCGTTAGCGCACGTGGTCGAACTCATGAGAAAACACGGGATAAGCCGCGTGGTTATAGCTGATGGCAAGAAACCCATCGGCATCGTGACCGAGAGCGATGTCGCCTTGGCCCAACTGGGGAAGCCGGGGGAGGGGATCGGGCAGCGAAGGGTTCGATACACCCGGAAAGCGGAACGAGCCGACCGACCCCGCTATCGCTACGTGAAGTACGTCGCCCTGCTGACCGCCGAGGACGTGATGAGGCCCGGGCTGCTGACCATCGGGGGCGAGGAGGACGCTGCACGCGCGGCTAGCCTGATGCTCGAGCACGGGATAAGCGGGCTTCCCGTGGTTGAGGAAGAAAAGTTGGTCGGCATCCTGACGAAGACCGATCTCGCGAAGGGCATCGCCAAGTTAGGTGTCTGAATGCGCGTGAACCAGATTATGAGCTCACCCGTCATAGCGCTGGACAAGGACCAGCCCCTAGCGAACGCGATCGACCTTATGAAACGGAACGAGATTTCTCGCCTCGTGGCACTTCAGGAGGGTAAAATCGTGGGCGTGATCACCGAGAAGGATATAGCACGCGGACTTGGGTCGAGCGCCGCCTACCGCCTGCCCCCGGGGCGGATGCACGTCTCGAACGTGATGAGCACGAACCCGATCACCGTTGCCCCTGACCTCATGGCGAAGCGGGCTGCTGAGATTATGCTCGACCACGACGTGAGCGGGCTACCGGTGATCGAAGGCGAACACCTCGTGGGAATCGTGACCAAGCTTGACTTCGCGAAGGTGTGCTCGGGGTACGAGGAGGTCTACGTGGGGCAGGTGATGCAGGCTAGCCCGACGACCGTCTCGCCCGGCGATCGGGTCATCCACGCCCGCCGACTGCTGCTCGACGAGGATTTGATCTGTTTGCCTGTCACCGAGGCCGGGGGGCTCGTCGGCATCGTGACGGTGCGAAACGTGGCGATGAAGCTCGCGGCGTTCCAGGAGGTCGTTCCCGATCGGTACAAGAGCGGGCGCATCCGAAACTTGCTCGTCGAGGACATCATGACCCAGCCAGCCACGACGGCGCGAACGGACGAAAAACTCTCGAAAGTTGCCAGCCTGATGCTCGAGCGGCGATTCTCCAGCCTCCCCGTGCTGAACCTGGAGGAGGAGCTGGTCGGGCTACTGACGAAGACCCAGCTCACCGAGGTAGCGCGCGAGCGGCTTTGACGCCAACGTTTTAAGATTTTATGCCAAGTGATTATCGTGCGGCCGTGGTCCAGCCTGGTTAGGACTCAGGCTTCCCATGCGGCCCGGGAAAAGCCTGCTGCGCGGGTTCGAATCCCGCCGGCCGCACCATCCAAAATTCGTGGAATGGGCGATTTCAGGGCTTCTTTTGAGCAACGAATATCTACCTGCTTCGTTTTTACCCTATTTTGGCCCTGCTATCAACTCGGCCCAAGAGAGCTGTGAAAGAATTTATGTTCTAAAAAGCAAGATTGGTGCGGTGACGAAGTGAAAAGGATAATGACGAATCCTATAGCCTCGGCCGTTGTCTGTTTATTGCTGGCGTCGGCATTTTCTATGCTGCTTATCTCAATCTGGACCTCTTCCAACAACATCTACTCAAACAACAACCACGGCACCCGCTTGGGCTGCTCAGGGGTTCCTCCCCCTTACTATGAGGTAGTTGCAACCGTGGAAGATGTCTGTGATGGCGACACCATTGCGGTATGGATAGTAGACAATGTGGTATGGCTGGATCCGGAAGGGCATGTTGGGGAGTATGATTGGAGTAGTTACGGGCATTACAAGGATGGCTGGGAAAGGGTAAGATTTGGGGGAGGGATAGACGCGCCCGAATGGAACGCGGAAGGAGGTTCCGAAGCTACGGAATTTATACGAAACCTCATTCCCCCCGGAACCACTGTTTATTTAGACCTTGATAACCTCGCCGTGGGGGGCCAAACCGGCTGGCCATACCGCGGTTACTGGGATCGGTTGATTGCAGTAATTTACGCGGTGATTGACGGACAGTGGGTAAACATCAACGCCGAACTATTGCGTTGGGGTATGGAGGCATACCCAGGCAACTACTGGGATGAATATGCTGGGATAGAATCAGAATTCAATTTGTATGATTGGCCTCCTTACGATAATGATTACCCTTACGTTCTGGACCATAGTGCTTATTATAATGGTACAGAGGGAAAAACAGGTACAGCACTTAAGTTAGCATTACATGATATTATAAAAGGACATACTGAAGTTGATTATACTTCACTATGGACACATTTCCAAACAACGGACAACAAGCCCAACGGTAAAGTATGGGACATGTATTCTGATAATCCCGGTGGAACACCCCCTTATGAATTCACTTTTGTAGATGACCAATGTGAAGGTTACAGTGAAGAAGGAGATTGTTATAATCGTGAACATTCATGGCCCAGGAGCTGGTTCGATGGTGAGGTTCCTCCTATGAATACAGATCTTTTCCTTGTTTATCCTACTGATGGGTATGTTAATGGGAAGAGAGGTAGTTATCCTTATGGAGAGGTGTCTTCTCCAACATGGGCGTCACTGAATGGAAGCAAAGTAGGTCCTTCTTCTTATCCGGGATATTCCGGAACTGTTTTTGAACCGATTGACGAATATAAAGGTGATTTTGCAAGGACATATTTCTACATGTCCGTAAGATACTATACAGAAGACAGTGAATGGCCAGGAAGTGGTATGGTTGATGGTGCTGAACTTAAACCATGGGCAGAAAATATGTTAAAAGAATGGCATGCTGATGATCCTGTAAGCCAAAAAGAAATCGACAGAAATGACGCTGTTTATGGAATTCAAAACAACAGAAATCCATTTATAGATCATCCTGGGTGGGTTTATGATATTTGGGGTGGCGGGCCGACCTCTGCCCCAAGTGCACCCACTCTCCTGAGCCCCTCCGACGGCGTGGTCACGAGCGACAACGCCCCGACATTCGAGTGGACCAATGGCTCGGGTGCGGATGAGCATAAGTTGCTTGTTGACAACGATACAGATTTCTCGTCGCCCGAAATCGACGTCACCCTTGCGGTACCCGAAAACACCTATACCCCGACCACTGGCCTAGCAGATGACAACTACTCGTGGAGGGTGTGGGCAATCGATAATGTTGAGAATGAGAACGCCTCTTCCGTTTGGACGTTCATCATTGACACAACACCGCCAAGTGCCCCGACCCCATCCTCACCCGCAGATAACTCCGCCACCAGCGACCCTACCCCCACGTTCAGCTGGTCCTCGGTCAGCGACCCCTCTGGTGTCACCTACAAGCTCCAGATAGATAACGAGAGCACGTTCTCAGCGCCGCTCGTGTTCGAGAATGCGGGCATACCCGACAACACGTATGCGCTACCCGAAGAGAACGCCCTTGCGGACGGCGCTTATCACTGGCGCGTTTGGTTGGTAGACAATGTAGGCAACGAAAACATGTCGGAGGTTTGGCGGTTCACCGTCGATACCGTCGCCCCTGCTGCCCTGACGCTATTGGCGCCTGAAACCGGCGCTACCGTAACCACTCGCACTCCGACTTTCAATTGGTCCGACGTGAGCGATCCCTCCGGGGGCACCTATCGGATACAGGTGGACGCGAGTCCAGCGGATTGGGCCTCGTGCGCGATCGACGTCTCAGACCTCACACCATCCTCCTATACTCCGACCACCGGCCTGGCAGATGGGAGTTACGAATGGCGTGCCCTTGCCGTCGATGGTACAGGCAATGCCAGTGATTGGTCGTCGACTTGGCTGTTGACCATATCCCAACTGTCCTCGACCCTGACGATTGACCTTGTTAGCTTCACAATCCAACCCGAGAACTCGATAACCATAACCGCCGTGCTCACCTCAAACGATACGCCCTTGGCAGGCAAGCTTATCACCTGGACCACTATGGTCGGGGGCGTCAGCCCGGGGAGTGGAACAACTGACGCTCAAGGGACGGTCTCGGCCACCTATACGGCCCCCGATATCGAGACGGCCATAACCGTCACGGCATCCTTCGCTGGAGATGAAAATTATTTGGGGGGCAGCGGGAATTCGTCTGGCACCATCGAAACCGCGCCGCTGAAATTAACATTAGCGGCCACGTTCATACCTGCCGGGGAGAACCATGTGTTCAAGTTCGAGGACTACCCCGTACCCGTTTTCAAGGTGACGATAACCGTGGAGAACGATGCGGAGGATGCGGAGGTCACCGTCGA
>DAOVGS010000051.1 GCA_030672285.1 Hadesarchaea archaeon | reverse complement strand
AAGTGGCTATGCATGCGCTCAAGCTCGAGCACGATGGTGCGGATATAGCGCGCGCGACTTGGCGCTTCGATGCCAAGCAGGCTCTCAACGGTCTGGCAATAATTTGTCGTGTGGGTGACGTTGCAGATGCCACAGATGCGTTCGACCAGATAGATGTCATGCTTGTAGCTTCGATCTTGCAGTGCACGCTCGATACCCCGATGAGCATAGCCGAGACGAATGTTGACGTCGACTATCTCCTCTCCCCTAACCTCCACTCTAAAGTGCTCTGGTTCGTGCAGTGCCGGATGCTGTGGGCCTACTGGCACAACGAAAGTCACGGCCTTGCCTCCTTACGTAGCGGGTATTTGTCAGCTGGCCAATCGTCGGGCAAAAATAGCCGTCGTGGATCTGGATGACCTTCAACCTTGACGCCTAGCATTTCCATTAGGTCGCGCTCATAAAGGATCGCCCCAGGGAAGATATCGGTGATCGTCCGCACCTTCGGCGCACTTTTCGGCAAATCGATTTTTAGATTTAGCAAGACCGGCCTGCAGTCAATTTGATAAACCACTGTGATGACATCGCCTCGATCGACACCGGAAATCGCTGACAGATGTCGGATGCCGCGTTCCTTTAGGGCCAGCATTGCGACTCTAGAGCGATCCTCATCGGTCGTGGCAAAGACGCGCCTATCACTAGGAATCTTTACCTCATCGACATAGCCCTTGATCAGTTCCGCAACTTCGTTTGTCTTCATCATTTCCACCTTTTGAGTGTCGCGAGGAGTCCGTGGATAATTGCCTCGGGCCTTGGCGGGCAGCCAGGTACGTAGGCGTCGACGGGTATGTGCTTGTCGAGGGGCCCGACGACGTTGTAGCAGCTGTCGAAAACCCCGTTGGTTATCGGACAAGATCCAACCGCGATGACCATTTTGGGCTCAGGCATCTGTTCGTAAATCCGGATGAGCCTCGGTAAACATTGTCTAGTTATGGGTCCCGTTACGACGAGGATATCGGCATGTCTTGGCGTCCCCCTCGTCAGCATGCCGAAGCGCTCGATATCGTAGCGTGGTGTTAGGGTTGCAACGACTTCGAATGAACACCCGTTACAGCCACCCGTATCGAAGTGCAGCAACCAAGGCGATTTCCTCCTGAGATATCGAACCAAGCCCATATTTTTCACCCAAGCGCCAGTGCGATTGATATCATGATGATAATCAGTCCGGCGATAACCCAGAAGAGGTAGGTGTTTAGGATGCCGGTGTGCGCAGGACGGATGTAACGATAGAAAGGCCTGAAGACGCGGCGGATTGGGGAGTAAAACTGCTCGCTGTCCGGATGAATTTCCTCAGCCCCGAGCGTTTCGCCGCAGGCATAAGTCTGAAGTTTCTGGGCGCTCGGTTTTGCCTTTGTAATCTTTCGCCCGCCGATCAGGATGAGCCACGCCACCGCGGTAATGAGCAGGAGCGCGGCCGTTGCAATTATGGGCCCCCAGAACCCAGGTCCGAACTCCATCAGGCACCACCCAACACCGCACTTATGTAGCCGCCCGAGTTCATCACAGCTTCCTGCGCGGGACGCACGATGTCTATACCGAGCTGCGGGAGCACGCCGAAGACGATGCAGAGAACCGCGAGCAACATAATCGGGAACAGCATGGGTAGCGGGGTCTCTTTTATATCGCTCAAGTGTTTTGGCCGCTGCCCGAGGAAGATCGAGTTGAACGCCTTCAGGAAGTAGGCGAGCGTCAGGGCGCTCGTGATGAGGGCGATGATGGTGAACACGGGCTGCCCTGCCTCGATGCCGGCCACGTAGATCGTCCACTTGCTCGCGAACCCGTTGAAGGGAGGTACCCCTGAAATCGCGAGGGCCCCCACCCCGAATAGCATCGCGGTCACGGGCATGTTCTTCCAGAGCCCCCCGAGCCGGTCCATGTTCGAAGTCCCAACGCGGTAGATGATTGCCCCGGCGATCATGAACAGCATCGTCTTGTAGATCGCGTTGTTGAACAGGTGGAAGAGCCCGCCTTGGATGCCGAGTGAGGTTCCAAGCCCAAGCCCGAGCAGGACGTAGCCGATTTGGGAGATGCACGAGTAGGCCAGGAGACGCTTGAGGTCGCGCTGCGCTAGGGCCATGAGCGCCCCGAGCACCATGGTTACTAGCCCGAGAACCGCGAGCATGATCCCTATCGCGAAAGCTCCGAACAATGTGTAGACGACCCGCACCATCGCGTAAATTCCAATGGTCGCGGTGGCCCCTGAGAAGAGGGCTGCCACGGCTGAGGGCGCGGCTTGGTATGCATCTGGCTGCCACATGTGCAAGGGCACCATCGCGATTTTGATACCGAAGCCGGTCACGAAGAGGGCGAGTGGCACGATTATAGCCGAGGTCGGTTCTAAGGGGAGCTTCTGGGCGAGGTGGGCGATGTTCAGACTACCCACCATCCCATAGAGGAGCGCAATCCCGAGCAGGATGACGGAGGTTCCTAAGGAGCTGACGATCAAATACTTGATGCTGGCCTCGATCGACTGCCACTTTCTCCTGAACGCCACGAGGGCATAGGAGGAGATGCACATGATTTCGAAGAACACATAGAGGTTGAAGATGTCTCCCGTGAGCGCGACGCCCATCATCCCAGCCAAGATGAGGAATAGCAAGGTGTAATATTGATCGAGCCCGTGATCGCGCTCCATGCAGACGAAGGAATAAATCACGACGAGCGCGCTGATGCCGGCAACGATCACCGCCGCGAACAGGTTCAACCCGTCGATGGCGAGGTTGATCCCCCAAGGTGGAGACCAACCGCCGAGCTCGTAGACGGGGAATTGTCCAGGGATGATTTGTCCCTCACGCAATGCCGGAATCATGCTCGCCACGATCACGAGCTCCACGAGCACGGCGGCGATAGCAAACCACTCACGGGCGCGCTTGATGCCTCGCCGGCGAGCCAAAATTCCAACCACCGGCATCAGGAACGCCGCGAACAGCGGGAGCACGATGGCCAAAATTGGGGCGTGGGGGATCACTCCTTCAACCTCCTGAGCTTCGATGGGTCAAGCGTGCCGTAGTGGCGGTAGGAATAGATGGCGAGCGAGAGAGCGAAGGCGACGATGCAGATGTTGATGACGATGGAGGTCAGCACGAGGGCTTGGGGGATCGGGTCAACGGCTCGAGCAGCGAATCCCGGAAGGTCCGAGAACATTTCTCCGCTCACGATAGCTGCTATGCCTCCTGAGCGATAGCCGAGGCTTATCAGAAATAGGTGGATACCATCGGTCAGCACGGCGAGGCCGATGATTATCTTGATTAAGTTTCGTTTGAGCAGCAAACAGTAGAGCCCAAGCGCGACTAGGAGCATCGCGATGATGTAGTTAAAGTCCAACTTCACACCCTGTAAACTTTACACCCCTGTAAAGTTCAAGTCCGTTCATTCCTCGCCACCCCTGAAAGCGAATAACATCGCATAAAAGATCAGAATGAGGCCCGCCGCGACTTTTGTCCCGACACCTAGGTAGAGCAGAGGTAGGTTACCCGCGCTGAAGAGCTGCCCGAGCGTACCCAGTGGAAACACGTTTTGGAGGAAGGTGATGCCGAGCAGGATGCCGAATAGCCCGAGCACCACTATCGCCAATCCACCGACGCTCTCAAGTACTTCGGCGTGCAGGAAGCCCACCCTCTTCTGAGCCCGCTCGATGCCGTAGGCGAGGAAGAGCATGACGACCGAGGCGGCGATGATCACTCCACCCGGGAAGCCCCCTCCCGGCGTCAGGTGGCCGTGGAGCACGATGTAGGCCCCGAAGAGGAAGGTGAACGGGAAGAGGAGCCTCGCGATGGTTCGAACGATCACAGTCATTCCCGCCATTACTCTCGCCTCCTAAATGCCCTGAAAATCATCACTACGCCGACGACGGCCGTGAAGAGCACCGTCACCTCACCCAGCGTGTCGTAGCCTCGATAGCCCCACACGACGCTCGTCACCACGTTTGCAGCACCCGTCTGCAGGGGGGCATTTTCTAAAATCTGCTGGCCGATGCTGTTCTCGAAGTTTTCCCCTATCTTGCGCATTGGGAAAGAGCCGAATGGCAACAAGTTGGTGCTGACGGTGAAAACGAGCAGTGCACCAATCACCAAGACCATCCCGAGTGCCAGCACCCTCTGCATCTCACTCCTGCCTCCTCGTACGGCTTATCGCTATCACGAAGAGCACGGTCATCACCCCCGCCCCTACAGCCGCTTGGGTGATTGCGATGTCCGGGGCCTGAAGCATGAAAAAAATCACGGCGAGCGTTATGCTAGCTCCAGCCAGCACGATTACCGAATAGAGCAGGTCCTTGAGCTCAATAGCGATGAGGCAGAGCACGAACAGGAACACGAGCAGGGCATTTTGGATCAGCAACTCGAGACTCAACTTTACACCCCTGTAAACTTTACACCCCTGTAAACTTCGCTCATGATTTTCCCTCCTTGAGCTTGTCGACCACGCTGCGACGCCAGAGCTTGACCCCCGACTTATGGGCAGCCCGAGCGATCGCGTGAGATCCTACGGGGTTGGTGAGGAAAAGGAAGAGGGCGATGATAAGAGCTTTTAGGGTGTACGAGCTGAGCCCCTCGAACACACTCGCGCCGAGCAGCATCACGATTACCCCACCGACCACGACGACGGTCTGGGCGTGGATTCGGTTGTAGACATCCGGGAAGCGCACGATGCCCATCGCCCCGATGAGAGCACATGCGGCACCGATTCCGAGTAGGATGTAAGCGATTATTTCAATCAAGTTTCGATCCCCCTTCCTTCGAGATATTTCGCGATGGCGAGCGTGCCCAAGAAGGCGATGAAGACGTAGACCAAGGCGACGTCTAGATAGATCGATGCGCGGTAGTGGACCCCCAGCAGCACCATGGCACCGACCATCAGCGCGACCAAGGCATCGATGGCGACGACCCGATCGGGGGCGGTGGGTCCCAGAGCCGCGCGAAGCGCACAGAAGAGGCATGCGCCGAAGACGACGATGAGCACCCCAAGCAGGATCATCTGAATATCCTCCTGAGGAAGCGCTCGAAGGGTCCGGCTATCTGCCTGCTGGTTTGCTCGGGCTCGACCGCCTTGACATCGATCCAGTGCACGTATAAGGAGGATTCCTCTTCGCTGACATCCACGCTGAGTGTACCTGGGGTCATCGTGATCGCGTTGGCCAAGCCGGTGATGCCGAAGTCGCTCTGGAGCTCGGTGGGAACTCGAACGATTCCAGGTCTGATCGGCATGCGAGGGTGCAGGATGAGATAGATGACGCTTGCATGTGCCTTCAGCTCGGCCCATAGGTAAGCGGGCACGTAGGCGAGAGCGTAGCCCCATCGCTTCGGTTCAAATTTCTCCCGCATCCCTCCGCGAAAGAGGAGCTCGTAGGAAATCACGGCCACAAAGGCAGCGACGATCGCCCCCACCGCGAGCTCCTGGGGGTTGAGTGAACCTGTTAGAGCGATCCATGCTAGCCAGAGGCAGACGAACGCTGTGAACAAACCCCCTTTAGCCATGGGTATAGCTCCTTTGCCCCATAGCGCGGAGCCAAACTTTAATTTTTCGCTTCACCTTTATCGAAAATTTTCCCCCTTTTAAACAACCTCCACCCAAAGGCTTGGCGGGCAAATTGAACACTTCGCTGTTCATGAAAAGGTTTGTCCAGCTCGTGCTCATACTCACGGTGCTGCTCCTAACGATGGTTCCGGCCAAGGCTAGCCCCGACGTTTTCACCGATAATGGCTTCAGCTCGTCCGGAGGGCTGGATGGTGTCGAGGTTGTTGCCGGTGATGTAAGGTTGAAGATTACCCTCGAGAACTGGATGCGGACCACAAAAGCTGATTTTGGGCAGTGGGAGAACTACGAGAACGTCGCGGCCGTCGATCCCGGGGATGTGAAGCTTGCGAGCACGGGCGACGAGTGGTCCACCCTAGAAAATGCACCATATAGTAGCACCTATGGCATAGCCACGACCGGTGCTGGAGACTACATCTTCATCCTCAAGGGATACTGGGCAGGCGTCGAGGTTGGGATAGGACGGTACAACACCGCGACCGGGAGCTGGGAGAATTGGAGCGACCCAACGATTGAGTGGCAGGAGAAGAAGCAGTACTTTAAAAATGGTTGCTCGATGGCTTGGGACAATGGCGGCTACGTTTATGTGCTTGCGGGGGGCAACTATGATGATACATCCGATCCATCCGATCCAACCACGCATGAGCCCCGTTACGGCTTCTGGCGCTTTTCGGTCAGCGATCCATCCAGCTGGGAGCGCCTCGAGAACACACCGTGGCACCAAGGCCCAGGGAACGCTTTAGTTTGGGCAAGGGTTAACGGTGAGAACCACGTCTATGCGTGGGTTGGCACCACAAGCAAAAATCGCGGGCACGGTTGTGAGGTGAAATTTTATCGTTACAGCATTCACAGGGAGCGCTGGGACGCAGAGCCGATAATCGAGATAGAGAAGCGGTACTTTAATAACAGGGTCTCGCCGCCCTACGGTGCCGACGATGGCTCGAGCTTGGTCTGGACCGGCGAGGATTACATCTATTCCCTCCCAGGCGCCTATGCCGAGAACTTATCTCCCAACCAAGAGCGCTATTTTTCACGTTTTGTAATTTTGGAGAATAGATGGGAAAATCTGGCGATGTTGCCCTACAATGAGGATCCAAACACAACAGAGGGCGATGGCGTCGATGACGGTGGCTCGATGGTCTGGGATGGCGGCGATTATCTTTACGTTTTGAAGGGCGGCGATGGCAATGGTGATAACGCGGCGGACAATTTCTGGCGCTACAGCATCAGCTCGAACTCGTGGGAGGTGCTGGCAGGGGTCCCGCTCGGGCCGTCGAAGAACAACGGTAAAAGGCTAGGCTACGCGGGCGAGAACGTGTATTACTGGCATGCCAACTCAACCGGGTTCTGGGTATATGCGCCGCCGAGGTATGGGGGGAGCGGCTATTTTACCTCGGCTGTTTTCGATGCGGGCACGACCGCGGCTTGGCAGCAGATAAGCTGGGAGGCGAGCGAACCATCGGGGGTCGCGAGCAAGCGGAGGCTCGTGAGCGCCGAGCCGGAGAATTTGATCGACAACAAGAGTAGGCTGGGCGTGCTGCCGCCCCTGCAAGTCCTTTCAAACCCGAGTTTCGAGTTCGGTGCCACGCCGAGCAACTGGACGTTGGTGTATTTGGAAAATGAAAATACGGGGGGAACTTGGGATACCCATGAGGACTATGTGGACGGGACCCTGTCCGGCCGTGTGAAGCAGGTATCAAGTGGCTTGGGCCTCAGGGGCAGCGCGGTTGAACAAACGTCGAGTACATTTGGAACAGTAAACCAAACCACAACTAACACTTTGAGATATTATGCGAGATATCAATACCATGCGGGCAAGGATAGCGCCGACCTGCGCATGGCGATTGTTGAGGTAGAATTCACAAGCGGGGGCGCGACCTATAAACTCAGGTACTACCACCCCAACGCAGGAACGTCAACGGATAACGCCACCGTGAAATACATTGATGGGGGTTACCTCGGCTGGCAGACATGGACCCCGGAGCAAGTGTACAACCTCAACGAGGACATCGAGAAGGAGTTTGGGTTAACAACGTTTACCGTGACAGCGATACGCGTTGGAGTTTTGATGAATAAAATTAGCCCGGAAAATACCACCGTTCACGGTTTATTCGACAACGTTAGATTGATAAAGGAAAATCCGTTGGGGGATTGCGCAAGCACGAGTCGCAGGGATGGCGTCTACGAGAACGTCAGCGAGGAAAACACCGCTTTGATCAACCAGTACAAACATGTGGGGTCTCACACCAGCGTCAATGGAACCGTCGAAGATTTCGAAGATCAGCAGAGCGCGAACGACGGCGGGGCGTACTCGACGTTACACGAGCGAGCATACACCGCGGAAGTGACCACGACTGAAAACATCAACCCAAGCGGTGACGCGTATGTCGGGGAGGATTCTCCAGATACCACGTATGGGTCCACTAACTCGACCAGATTGGGCACCAGAACTCAAGCAGGCGCAAACAGGCGGGCATTTCTAAAATTTGACCTTTCAGGAATTCCCGCGAACACCACGATTACCGAGGCGAAGCTCTGGCTCCGGGTCTACTCTTATTCAAATACGGTGGACGAGATGAGGCGCGTGCAAAGTTGGTCGGTTACCGATGATAGCTGGACCGAGGATACCGTGACTTGGAATACTCAACCAAGTTTGGTGGAGAATCTCGGCACTGCGCACATAGACGGATATAGGTGGTTCTCGTGGGTGGTCACGGGCTTTGTGCGAGATCAATTCGGGGGCGATGATGTAGTGAGTTTCGGCATGCGGCACAGGACCGAAAACCTCGATAACACAGCGAGGGCCATCTATTACCGTTCTAAAGAATCCGATGCCGACCACCCTCACCTCGAAGTCACTTACGCGGTGCCAACAACGTCTTACGACTTGGAGGTCTACGAGAACATCGACAACATACCTTCGGGCACCAGCTACACCCTTCAGGTTCGCTACAAACTCAGCAACTCCAACGATAACTTCAGAGTTGCGGTCAAAGATAACGCGGGGAATTGGAACCACCGCGGGGTGAATTTGGGCAACTCCACGGATTGGGAGTTCTGGGGGTACAAGCTGCTCGGCAACGAGTTTATCGCAAATGGTGGCGCGGGTGGCAATGTGCGAATCAAGTTCGTCGATTGCGACAATGAGGCAACGAGCCCGACCGATTTGCTCATAGACTATGTCTGGGTCAAGAGCACAAGGGCAGATAACTACGCCCTCTGCTGGGAACACCGCATCGCAGGCGTCGAGAACACCTACGAGAACGCCATCATCCGAGTTTACGGCTACAACGCCACCGGCGACGAGAACGTGATCGTCAGCGTCTGGAATCAGAGCGCGGGCGAGTGGGAGAACTTCGCGGAGAATCTACCTCTGGCTCCGGGATGGATAACCCATGCGCTTACAAATGTCAGCGATTACCTCGTGGACGATAAAATCTCGATCAAGTACGAGGGCGCGGACAGCACCGACGACGTTCAGACAACGGTATGCATCGATTGCGTCGTGCTCGAGGCGCAAAAGTCGTACTCAACGGCGATACGCGTTTGGACGAGGGGCAGCGCAGATAACTCCACGTGGTCCGACTGGGTCGAAAACTCGAGCAGCGATAGCTTGCCGTGGGAGAACCGCTACCTCCAGTACCGCGTCGGGCTCTTAACCACAGACTCCGAGGGGACGCCCATGCTTCACGAACTCACCGCTTATTACGTGCCTTGGACCCCCCGCACGGGCACCTTCACCAGCCAGGCGCTCGAGCTTGGTCACGTGGAGAGCTGGGGGGAGCTGAGCTGGGAGGCGATGCTGCCCGAGAACACCTCAATCTCGTTCGCCACCCGCTCGTCACACGATGGCTCGAACTGGTCCGAGTGGGAGGAGCTAAAATCGATCACCATCCACAGCCCGACCTCCGGCATGCTTTACCTGCAGGTTCGGGCAACGCTCCGAGGGGTGGGCACCCTCACGCCGACGCTTCGAAGCTACAGCATAGGTTACACCCCCGTGCATGCGACTGAGATAGTACCAGTGGCAGCGGTGGGCGCGGCTTGCATCGCGGCAGCTGGCGCGGTGTGGGCGTTTTTAAAAGGCCCGTTGCATGTTAGGGTGCGAAGGTGGCGCCTTGGACAAAAGCGTAGACAGGCGAAGGAAAGATAGCAGCATAATTTTTTGAACCAAAACAGACTTTATTCTAAGCAGAAACCAAGGAACTTGACTAAAGTTAAGTTTTAAACTTAAGTTGGTGAGGGTATTTTCCTCCCACCCCACGAGTACTACAAGCAAAAAGACGCCGAACGAGCGCTCGAGGACGTCCGTTTCGTGGTCGGGGTGATAAAACGCCCCATCGCCGCAAAACACGTGGGTCAACTCAGGCGGATGAGCGCTAAGAGATGGTCGGGAGTTAAGGAAATGGAGAGAGCTAAAGAAGTAGTTTTGGAGACATCCGGTAAAAATACTGAACGTATAGCTTTCCCTTCCTAACACCATAAAATTCAGAAAATTAGAATGGAAACGGTGCTTATCTGAACATTTTCCTTATTTCAGGGCTAGCGAACTCCCCATCCTTGTACTCTACTGTGGCATACTCGGCATGTCTTGTGCCGCTATCTAAGCATAGCAACGTCGTGACATCAAACCGAACTATCTGGGAAGGGATGTGCACGTGACCGCAGAGGTAGAGCTCCGGTCTCAATCTTCCCATCGCACTATTGAAGGTCTTATGACCAAGAATTCTATCGTTCCTCGACAGCACGGGATGTTCGGGCACCTCATGGGTTATCAAAATGTTCAGCTTTCCAATCCGCGAGTATTTTGAGATCATCGCATCCACGTCTTCTACTGTTTTGTGATGTAGTGGTCGGTGGGTATAGGTTCAATTTTAGAACTTTACAGATATTTTCGGAAAAGTTTATAAAGTTGGAAAAGTTAGAAAAGAATGGTGATGGGTTGGGAGTTACCATCAAAGAATTGGATGAAAACGTTTTCCGTAATTTCAAGGCTGAGGCCGTTAGGCGAGGGTTCAAAATAAGCGAGGCGGCGACCGAGGCTTTCCGCCTTTGGATACTCTTCAAAAAATACGGGCGGGTGCGTGACCAGACGCGCATGAGCAGGGCTGCAAAATACATGGATGAACTCAGGCAGAAGAGCGCTAAAAGGTGGTCAGGAGTTAAGGAGATAAGAAAATGGAGAGAGCTAAGGAAATAGTTTTGGACGCCTCGGTAGCGGTAAAATGGTTTTCAACGGAGGAAGAGGCCGATCTAGCGGTGAAGCTTAGGGATGAACATATCGCCGGACGGCTGAGTATCGTGTCTCCAGACCTTCTGATTTACGAGGTGTCTAACGCGTTAAGACACAATCCCAATTTTGATGCCAGCGATGTCAAGGGCGCGGTAAAAGGCCTCTTTGATTTGGGGTTAGACTTGGTGCCCCCAAATGAAGAGATATTTAGCAGGGCTGCCGCGCACGCATTTGAACGGGAGATAACCATTTACGATGCTTGTTACCTCGCGCTTGCGGAGCTGATGGGAATTGAATTCATCACGGGGGACGAAAAACTGTATCGAAAAATTAGAAAATTCAAGTTTGCGAAACAACTTAAGCACCTCTAGACATCTCTGGAAGAACCCCATGGAGAAGACCCTGCCCGTAAGATGCATCGGGAACAGCCCGGCGCTAAGGATAGTGGATTTCTTCCTAGATAACAGGCTTTTCGATTACTCAAAGAGCGAGATTCAGGAGAACCTAGACATGGGCAGGGCGACCTTCTTCAAGTACTGGAAGGATCTTGAGAGGTTTGGGATAGTGGGGGTTACGAGGCAGATAGGAAAATCAAAGCTCTACAGGCTGAACGAAAAGAACGAGATAGTCAAGAGACTGATGGCGTTGGACTCGGCACTGTGCAAGCAGGCTATGGGAAAGGCTGTGAAGGAGCCCCGAAAAACGGAAGGCCATTCCAGCTTGATCGTTTCTTCTGGAAGCAAACTTTCTGATTGGCATTTCAACTACGACCTACCCCCTCCAGATAAATACATCCAAACGCATTCGCGGCAGCATTCTAAGTAGTCTCCAAATGTTTACTAGGTGTTGAGCATTTCAAGAATGGGGCAAAGTCTCGGTAGAACTCGATGCAGGAATCTTACCGAATGCGTAAGAAATGTGTAGGGAGTTCAAACCAGAGAGATAACCTTAAATATTTTGAGGTTAAAATCTATACAATTTGTTAAGATTTAGGTGATAAAAAATGCAAAGGGGACTGAGCGATCAGGAAATGCGGCTAATTTCGAGCTGGAAGGACTCAAAGCGGGTAGTGGTGAGGCCGGAGGACGTTGTGTTTGAGCTGGGATGTAGGATAGAACAGGCCTACGTGATGTTGCACAGACTAGTTGAAAAAGGGTGGTTGGCAAGAATCAGGAAAGGCACCTACATGCTTCCACCAGAGCACCCCTTCCTGGTGCTGCCCGGGCTCATCGACAGGTATTACATCGGCTATCTAACCGCCCTAAACTTTCACGGGTTGACGGATCAAGTCCCAACAGTGATTTTTGTAGCCTCGCCGTTTAAAGCAAAAAACTTTTCCATTATGAGGCATTCATTCCAATTCGTGCATATAGCCGAACGAAAGTTCTTTGGGATCGCTGAACACGAGTTGCTCGGCAGAAAAGTGATGATATCTGATTTCGAAAAAACTCTCTTGGACGCAGTTGACAAGCCAGCCTACTGTCTGGGGGTGAAAAATGTCAAGATATCCTTTGAAAGGGCGCGGGCAACCATCAACGTCGAAAAGCTTGCCAAGTATGCGCTGAGAATGGGCTCGAGGGCGGCAATCAGAAGAATTGGCGCGCTTATGGATCTGGCAAAATTAAAAATCGCGGGCGAGCTGGAGCGGAAGATGTTGGAAAAGAGTAGCGAGGTCAGTTATTTTACCCCTCTCGACCCATCTGGAGAAAGGACCGGAAAAGTCGTGACTAAATGGAGAATAATTTTGAACGGGTAGGGCTATGCTGACAGCAGAAGATTTACGCAAACTGGCGATGAGGTTCGGCATTCCCTTAGGGACAGTCGAAAAAGACTACATGATGACCTCGCTCCTGCGCCACCTATCACTCCTGACTGATAATTTGGTGTTCAAGGGAGGGACGGCCATAAAAAAAGTGTACCTGACGATCTCAAGGTTTTCTGAGAATTTGGATTTTACCGCGATTAGGAGGCAGAAATTTGAAAAGCTCTTGAGTAAGGCCTGCGCAGACGCTGGGTTTGAGCTGAAAAATGTGGTGAAAGGGAAAAAAAGCTTCTCGGCGAGCGCGCGATTCACGGGCCCGCTGAACTTCCCGAACTCCATCATCATAGAGATCAGCATGCGCGAGCAATTGCTCCTGTCAAGAAAAGCGCTCCCTGTGGTCCACCCATATCCAGATATACCACGATTCAGTTTTCCAACCATGGACATAAAAGAGATAATGGCGGAGAAGCTCAGGGCGGCCTATATGAGGGGTGACCCAAGGGACTTCTTCGACCTCTATCAGCTGGCGAGGAACTTCGACTTGGCGAACGTGCAGAAGCTCTTTTTTGAAAAGTTGAAGGTGCTCGGGGTGAGGTTCAAAGAGGGGCGGTTTCAAGAGAGGTTGGAGGGGGCAGACATGAACCAGATAGGCTACTTGATCCCCGCCGAGGTCAAAATTGATGGGGAAGAACTCGTGGCCACGTTGAGGGGAAGCTTTGCGTTTGTTTTCTGAGGTGAGCCTGCCGTTTTGGTTGCACGTCAATCGTCGATAATGGTATTAACGTTCAACGTATAATCGGGGCTATTTAAAGCTTTTTCAGCGAAGTTAGGGGATTTTCGAGGCTCAAAATGCTTAAATAGGGGTCCATAAAGAGTTCAGCTCGCAACAAAAAAGGAGT
>DAOVGS010000052.1 GCA_030672285.1 Hadesarchaea archaeon | reverse complement strand
TGGTACGCCGATGACTTCGACCCCATGCGCCGGATACCCTGGCCGTTGAACGAGGGCGAGTTGGCTGAAAAGTACAAGCGGTACTTGGGCATGCCTTACATCAACATCCCCTCGCCCGATCCGAAGTACAAGAACTTCGTCGATTATTTCGCCCACCCATTTATCGAATCACTCGACGATTTCGGGATTGATGTGAAGATTTACTCAGGTGCGGAGATCTATCGAAGCGGGAAGATGGCGGACCCAACCCGAACCGCACTCGAACACGCCGACAAGATTCGCGCGATCCTCAACCGATATCGCTCCAAACCGTTGCCTGAGGGCTGGTTGCCTTATGATGTATTGTGCGAGCGATGTGGTAGGCTTGCAACTACCCAATCACTCAGCTGGCACGATAACTACGTAAGTTACAGGTGCGAGGGCTCCGACTACGTTGCCGGCTGCGGTCACGAGGGCGAGGCCGATTTCACCAAAGGCCAAGGTAAACTGACTTGGCGGGTGGAGTGGCCTGCGCGCTGGAAGTTACTCGACGTGACATGCGAACCCTTCGGCAAGGATCATGCGGTCGTCGGCGGAAGTTACGATACGGGCAAATTAATCGCAAAGCAAGTTTTCAAATGTGATGCCCCCTACCCCGTGCCCTACGAGTGGGTCAGCCTTAAAGGCAAACGAATGTCCTCCTCGAAGGGAATTGTGTTCACGCCCCCCCAGTGGCTCGAGATAGCCGAGCCCGAGCTCCTGCGCTACTTCATCTTCAGGAGCAAACCCATGAAGGCCAAGGAGTTCGACCCCGGGATAGCGCTGCTTGACCTTTACGATGAGTACGACCTGGTCGAGCAGGTTCACTTCGGCATGGTGGAGGCGAGTGCTCGTAGGAGGGAACAGTTCAAGCGCATTTACCAGCTCTCCCAGCTCCGCGAAACGCCAAGACGGCCGGTGCAGCGGGTGCCGTTCAGGTTCGCCACGGTGCTGAGTCAAGTAATGCGGGATGAAAAGCATGCAATCAACGTTTTAACTTCCCGTGAGATGCTAACCGACCCAAGCGAATCCGATATCAAGCTAGCCTTCCGCCGCTTGAGTTGCTCGCGGAACTGGGTGTCCAAACATGCACCCGAGCGTTTGCGATTCAAGGTTGCCGAAACCTTACCCGCCGAAGCTGTAGAGGGCCTTGCCAAAAAACAAAAACAGGGTTTAACGCAACTGGCTGCTGATTTATCCTCGCGCGATTTCGCCCCGGTCGAACTTCACAATCACATCTACGAACTCGCGCAGAGGGTCGGTCTGAAAGCGCCCGAGTTATTCAAGGCGATCTACCTCGCTCTGCTGGGTCGAGGGTCAGGCCCCCGCGTGGGCAACTTCATCTCGGTTCTCAATAAGGAGTTCGTCATCTCGCGTCTTAGGGAAGCTGCTCTTTGAGTCGGACTTTCATCTCCGAATGGCTCTGCACCAGCCGCTTGAAAACTTCCTCGAAATTTTCGTTCGGCATGAGTGCGCGTTGGATGAAAATCCCAGTGCGGCCCACATCTCCCCTACGGGTTAGGACCTGCACGCGCTCCCGAACGATATCCAGACCAACACCGACCCGCTTCGCCGCCTCAGCTTCCTTACCCATAACTGGACTTTCAACATGCCCTCGCGGCGTGGGCTCTACCAACATCAAGCGCTTATCGACACCCGGCACGCGAACCGCTCGCTTGACCTGTTCAGAGCTTGCCGCGCCCCCGAAATAATAGAACTCGACCTCTAACCGCTTCGGCTTCACCAGCGGGAAAGTAACCAAACGATCCTCTTCGATGTAAATGTGTGCTTTAGGGAGCTGCCAAGGCGTCGCCATGACTATCTCCCGGTTCATTGGCTCGAGCTTGGCCTCGTGAAGGGCTAGCTCGATCTTGTAGGATGGCACGACGTGAGGGACGAACACATCAACATCACTATCTTTACCGACGTCCCCACGGGCGACACTCCCGTACACAATCGGATCGAACCCTTGCTTTACCATAACCTCCATCAGTTCCAGCGCACGCGTCCGTAGCTCCTTAAAAAATCGCCAGCGTTCTTCATCATATACAATTTCGACGATGTCGGCGGCACGAACAGGCTTGACCATATCAAAGCCCTGTTTCACGGTCGCCGATGACGAAGCTCTTGCCGGACACGTGGAGCAAGGGTTTCACTTGCTCGGCGTTTAACCTCCCCGCCTTCATCGCACCCTTCTGCGCATGCGCCACGACGACCCTTCCTGCCACCACAACATATTCAGGTCCCCGATGAATCCAATCGAGTTTGCACTCCAAATTAACCGGACACTCGGCGATTCGCGGTGGCTTCACTTTCTCGGAAGGTTCCCAGTTCAGGCCGGCTTTCTCGAGCTCATTGACCCCCCGTGGAAAACTCTTGCTGCAGGTGTACATCTGCTTCTTGATCCGCTCCGGCACGAGGTTGAGGACGAATTCCCCCGTCTCGCTGGCGTTGCGGTAGGTGTCGCTGTCGTAGCTAGTCGAGAAAATGACAATCGGTGGCTCTGATTCAACTGGCGTCACCCACGACATCGGCGCAGCGTTAATCCGTCCTTCTTTGTCGACCGTCGTGATCAAAACGATCGGCCGTGGAGCGATCAAACGATAAGCATCCTCCAAATCGACCAACATACAATCACCTCAAACTTTCCTCGAGCCATTTTAAATATTCAGGTAACCCGCGCTCGATTGGGACCACCAAGACCTCGGGCACTTCATAGCTATGCAATTCTTTGATGCGTGGGATTAAGCGATCGAGTTTTTCGTCAGAGGTTTTTATCAGGAGCAGGTTTTCCCTCGCTCGCTCAAGTTCCCCGCGCCACCTATAAGTTGAACTTACGCTCGGCAGGACACTAACGCAAGCCGCGAGCTTTTCCGACACCAATTTTTCACTTAGCCTTTTCGCCTCCGCCCGATTTTTCACCATCGTCAACACCAGCGAGAACATACACTTCCCACGACAACAACCCGAACGCAGAGGTTTAAACTTTGCCGATGGTATAAACTACGGTGCCTCAAGATGCTTGAATGGGTGCTCGTCGCTCTTGCGCTGCTCGCCCTGTTCTGGGCATCCTTGGTCCTAGTGAATCGCCGATATCATCTAGAAAAGCACGGCTTCACCATCACCCCGGGCATGCTGATGTGGCGCACCAAGCGAGGGCTACGATTCATCGACCGCGTGGCAAAATCTTCCAAACGGGGGTGGCGCACATTTGGGACCGTGGGCGCCGCGATCGGGATATTCCTGATGGCGTTCATTTTATTCAACGTCGCTTTTAACGCCGCGATCACCCTCACACAACCCACCCAAGCACTTCCGGGTGTGCGCTTCGTGCTACCCGGTATCGTCCCCGGCCTGACCATCTTTGGGTGGTTGGTGGGTATAGCCAGCGTGCTTTTTGTTCACGAGTTCGCCCACGGGTTCGTGCTGCGTGCACAGGGACTTGAGACGAAATCAGTTGGCGGGATGGTGTTGGTGGCGATCCCCGGCGCGTTTGTCGAACCAGATGAAAAACAGTTGAAGAAGGCGTCAATATTGAAGCGCCTACGTGTCTTCGGTGCTGGGTCGTTCGCGAACATCTTGTTTGCCTTCCTGTGCTTAGGCATCCTCCTGCTCCTCTTGGTCCCCAAACCGGGCATTTATGTGTATGTCATTGCTGAGAACTACCCCGCCGAAAATGTCTTGGGTCCAGGCATGCGCATCCTCGAAATCGACAACGTGCCCATGAACACATACGAGGATTTCCAAAGCTTCATGGACAACACCCATCCTGGGGATAATATCCAAATCTCAACCGACAACGAGAATTTCCGAATCGAGCTGGCAGAACATCCGGATAATGAAAATAAGGGTTACATTGGTGTAGGAACAGTCTCAGCACGTTCCCACTCCGAGTTCGCCAATCCCCTATTTGACATGGGGGTGATGATGTTGGAGCTAACGGGGCGCCCCGTGTTCCACTCCTACGTTTACGATGCGTACGCGCCGTGGGGGTTGATAGATCTGATAAAGTGGATGTTCGTGCTAAACCTCGGCATCGGGATGTTCAACCTCCTACCAATGGTGCCGCTCGATGGAGGTTACATCTTTCAGGGCATGGTCGAGCGAGCGAGCTCCAAACGAACGGCCAGGCGCGTGAGCCATGCACTCTCGATAATCGTGCTAGCGTTGCTCATCGTGAACTTCATGCCCATGTTGGCGTGATGGAATGACTTGCATCAAAATTGTAGTAAAGCAGGTGGGGAAGAGACACAAACGCGAACTTCGACTCGCCCCCCACGCCACCATTGCTGACCTACTCAGGAAACTGGACCAAAACCGAGAGACCATCGTCGTGAGGCGGAACGGGAAGATAGTGGTAGAGGAGGAGCGGCTTTCAGATGGTGACCTCATCGAGATTTTGCCCATCGTCACAGGTGGTTAGGTGCTCAAGTGTACTTTTTGTGGGCGGCGCGCGGCTTATAACCGCCGCTATGCGGGCGTGCTCCTCTGCGATCGTTGCTTGATCAAAAGCGTTGAAAAGCGCTTCCGGCGCGCGATCGCTGAACACAAGCTTCTCTCGCCCGGTGAGCGGGTCGCGGTGGCGGTATCCGGGGGCAAGGATAGCATCGCGGCAATGCACTTACTGGTCGAGCATTGCGGGCGTAAAAATTGCGAGCTTGTGGCGATAACGATCGATGAGGGGATAAAGGGGTACCGCGATCAAAGCCTGCCCATAGCCCGGGAAAATGCAAGATCGCTGGGCATCGAGCACTACGTGGTGAGCTTCAAACGAACTTTCGGCGCGACGCTCGATCAAATTGTCAGGCGCGCGAAGGCTAGAAAAACTGAACTGAATCCCTGTACCTATTGTGGCGTGATGCGCCGCTCGCTGCTCAACCAAGCTGCCCGCGAACTGGGGGCGGACAAGCTCGCTACCGCACACAACCTCGACGACGAAGTCCAAGCGATCATGCTGAACTACGTGCGGGCCGACTTCTCCAGGCTACACCGCCTCGGGCCATCCTATCCACCGCGTGAAGGCTTCGTCCCTCGCATCAAGCCTCTGCGCGAGATCCCGGAGAAGGAGGTAGCGCTCTACGCCCTGCTCCGCGGACTAGAGGTGCACCTCGCCGTCTGCCCTTACACAGGGGGGATCCACACCGAGATTCGCGATTTTTTGAACCAGCTCGAGGCCAACCACCCCAACTCGAAGTTCATGATCCTTCGGATGTTCGACCGGCTAAAGCCCCAGCTCGCGCAAATCGTGCCCGAGTTTGAGATGCGAAGGTGTAAAAATTGTGGCGAGCCGACCTCAGCGAACATTTGCAAGAGCTGCGAACTCCTCGAGGGGCTCGGGTTGGAACGACGACAGAAAACGCTTATTTCATACTGAAGTCAAAACGGAAAAAACGAGAAACCCTACACTTTATCACCGATTAGTTTGGGTTACTCCTCCCAGCGCATATGGAGCTATCATGTGCCAAACTCCTTTAAAAAAAGCCTCGTGATCCAAATTAGGCCTTTTTTTGGACTTTTCACTTGGGGAATTGCCTGAAGCCCTAACATCAGAGCCTGAATACTTTCGGTGACCTCTCCCCCAAAGTCGCTTAAGGAAAACATCGAAAAATCGTTTGATGGAGGGCAAAGTAGATGTTGGATAAACGTCATGCTTGGACCAAAGAAGAAATCGATATATTGCTGAAAAGCTACTCAAATACACCAGGGCAACGATTAACCAAAATTCTCCCCACAAAAACACGATATGCGATAAGAATGAAAGCAAGCCGCTTAGGACTACAAAAGTCGAGAGCGGGAGGCGGCTATAAAGTTGATGAAGATTTTTTCAAGAACTGGTCACATGAGATGGCGTACATCGTGGGCGTGATAGCCGCAGATGGCGAAGTATACATCAACAAGCTCCATAACAAATACGATTTAGAGATAACAAGTGTGGATGTCGATTGGCTTGACAAAATTCGCAAAATGATGAAAGCAGAACACCCGATATGTGAACGTACATATCAGGGAAAAAATGGAAAGTGCTCGTTGGTATTCCGGCTGAGAATATGATCAAAAAAATTGGTAAATGACCTTCTGAAGATAGGGATAACGCCACGAAAATCGTTAAGCCTAAAATTCCCCACTATTCCAGATCAGTACCTTGGTCATTTTGTAAGAGGTTATTTTGATGGGGATGGAGATATGTGGGCTTATACGCGTAAAAACAGCCCTTGTTTGCAACTCTCTTTCTGTGGCACAAAGGATTTTTTAATTACACTCAACCAAGTAATCAAAAACAAAGTAGGCTGCGCCGCTAAAAACGTGAACAAGATGGAAAATATTTGTAGATTGCGATACAATACGCGAGAAGCCGAAGCCGTTCTACGTTGGATGTATCGTGACATGGCACTCTATTTACCCAGAAAGTATCAGAGAGTATTGAGTTTTTATGAAGCACGTGAGCGGGCAAGTCTAATAACAGCAGTTCATTTATAGTTTGCGGAATCAATTTATGTTTGGCGGCGGGCTAGGTGGGGGGTTAGCGGTCCCCTCTACCAGAAATCCGCTATACGCTGGGCCGAAGCTCGGGGACGGCGTCGGAACCATGCGTCGACCTGGTTTCCGGCAAAGAAGTCCCGTCCTGCTGGGTCGGCGGCGGCAGGGCCTCGGTCGTAAGGCCGGGGAGAACTGCCCCCACCTGCCGAACCCCGTGAGGACCGGAAGGTAGCAACGGTAGGCAGGACGTACGACGCTGGTAGACCACGGGATGGAGTTTGGGGCCAGCAATCGTCGCGTGGGGAAGGCATCAACTTCGGGCGCGCTCGCCGCCTTCGCCGGGGTAGCCTAGCCAGGTATGGCGACAGGTTGCTACGGGTGAAAACCCGCAAATACCTGTTGGTCCTTTGGGCCTCCAGGGTTCAAATCCCTGCCCCGGCGCCACCCTTAAGTTTTCTCGGGCCAAAACGTGAGCGGTGGACAGATGCCGGAAGCACCGACTTTGACCGGGCGGGTGGTCTTCCAGTACTTCTACGACGTCGGGGGTGACATCGAGCTCGAGCGCGTACCCAAACAAAAACTCGCGGTGGTCGAACGCCATGTCCCAAGGGGAACAAGAATTTTGGCGCCAAAATATGAGGAGGTGGGTTTCCGGCCGATCGAGGTCGACCTCGGTGCACGGAAGATTGACCGGCACAAGGCCACCATCGAAGGACACATTTTCCCCATCGGCGTCATAGGAATCAACATAAACATTGAATTCCGCAGGGCTAACTTCGAGGGCATCACAAAACTCGTCACCCTGAACGAAAGGCGGGTGAAAGTGGGTGAAAAGGAGATCGACTTCGACGAGCTGCCACTCGAGCTCTTCAAGGACCTCATGAAAACGATAAAACCCGCGATAGTTTATCCATACCCCGCGTTCGAGCTCCCGGAAATCTACACCCTCATCTTGATCGCCGGGTCCGAACCGAGGCTGGAAGCGGAAGATTTCTTGACCAAGTTTCGAAAGCAGACGGCGGGGCTGTTGCGCGGGGAACGAGACTGGCGCTCGCTCAGCGACAAGGAAGTCGAGGATGCCCTGAAGCCTTACCTGAGTTATTCCGACGAGGACATCGTAATCGTCGACTGGTACGCGGCGCTCATCAGCGGCGCGGTCGAGTACACCGACGAGCTCGTGCGAATGATCGAGTTCGCGCGGATCCAACTGCTCGAGCTCAAGACCTACGACCGCTTGCTCGACCGCCGCGTGGAACGGGCCTACAGTTCCCTTCGCACCGCCCTCGCTGGCCCCCGCATGGGCATAACTTGGCGAAGCCGCCCCTACGGGGAGCTTGCTCGAACCGCGAACGAGCTGGCGGAACTGCGCATCGAGGTCATGGACTACGTGGGGGACCTCCGCAACATCCTGAAGTTCACGGGAGAGTGGTACTTGGGGAAGCTCTATCGAGTCGCGAGCGAGCGCTTCCGCATCGCCGACTGGCTGGCGTTAGTCGACAAGAAGCTCAATCAGTTGCAGGAGCTCTACGCCATGGCGATGGAGCGCATCGACGTACACCGCGCGACTACCCTTGAGTTCCTGATGATGCTGCTGATTGTCGCCATAGTCGTGCTCGAGGTAATTATGATCGCCCAGGGGCTCTAGGCGAGTACGCTTTTATCTGTGGGAACAAAAAATCAACTGGGCCCGTGGTCTAGTGGTTAAGACGCCACCCTTACAATCTCGATGGGAAAGGTGGAGATCCCGAGTTCGAATCTCGGCGGGCCCACTATTCCAGCGGTGAAGTTCGTAGACCCAATCTCATCTAGGATCTCTTTCTTGAGTTGCTCCTTGAGTGCGGAACTCAGAACCCTAAAATTCGCCTCGGAAAATGCTGTGTTGAGATAATTGTTTATAGATTCTCTTTGGGATACCATTAATGTACAAAAATGTGCGAAAAAGGTTTATACCACAACAAACGAAATTAGAATGGTACAAAATGAAGAAAAAGTAGATTGAAAATGAAAAATTTAAAAAAGGGGCATATTCCCACACAACTTAAGGCTAAAAATTTGGAAGAAATGGCGCGCATAGACGCGGAACAGAGAAATAACAGGGAAGCTTCCTACAAATACAAAGAAGCCGCTGAAATCTGGAAAAAATTAGGCAACCCGAAGCAATCTAAACGGTGCGCAGCGTTGGCATTAGAGAACGAAGCATGGAGCTTTAGAAAATACAAAAAATATACAGGATATCGCGCAAAATTAACGGAAGCGGCTAAATTATGGGAAGAATTGGATTCAAAAAGAGAATTGATATGGTGCAAAGCCAATATCCATGATTCTCTAGCCCTAGATGCTTATTACTCGGGCCACCACGAGGAGTCGATCGAAAACTTTGAAATTGCTAGAAAACTTTTCAATGAACTGGGCGCCGCAAAGGCGGAAAAATTTTGCGAAGCGTGGGCGCTTGCTTGTATGGCACGCACGGAATACGATAAGCGAAATTTCTCAAAAACGAGCGAGTTGATGTTTGAAGCCGTCACCAAATTCAAGGAAGCGGACACAACAGCGAGAACGATAGCATTTGAGAGCACGGCGTGGCTAGCAAAGGGGCTCGCTGTGAAGAAAAGAGCGGAGTATACAAAAGCTAAGGAGTGTTTTCAAATATCCGCAAAGCTTTCCGAAGTAGCCGGCAATGCGCAACAAATGCATTGGTGCATGGGGAATCTTAAAGAGTGTGATGTTGTCTTGGCTAAACTTAGTGGGAACATAAAAGACGTGCTAGAGTGTTTACGTGCCGCCGTAAGTGAATATGAAAAGACCCAGGACAAAGTTACCATATCCACCTATAAGGGTGACATATGCAAATACGAAGGTCTTCTTCTAATGCGCCAAGACAACTATGGTGAGGCGTTGCAAAAATTTTCTGAGAGTGAAAAGTATTACTCCGAAGCGGCAGAGCTTCTATCAAGTCCCACCACCCGACCAGAGCTCATCTAAAGCCTGCCATCTTCTGGATTTCGCGGTGCAGTGCCTTGAAGCGATCGATCGCTGGGTGCTCCGGTCCCAGCTCCGACCTGAACCAATCGAGGGCCCGCTCGTACGATGTCACGCGGTGCTCCATTACCAGCTTGTCCGCGTAAGCGATGACCTTCTCTTCGAGCGTTCGGGGCATGAAATCTCGCGCCGGGAGTCCAAGCTCCCTTGCCTCCTCAGCTGGAATTCCGGCACCCAAGTGACACTCGGCGAACCGCGCAAATTTGCTCAACCCAAGGCCCCGCAGGATCTTTGCCCCCTCGACCCCATGCCTGATGCCGTGCGTCCGAGCCCGCCCGATGTCGTGCAGCAACGCGCCCAGACTCACGAGCCTCGGGTCGAGCTTGTGACCGCTCGCATGAATTCGCCGGGCAAACCCTAGAGAAATCCGCTCGACGGCAAGAGAGTGCTGGATGACTTCCCTTGAACAACCAGCTTCGCGCAGCGCGCGAAGCGCTTCCTCGCGGCCGAACAATTAACTCCCCACGAGGCGCTGTCGGAGCGATTCGATCTGGCGCTCGAGCGCCGTGATCACGTTCGAGTTGTCGTAGGGCTCCAACTTTCCCCCACAGCGAGGGCACTTGAAATCGTTCTCCGCCGCGACCTCGAACGGTAACTTGGGGTCTCCGTTCCCGCAGCCGAAGAACATCGTGTTCCGCTCCACCTCGAGCCGCTCCTCGAGCTTTTGTATGAACAGGCGTTTGTTGTTGTCGAAGTACTCCCGCGCTCGCTCGGGCTCGATCCGCCAGTAATAGACGTACCATCCGCTGTGCTCGTCCCGGACCCTGCGGTAGCTCACCACGCGGTTCTCGTATAGCTCGTAGAGGATCTTCCGCGCGAGGTTCACCCGCATGCCCATGCGTTTGGCTACCTCGTCGTCGGTGATTTCCCCCTCCACGAGCGTTTTCGCCACCTCATACCCGCGCTCGCCTGCTATCTGGGTGAGGATCTCCCTTAGAACGGGGTCCTCCTGCGGCTTCTGCTGGGGCTCCTTTTTCACTTTAACGCGTTTCTCGACCTTTTTCTTGCCCTTGCTAATTTTCTTGCCCATTTTACCCCCACTCCTGGCCCAGTAATTCTATGCTAAAACCTCATAGATATAACTAACGTGCGGAAAACGCGCCAATAAAAGCTTTTTACCCGGTTTTTTCATCTTTTTTGCCTTTATGATTCGGGATTATCCCTAATTTCCCGTTAAAAAACTATTTTTAAGTTCGGAGCCTCCAAAAGAGCCTAATGATGAAAAAACGGCGCAGCTACCTCCGAATGGGGCTGAAACGCGATATCGACTTTCTCAGGCAGGCTTCCCGCCCCCGAAAATGTTCACCCTTATAGTTTCGATTAGCGGGCCCAAGTTGGTGCGCTCGAGCGCTGAGATGGGGATGGTGAAACTTGTTATGTCGTTCAGGACCTCGAGCTTGCGTTCGAGTTCCTCGCGGGGGATGAGGTCGATCTTGTTCAGGGCCGCGACCACCCTCACGGGGTACTCCGCCAGCACCTCGCGGGACGCCCGGAACTTCCGGATGATCTCGGGCAGCGGTTCTGCGACGTCGAGCACGAGCACCACGAGGTCGGCTAGGTATATCTCCTCGAGCGTGGCCTTGAATGCCTCGACCAGCCAAGGGGGCAGCCCATCGATGAAGCCCACGGTGTCGGTGAGCAGGGCCTTCCGGCTCGCCTTCAGGGCGCGCGTTCGCGGCATGAGGGTAGTAAAGAGCATATCATCGACTTCGGCGTTTGCAGCTGTTAGGGCGTTGAGCAAGGTCGACTTCCCCGAATTCGTGTAACCAGCGAGCGCCACGAGTTTGAAACCTCGCCGATGTCTTCGCTTGCGCCGCTGCTCCCTCGCCTTGGCAACTGATTTGAGCTTTCGCCTCAGGTTCACGAGCTTCCGCTTGATCATGTCGTGGCGGACATCCACATCGTACTCGCCACCGCCTCGAAAGCCGGGCTGCTCTACCAAGGTTATCGCGCGCACCTGTTCCCGAATGCGCGGCAACTCGTAGCTCAGCCTAGCATACTCGACCTGGAGCTTCGCCTCGGGTGACCCTGCGCGCATCGCGAAAATCTCGAGGATGAGCTGGAAGCGGTCGATTACCTCGACCCCCACGAGCCGCGAGAGCTTGAAGGCCTGCGAGGGGGTGAGCTGGTTGTTAAAGATAACGCGCTCGACTCCATTCGACCCGACCAAGCCCGCGAGCTCCTTGACCTTGCCCCTGCCTATGAGGTAAGCGGGGTCTGGCTTCCGTACTTGCTCGAGCGTGCCGACGACCTCGTGGTTGAGCGTTCGCGCTAGGGCTGCAAGCTCCTCCAAGCTGGATTTTTCGCCTGGTGAGCGGCGTTCGACGAGCACGACGCGCATTCGCACCGATTAAACTATGGTGACGAAAACAAAAAAGGATTGGTTAAGCTACAGCTGGGTTCAGTTTTCACAATTCCGAGATTATGTCAACAAAATACACTTGCTGAGTTTCAGTAAAAGTCCAGTCCTCGGAGGTAAACTTTGCCCCGACTGGGAGATCCCCAGGATAAAGTCCCCCAGTACTTTCCAGAACAAGCCACCTTTTTCCATTATCAATCCAGTAAACAAAGGGTAACTCTTCTCCGTAGTAATTTTCTATGGTTTCCGTGACTTTACTCGCAAGACTTTCGTCTCCAATATAAACCGACGCAAAAGCGTGATTTTCCGTGAGTATAATCCTAGTAGCCCCTCCTATGGCCTCTATCATGGAGGCCAAAAGAATCGCGTGGTCCTCACAATCGCCTGCTTCTGCTACTAAAGTTTCATCGGGCGGAGACCAGTAATCCGTTCCCTGAGGATCGCTAACATATCCAATTTCATCCCTAACCCAATCGAAAAGAGCGCATAGTTGATAAACGTTATATTCTCCACTGTACTGGCTTGCTATCTGTAACGCTTTTTCACGTACCCCTGGGCCTCTAGGGTTAACCAGTTCGTTAAGTTTATTGAAATCATCATAGTCACTTTCCTCGTATTCTACCTCTCTCTCTTCAGCTAGATTTTCAAACTCATAGGTAACTGGGTCAAAGTATACAGTTCCATAATCGTACCATTTTCCCCCTCCAGTCTTAGCCAAGATGGAAGCACCGAATTTGATTTCGTGTTCCCTAGGCGTTTCTGGACCAGGAAATTTAACTAATCCCATGTCTCGCTCCTCGCCTGGCTCCACGGTGAAGCCAACGTCCTTCGGATACCAATATTCTTCTTCTTGCCAGTCTCCACTTACGCCTACTTTATAAACAAAGAGTGCGTTGCCACCTTCGTTTTTGACCGTGACCCTAGCCAAACCACCAACTTTTTCAAACTTGTACTGGAGAGTCCATCTCAAAGAGAAGCTGTACCCAGGCCCATAATAGGCTCCCGCGGCAGGTTTGTCCTCGTATCTTTCCGGAACGTAGTCTGGAAGAGCGGGAGCATCGCTAAGCTCGTAAATCACGGTGGGGATCGACACGTCGAGCGAACGTTGTAGCCCATTGACATTGATTAAATATATTTTTGGAGTGTTTTTTGTAACCGTAAAGGATACGGTATGTGTAGTCTTCCCAGCAAGAATGACTTCGTCGGTTGTCTCTACTTCACCATCGATTTTTAATACCGCCGTATACGCACCCTCCAACCCTCCAACGTTTTTAACTGTAACTAGGATTCTAACTGGATTGCCAGCCTCAACTTCGCTTGGGTCAAACGTGAGATTCAAGATTTCAAACTTTGCTGGTGTGGGTCTGGTCATAATGACGACGGCTGCAATAGACAGACCAGATAGAACTAATATTGTTATAAGTAAAGGTAAAGGATACCCTGTTTTTTTATGCTTACGTCTCGCTATTTTCATCCCTCCTCTGCATTAAACAATTTACTCAAATTAATTAATATTGATGACCTCAATTTCCACTGAAAACTTAAAAGCACCTCAACCGAGTATTCCAAGGAGAGATAAAATTGCCGGATGCTGCCAAAACCAAGGAACCGAGGACCAGCGCTTTTGACGAGGGCTACGTCACGGATTACATCCACAGCTTGGAGCACCGCATCCGAGATTTGGAACATGAAAAACGCTCACTCGAGAGCCGGTACCTGCGCATCGAGCGAGAGTTCCGGAGCCTTCAAGCAGAGTTCGACCGCATCCGCGCGCCACCGTTGATTTCCGCAACCCTGCTCGATGTGCTCGAAGATGGGCGCGCGATCGTTCGGAGCAGTGCCGGGCCGCATTTCGTCGTCAACGCGTCACAGTTCATCAAGCCCGAGCAACTCAAGCCGGGTACGCGGGTCGCACTCAACCAGCGAAACTTCAGCATAATGGAGGTGCTGCCCTCGAGGAAGGACCCGCTCGTGCTCGGGATGGAGATCGAGGAGGCGCCCGGTGTGAGCTACGGCGATGTCGGCGGGCTGGAGGACCAGATTCAGGAAATTCGGGAGAGCGTTGAACTCCCCATGCTCAAGCCGGAACTTTTCAAGAAGGTGGGGATCGAGCCGCCCAAAGGGGTGCTCCTCTACGGCGCCCCGGGGACGGGGAAAACCCTCCTCGCCCGAGCGGTCGCCCACGAAACCCGTGCAACATTCACCCGCGTGATAGGCTCCGAGCTCGTGCAGAAATACATCGGCGAAGGGGCCCGGATGGTGCGCGAGATGTTCGAACTGGCCCGGGAGAAGGCGCCCTCGATTGTCTTCATCGATGAGCTGGACGCGATTGGGGCCCGCCGCCTCGACACCTCGACTAGCGGCGACCGCGAGGTCCACCGCACCCTCGTGCAGTTGCTGGCGGAGGTGGATGGATTTGACCCCAGAGGCGATGTCAAAATCTTGGCCGCGACCAATCGCCCAGACATCCTCGACCCAGCGTTGCTCCGCCCCGGGCGCTTCGATAGGCTCATTTATTTCCCGCTGCCCAACGAGAAGGCGCGAGTTGTGATCTTCAAAATTCACGTGAAGGGGATGAATCGCGCGAAGGATGTGGACGTGAAGGAGCTCGTGAAGCGGACCAAACGGGCGACCGGTGCCGATATCAAGGCCATCTGCACCGAGGCCGGCATGTTCGCGATCCGCGATGGACGGGAGCGGGTCGAACGAGGGGATTTCGATCGAGCTATCGCGAAAGTCTTGCCCCCTACCAGAGTACCCGAAATCTCGAAACCGGAGAAGATGTTCGGCTACTAGTTTAGCCCCACAAAATTCTTATTCGTGAAAAACTACTTTCAAACGCCAATGATGTTACGACATCGTCTGAGCATTTGCAATGATTTGATGATGGGCGGACTGAGGCACTTGGATTTTTTCAACTCTCATTTTATCTTCGGTTTTACCTTTGGCACCTTCGCCAGCGCTTCCTTCACTAATTTAGAGGAGTACTCGTAGTCGATGAGCTTGCCGTGCAGGTAGGCATCGTAAGCCCCCAAGTCGAAGTGTCCGTGCCCGCTGTTTGCGAAGAAAATGACTTTTTCCTCACCTGTCTTTTTGCACCGCAGCGCCTCATCTATCGTTCCTTTCACGCAGTGTGCGGTTTCCGGGGCTATGAGGAAACCCTCAGCTTTGGCGAATGTTAGCGCCGCCTTGAACACCTCGTTCTGGTGATAGGCAACAGCTTCCATGACTCCCTCCTTCACCAACTTGCACATCGAAGGCGCGTCACCGTGGTAGCGGAGCCCGCCGGCGTGGATCGGTGGAGGAATAAACTCATGACCGAGTGTGTACATCATCAAGAGTGGTGTCATCCTAGCCGTGTCTCCATGGTCATACATATAAGGTCCCTTCGTCAGCGTCGGGCACGCCTTTGGTTCACACGCCACGACCCTTAGGTCTGGCTTCTCCCCCCTTAGTTTGTCACCGACGAATGGGTAACAAGCTCCAGCGTAGTTGCTCCCCCCTCCAACGCATCCGAACATGACATCGGGGTAATCCCCAGCGAGCTCGAATTGCTTCTTGCACTCGAGGCCGTTAACCGTTTGGTGGAGGAGTACGTGATTGAGCACACTGCCGAGAGCGTACTTAGTGTTCTCGTGTGTTGCGGCATCTTCAAGTGCCTCGGAAATCGCGATGCCCAAACTTCCAGGGCACTTCGGGTCCTTTTTTAACATCGCCTTCCCGAACTTCGTGCGCTCGCTCGGGCTCGGGATGCA